>JAGOHA010000020.1:17085-38929 GCA_017996395.1 Acidobacteriota bacterium | reverse complement strand
GCCGATGAGCGCCTCGCCGGCGATGAGGCCGGAGGCGAGCAGCACGCCGGTGTTCTCCACCCGCGCCGACTGGGCTTCGTTGAGCTTCTTGCGGGCCACGACCTTGTCGGCGATCCCGCGGATCAGGCCGCCGAGGAAGATGGCGAACGTGGTCTCCAGCGGCAGGTACATGCCGACGCACACCAGCATCGGGCTCTTCACCCGCAGCAGGATGAAACCGATGGCCATGAGGATGCCGACGATGATGAGGGGCCAGGCCATGTCGCCGCCGACAATGCCCTGCGACAGGATGGCCATCAGACTGGCCTGGGGCGCCGGGTATTCGGCGCCGCCGAGGCCGGTGCCGCCCCGGGTGATGTCGCCCTGGTGGAGGATCCAGAGCGGGATGAACATGACGCCGGCGGAGAGGATCACGCCGAAGAAATCACCCACCTGCATCTTCCACGGCGTGCCGCCCAGGATGTGGCCGACTTTCAAGTCTTGCAGCATTTCACCGGCCACGGCGGCGGCGACGCAGATCACCGCGGCCACGCCGAGCACGGCGGCCACGCCGGGTTCACCGCTCACCCCCAACGCCACCATGAGCAACGCGGCGACGATGAGCGTGGACAGGGTCAGACCGCTGATCGGGTTGTTACTGGAGCCGATGAGCCCCACCAGGTAGCCGGAGACCGCGGCGAAGAAGAAGCCGGCGATCACCATGACGACGGTGGCCACCAGGGCCGCGCCGACGTGACCGCTGAAGTAGTAGTAGATGAAGAACGTGGCGATCGAGGCGAGGATGATGCCGATGAACACCCACTTGAATGGCATGTCCTTCTCGGTTCGTTCCTCGGCGACGCCGCCGGTGGCCGCTTTGCGCACGTCGCGGATGGCGCGCCCCAGACCGGCGGCCAGACTGTTGCGCATGCGGTACAGGGTGAAGGCGGCACTCATGAGCATGCCGCCGATGGCGATGGGTCGGACGACCTTGGACCAGACGCTGTTGGCCAGGGCGATCCAGAGCTGTTCCGCCCAGTGCGCCGGGTTGGGATCGGCCAGGAAAGCGTCCCAGTACTTCTTGTCCAGCAGGTCCTTGATCGCCTCCGGGTTCTTGGTCAGGGTGTCGGTCACCTGGGTCCAGAGGGCGGGGCCGAGGAAGTAGAGCAGCAGCGGCACGAACAGGCCCCAGGCCAGCAGGCCGCCGCTGAAGTTCAGGGCCGCCAGCTGCGGGCCGATGATGTAGCCGACGCCGATGTAAGCCGGCGACACGCCGGGGGTCGAGATGAGCGCGCCGCCGCCGGCCTGGGCGCTGCTGGCGGAGTTGATGCCCAGCAGCTTGTCCTTGAAGGCGATGAACGCCTCGCCTTTGGAGGCGAACAGCTTGAACTCCTTGAAGAACTGGATGGCGGCGCCGATGCCCATGGCGGTGAACAGGAACTTGGCCCCGCCGCCCTTGGCGCCGCGGCCGGCCTTGTGGATCTCGGAGGCGGCCACCGATTCGGGGAACGGCAGCTCCTTGTCCTCCACCATGACCCGCCGCAGGATGGTCACGAACAGAATGCCGATGAAACCACCCACCAGCATGATGGCGGTGGCCTCGAGGTAGTGGGACAGGGTCATGAAATCCCCCGTCCAGACTCCGGCGATCATGAACGCCGGAATCGTGAAGATGGCCCCGGCGGCGACCGATTCGCCGATGGAGCCGACGGTCCGGGTGATGTTCTCCTCGAGAATGCTGCCCTTGAACAGCTTCAGCAGGGCCATGCCGATGACGGCGGCCGGGTAGGTCGCGGCGATGGTCATGCCGGCCTTGAGGCCGAGGTAGGCGTTGGCGGCGCCGAGGATCACCGCCAGCGGCAGACCGATGGCCATGGCCCGAAGGGTGAACTCCTTCATGTCCGTCGTCACAGGAACGTAGGGGACGTGCTTCTGATCGGCCATACGCTTCTCCTTGGTGGAGTGGATGAAACGGGATGAGTAAACTGGGCTAGTGTAATGCAACCGTCCGTGAAGATCAATTGAATTTCCGGACGGACGCCGCCCGAACCGCCCGCGGGCGGAGGATTCCACGAAACGGATTCGGGCGAAGTGGGCGGTTGCGGCGGCTTACGGCTTGAGGGTGACGACCGCCG
This sequence comes from Acidobacteriota bacterium, assembly GCA_017996395.1. Taxonomy (GTDB): domain Bacteria; phylum Acidobacteriota; class JAAYUB01; order JAAYUB01; family JAAYUB01; genus JAAYUB01. Next base: position 36,815 of record JAGOHA010000020.1, on the reverse strand, counting down.
TCCGGTCGCCGATCTCGATCCGCTGCAGCCGCTCCGGGAGACGGAAGCCGTAGTCGGGGTCGTACTCGACGCCGGGCAGGCTTTTCCGGAGAAAGGGAATCACCAGGGCAGGCGGCACGGGGAGCCGGCCCATCTGGATGGACTCGACCTGGACGTAGCACCGGTTGATGATGTCCCGGGTGGGGGCCAGGCGGACCTGCAGCGTCCCGGTGGTCTTCAGGAGGTCGGGGAACGCGTCGCGCTTGTCCGCGGGCAGGTGGTCATGGACCGCCTGGCCGTTGATGCGGCAGACCAGATCCACCCGGCTCGGCGTCAGGCGGGCCACCGCGCTTTCCAGCCCGCGGGCCGGCAGGTTCTGACGCTGGAGCTCGTACTGGAGCTGCTCGTTGATCTCCTGTTCGGTCAGCCGCCAGGTCGTCGCGCCGGCGGCCGGCGCGACGGGCGGAACAGCCGCGGCGTCCGGCGTGGCCGCGTCAGCGGCTGCGGGCGCCGCCTCGGCGCCCCGCAGGGACTGCGCGAGCTGCTCCACTTTCGCCACCCGCCGGGGCGGTGGGGGTTTCAGCTCGGTCAGCTCGGGCGCGTCCAGGATCGGCCCCAGCAGGTCGGCCGGCCGCGGCATGAAGAGGAGCGCCGCCCCCACGGCGAGCACGGCCAGGCCGGCCAGCCCGGCCACGATCAGCAGGATGCGTTTCACGGTTTTATTCATCAGAGGTGTCCTCGGGGGTCGGGCCGGCGGCGGTCGTGTCCGGCCGGTGCTCCAGACCGCGGATGATGGCGTCGACGCGCTCCGCTTTCTCCTCGGCGTCGTCGTAGAAAAAGAGGAATTTGGGCGTGTGCTTCAACCCCAGGCTCGCCGCGGCCTGGGAGCGGATGAAGGGTGCGGCGTGCTCCAGGGCGTGCAGCACGTCGGGGCGCTCCTCCGGCGGGCCGTCGTTGAGCACGTACACGCGGCAGGTGTTCATGTCCGGCGCGAGCCGGATGCGGGTGACGCGGCAGCCGATCAAGCGCGGATCGTCCATCTCGAAGGGAATGACGCCCTCCAGCTCCTCGAACAAAAGCTCGGAAATGCGGGCCATGCGGATCGATGGGTCGGTCATGATGGATGTCCTGCGACGGAGATTTCCGGCAAACGGTTATGGATGATCCTTCCCCGGAAAAAGATGAACGCGGCGAATTCGTGTCGTCCCGGATCAGACCCCGCTCAGGAGCCGGTCAGCCAGGAACCCGGGCAGGTTCGACAGCTGGATCCGCCGGACGGTCTTGCCGATGTCGTACGGGATCTTGAGGAACGTGATCACGGCCTGGTCCGTGTCCAGGACCACGCAGGAGGCGCGCGGGTCGTAATCCCGCGGCTGCCCGACGGAGCCCGGGTTGATCAGGTAGCGGGTCTGACCGCTCAGGTCGAGCTTGGCCTCGAAGCGGTCGCGCGGGATGAAGTAGTAGAACGAGGAATTGCGCTCCTCCAGCACGAAGAGGCCGGGCACGTGGGTGTGCCCGAACAGGCAGATGGTGGTGTCGAAGCACTGGAAGCTCAGGTAGGCGTCATTCTCGTAGAGGATGTAATAGTCCTCATCCATGGGCGAGCCGTGGCAGATGGTGATCAGCGGATCCACCCGCAGCGGTCCGGCGGGCAGGGAGCGGACGTACTCCAGGTTGCGGGGATTGAGCTGCTCCTTCGTCCACATGGCGCTCAGCAGGGCGTTGGCGTTGAAGTTGTCGCCGTTCTCCACGCCGGAACACACCTTGTCATGATTGCCGCGGATGATGGCCGTGGGTTTGAGCCGCCGGACGCGCTGGATCACCTCGTTCGGGGTGGCGGCGTAGCCGATGAGATCGCCCAGGAACAGCAGGTGGTCGTACTCGGGCACGTGGGCCAGGACGGCCGTCAGCGCCTCGAGGTTGCTATGGATGTCCGACAAGATGAGATAGCGCATCGTTGTGAGCCGCCTCGGCCGCACTATATCACAGGCGCCGGCCGGCACCAACCCCGTATCCGGCGGACAGCGCGCGCGACTCCCTGTTGCCAGGCCGGGCTGGGATGCGTATGATGGAGGCACGTCCGCAACGCCCTGCAAGGAGTGGGTCGCATGAGGAGAATCCTACTGAGCAGCCTGTGGCTGATCCTGGCCGCCGCGGTGGTCTGGGGCGCCGACGCCGCCGTGACCGAATCGTCCACCGGCAAGAGTTTCCCGGCCGTGCGCCGGGTGGCCACCGATGCCGGAGACGTCGAGGTCGTCTGCGTGGGCACCGGCGTCCGCACGAAGCTGGTGATCAAGGTGTATGCGCTGGGTTTCTATGTCGAGGAGGCGTATCGTCAGAAGGTCCGTCCCGGCTGGCAGAAGCAGGCGCCCACCATCGATCGGCTGCAGGAGACGCCCGCGTTTTTCGACAGCCTGATGCGCGACGCCTACGTGCGCCAGTTCGAACTGCAGTTCGTCCGGGAGGTGGAGGCGGACAAGATCCAGGACGCCTTCGGCGAAGGGATCGAGGACAACCTGCCGGAGATGAAGAGCAATTCGCAGGTGGCGGCCGACGCCCGCCGGTTCATCGGCTGGTTCAAGAACACGGCCAAGGAAAACGACCGGCTGGTCATCACCATCGGCGCCGACGGCGCCATCACCGCGCACCAGAACCAGACCGAGCTGGGCCGGCTGAAGAATCCGGTGCTGGCCAAAGGGGTGACCGGTATCTGGCTCGGCCGGAAGTGCATCTCCGACAGCCTGAAGGAGGGCCTGGTCACGCGGTTCTACCGCTAGCGCGCGACTGCGGCCGTCTCGATTGAATGGGAGTGCATAGGCGCCCGGCCGCCGGACGGCGGCCGGGCAGGGCGGTCAAGAGTTCAGGGAGGCCTTGAGCCGGGTGAAGGTGGTGGCCAGGTCTTCGGGGAGGACGCGGGTTTCGCCCATCGCGGAGACCAGGTTGGAGTCGCCCACCCACCGCGGGATCAGGTGCAGGTGGAGATGCCCGGCGACGCCGGCGCCCGCGCACTTCCCCTGGTTCCAGCCGATGTTGAAACCCTCCGGTTCGTACACGGACTGGATGGCCCGCTGCAGCCGCTGGGCCATGGCGATGAGCTCCGTCGTCTCCGCCGGACTCATCTCGTGGAAAGCGGCGAAATGCCGATACGGCACGACCATGCTGTGACCGGAAGTGTAGGGGAAGCGGTTCAGCACCACGTAGCAGTGTTCCCCCCGGCCGAGCACGTACTCCTCGCCCGCTTGGAGCCGGGCCAGGCGGCAGAACACACAGGCATCATCCGTGTTGTGCTGTAATCCGGCGATGTACGCGTAGCGCCAGGGGGTCCAGAGAAAATCCATGCGTCACGAATTGATCAAATCCCGCAGTTCCTTGCCGGGCTTGAAATAGGGAATTTTTTTGCCGGGCACGTCGACCGTCTCGCCCGTCTTGGGGTTGCGTCCCTTGCGGGGGCCGCGCACCCGGATCTTGAAACTGCCGAAGCCGCGCAGCTCCACCTTCTCGCCGTCCTGGAGGGAGTTGATGATGCTGTCCAGCACGGTCTGGACCACCACGCTGGCATCGTGTTTGGTGAGGCTGGATTTTTGGACCAGTCGATTGACAAGTTCCGCTTTAGTCATGAAGACCTCCCGAGGGATATAGAATGGGATGTGGGATAACCCTAACAGAAAACGGTGTTTTTGTCCACATGAAAATCGCCGGAGCGGGCCGGCGGGCTCATGAGACGGGGCTGGTCAAGGTGGGCGTGACGGGAACGTCGCTGGGAACCTGGCGGGCGCTGAGACTGATCCGGCGGTCGGCGGGGTTGAGTTTGAGGAGGCGCACGCAGACCGGTTGGCCCACCCGGGCGAGGGCGGTGGCTTCGGGCGGGCAGCCTTCCGGAAATTCGCTGATGTGGCAGAGGCCCTCGAGCCCTTCGTTCAACCGGATGAAGGCGCCGAAATCCACGATCCGCGTCACCACGCCCTGCACCATGTCGCCGGGCTGATGGCGATCGAAGAACTTCTCCCACACGTTTTCCTCGAGCTGCTTGAGGCCCAGGATGAGCTTCTGGGCGGCCGGATTGAACTCCAGCACCACGGCCTGGAGCCGGGTGCCGACGACGCGCGCCGGATCGATCGGCTGGCGGATCCAGCTGAGGTCCGACCGGTGGATCCGGCCGACGACCTCGGGCGCCGCCTCCACGAGGAGGCCGTATCCGTCCGCCGCGCAGACGCGCACCTCCAGGCAGTCGCCGGGCTGGCACCGCGGCTGAAGCTGCTCCCACGGGTTGGGCAGCATCCGCTTGATGCTCAGCGAGAGACGGCGGGCCTGGACTTCGAGGCTGAGGATCTGGAGCCGGATCCGGTCGCCCGGCCGGTACCGTTCGCGGTACGAGCAATCGAAGGGGTTCCAGGAAATCTCGCTGCGGTGGAGCAGTCCTTCGATGCCGTGCTCCACTTCCACGAAGAGCCCGTACGGGGCGTAGCTCTGCACGCGCCCGGTGACGACGGTGCCCGGCGGGATGCGCTCGGCCGCGGTCTTCCACGGATCGGGCTCGAGTTGCTTGTAGCCGAGGCTCACCTTGTTGCTTTCGGGGTCGTGATGAAGGACCATGACCCGGATCCGCTGGCCCAGCTGGAAGTGGTCCGCCGGGTGATGCACCCGGCCCCAGGAGATGTCGGTCTTGTGCAGCAGACCGTCGAGTCCGCCCAGGTTGAGGAACACGCCGTACTCGGTGATGTTCTTGACCGTGCCCTCAAGAATCTGGCCGGGACTCAACTTGGCCAGGATTTCCTGGCGGAGGCGCTGCTGGCGGTCCTCCAGCAGCGCCCGGTGCGACACCACGATGTTGCGCCGCGGGCGGTTGAACTGGAGCACCACCAGCTCGAACTCCTGGTCCACCAGCCGGTACAGGTCCCGGACCGGATGAAGATCGATCTGCGATCCCGGCAGAAAGGCGCGGACCCCCACGTCCACCATCAGGCCGCCCTTCACCACCTCGACCACCCGGCCGCGGACCGTCCGGCGGTTGAGGTAGCATTTTTCAATGTCCTCGTAGATCTTGTTCTGGCCGGCCTTCTCGTACGACAGCAGGATATAGCCGTCGGCATCCTCGGTGCTCTCGACCACCGCCTCGATGAATTGACCGGGGGCGATGGCGTCAAAGATCGGCTCGTGCTGGATCTGCTCCAGGGGGATCTTGCCCTCGGACTTGTAATCGATGTTGACGTAGACGAAGTTGTCCTTGACGGACAGGACAGACCCGCTGACGAGGTTGCCGGGCCGCAGTTCCGCCTGCGCCTGTTCGAAACTGTCCAGCAACGACTGGAAATCTTCGGTTTCGAATCCGTCGCTGGAACTGTCCGACCGATCCCATGGGATGGGCTCGCGGTGCATGTCAGCAGGCGCCTCCGCGCGTGATCTGGCCGCGGTTGCCTGAACGGAGATACCGGGAGAAAAAGACGTGCAGAATCGGCTGGGGTTGAATGGTTAATAAAGGCATCCGCACAACTCAAGAAACAGGAAATCGCCCTCTTATACGTTAGCGGGCGGAGCCTTGTCAAGCCGGAAATGCCGTCAGCCCTCGTCGGCGCTGAGGAAGAGCGCGAGCAGCTCCACCTTGCACTGGTAGACATCCATGAGCGTTTCCCAGGTCTGCGGCGTGGCGTGACCGCCGGCGATGGTCCGTTCCCGGTCCTCGATCAGCTGGTCGAGCTGGGCCATCTCCGACTGGATGGGTTGCCGGAGTTCGGCGGGCGCCAGCGGCAGGAGTCCCGAGACCTGGGCCTCGAGGAAGGCCAGGGCGTACCGGTACTCCTGACGGGCATCGGCCAGGGGGTGGTCGATGGTCAGTTGGGCGCGGTCCGGTGCGGGGGCCGCGTCCGGCGGCATCGCGCGCCACGTCAGCCCGGCGGCCAGCAGGATCAGTGCGGCGGCGGCGGCCCAGACCGGGCGGCCGGGCCGCAGGCGGCGGTCGCGGCGGAGCAGCCGCTCGGACTCGGCCTGCCGCCGGATGCGCTCGGCCAGGGCGGGGGGAAACTCCGCGGCGGGCAGCCGGTTCAGTTCGTCACGCAGGGCGCCGAGCTCGGCTGCCAGGTTGGCGCAGGGGGCGCAGGACGTCAGATGCGCCCGCACGGAGGCGGCTTCTTCGGCTGGCAAATCGTCGTCCAACCAATGAGACAACCTCGCCTCCGTCTCGGCGCACGGGTTGCGGTCGTCGGATCTCATGGTGTTTCTCCTTGCAGCAGGTCGCGCATCTGCATCCGGGCGTGGTGCAGCTGGGACTTGGAGGTGCCCACCGAGATATCCAGGATCTCGGCGATCTCCTGGTGGCGGAGCCCCTCGACATCGTGCATGAGCAGCACCGCGCGGTAGCCGGGCGGCAGTCGCCCGATGGCCGCCTCGAGGTCCAGGCGACGGTGCAGGGCCGGCGCCGCCGAGGCGATGCGTAGCGCGGCCATGTCACCCTCAGCCGCCTCGGTGGCCGGGGGCTGCCGGCGGAACTCCGAGATGATCCGGTTGACGGCCACCCGGTAAATCCAGGTGGACAGCGCGGCCCGTCCGTCGTACTGCCGGATCTTGCGGAGCAGCAGCAGGAACACTTCCTGGGTGAGATCTTCGGCGGTGGCCGGGTTGCCGCTCATGCGCCGGGCCAGGTTGAAGATCCGCCGGCCGTACCGCTCGAGCAGCTCGCGAAAGGCGCCCTCCTCGCCGCGGACGATCCTGGCCACCAGGTTCAGATCCTCGGACCGGTCGGGCACGGGCCGCGGGAAGTGTTCCATCACCAGACTCACGCTTGAGCTGAGTGCCGGGATCGCGTTCATCGCATCCGTTGAGACGAGCGAAGGCGGACGAATGGTTGTACCGATGCCGGCAACTTCATTTCACCACACCGGGCGTCAAATGGAAACTTGAATCTGGCGGGGGATATGGTGAAATAGGGGGGCATCATCCGGAGGTGCGCACTCCATGCGGATCGCTGAATGGATTCAGGCCACGATCGCGCCACCCATCGTGGACATCTACGCGGTCGCCCGGGAATATGACCGGTCCGGGCAGCCGCTCATCAACATGGGCCAGGGCATCCCCGACATGATGCCGCCGGCCCCGTGCCTCGCGGCGCTGGCGGACCGGCTGGCCGATCCGGCGCTTCACCGCTACGGGCCCGACCAGGGCCTGCCCGAGCTGCGGGAGGCGCTCGCAGCCGACTACCAACGCCGCCTGGGCGTCCGGCTGGACCCCGACCGGGAGATCATCATCACCGCCGGGGCTAACCACGGCTTCGTCCTGGCCCTGCTGGCCCTGGTGCAGCCGGGGGAGCGGGTGGTGCTGGGGGCCCCCTACTATTTCAACCATCTCATGGCGCTGCAGCTGCTCGGCATGACCGGTGTGGAGTGGCCGCTGACCGTGCAGGGCGACCGCTTCGTCCTCGATCTGGACGGGCTGGCGCCGCGGCTGGCGGCCGGTGCGGCGGGCGTCGTCTGCGTCAATCCGAACAACCCTACCGGCGCGGTGTTCGGCGCCGAGGACATCGGCGGCGTGGTGGCTGCCTGTGTCCGGCGGGGCGTCCCCCTGTTCTACGACGAGGTGTACAGCCTCATCGCGTTCGGCGAGGAACCGGCGGGTCACCCGTACGGGTTCGCGGGCGGGCGGGAGCACACGATCGTCTTGGGCAGTTTCTCGAAGCTGTTCGGAATGACCGGCTGGCGGGTGGGTTATATCATCGCCCCGCCGCCGGTGGTGGAGCAGATGATGAAGGCGCAGGACACCACGGTGATCTGCGCGCCGGTTGCCGGCCAGGCGCTGGCGGCGGAGTGCCTGCGGCGCTGTCCCGACTACCCGGTCGCGTACTGCCGGGAACTGCGCCGCCGGGTGCACCGCCTGTCGGCGGCCGTCCGCGACATCCCGGCGCTGGCGTGGCGGGAGCCGGCGGGGGCCTTGTTCACCATGCTGCCCTACCGCCACCCGGAGCCGTCGCGGCAGCTCGCGGCGCGGCTGGTGCGCGAAGCCGGGGTGATGGCGATCCCCGGCGCGGCGTTCGGCGCGTCGGGCGAGGGCCACCTGCGGATTTCGTTCGGATTCAGCGACGAGGCGACGATTGCGGAAGCAGGGCGCCGGCTGGCGCGCTTCTTCACCGGGGATCGAAACCGGTCGGGCCGAAGCCGAACCGTGGCCCCTGGGGCCGGGGTCCGGACGGCCGGGGTCCGGACGGCCGGGGACCCTGGGGCGGACGGGACCCCTGGGGGCGCGGACCCTTGTTGAAGTCGCCGTGGTCCGACCGGAACGGTTTCTTCTCGGGGCGCTCGCGGACCGGCTGACGGTAACGGAAATCCTCCTTGGGGATGGCATCCACCACCGCATGCCGCAGGACCAGGATGGACACGTACCGGTCCAGCTTCAGCTCGAAATCGAATTCCGTCGTCCAGTTGACGGCGCCTTCGAAGATCTCACCCGTGTACAGGGTGATCCGGACCGGTTCCTGATCCTTGATCGCCGAGAGGTCGGCCTGCTTGCGCTCCGACGGTTTGTAGGCGGGCTTCTCCTTGACGTCCGACACGAACGGATCGCGCTTGATGTACTCGGGCAGCAGCCGGTGGATGCGGGAGTTGTAGATGAAGGCGGTGTCGATCTTCTCCAGGTAGCGCAGCCGGCCGCGGCACAGGATCAGGGTGTTGAACTTGCGGACCTTGAGCACCTTGCCCAGCACGACGCCCTTGTCGAACGTGCGGAAGGCCATCACGTATTTTTTCTTCTTGGCCGAGAGCAGCCAGCGCACCCCCAGGTTGAAAACGGGGCGCTCCAGGCCCTTGGCGTAATCCATGGTCCACTTTTCCTTCAGGACCATCTTGGCCGAGTAGTAGGCAATGTTGTGCTCCCGGGCCAGGGCCTTGATCGCATTTTTGTCAATTTTAGCCATTGGTCTCCCCGCCGCGATTGGAATCTCAGGCAGCAGACAGCGGTTCAGATGGAGATGAGCGACTCGAATTCGGGGATCTGTTCCTTCAGTTGACGTTCGATGCCGTACTTGAGTGTCATCCGGGCGCCGGGGCAATGGGCACAATGTCCCGTGAGGCGAACCTTGGCCGAGCGGCCGATGATCGCCACCAGCTCGACGTCCCCTCCATCCCGTTGCAGGAACGGCCTCACCTGTTCGATGACGGCTCGAACCCGGGCATCGAAATCATCCATCCCGCATCTCCATGCATCCTGCGCGACAGCCCGCGGGGCTCGCGCGTGCAACACGGAAGTATTAAAATCAAATCCCTCCGACGAGTCAATATAAAAGATTGCCGGGTGGGCCGGGCTGGATTATAGTTGAGCCCGAGTGAGGAGCCCGATGCGTCGTTCGTACTTCGTCCAAATCGCCGGGTTGCTGGTCGGGGCCGTGGTGTTCTGCCTGGGCGACGTGGTCGTGTACCGCAACGGCTCCCGGCTGGAGGTCCAGGACCTCAAAATCGGCGACCAGACCGTTTCGTACAGCATCAAGGGGATGACGGCCACCGTCCCGGTCCGGTACATCGATGTCGAGGCGACCCGACAGGCCAACGCCGAGCTCGAAGCGGAGCGCGCCCTCAAAGCCCAGGCTGAGGCGGAGGCAGCCGCCCGGCGCCGGGAGGCGGAAGCCGCCGCACCGCTGGACGCCGGCGGCACCGCGCTCGGCGACATGGCCCGGCGCAGCCTCAGCGATGCGGACGTCCAGAAGCTGCTCGACAAATGGGTCAAGCGCCACGCGGACAAGAGCCGTGAGGAGATCACTTCGGCCGGACCGGGCGGGATGACCTCCGCGCCCGTCGGCGCGTTCCGGTTGCCGTTCTTCATCGAATCCGGCGTGATGATGATCCACGCCCGGGTCAACGACCAGGACGGCGTTCCCTTCTGCTTCGACACGGGCGCGAGCTGGACCACCGTGACCCCCGAACTCGTCCGCCGCGCCGGCATCCCGGTGGACGTCGACACCTGGACCATGGCCCAGACGGGCAACGGCATGACGAAAGTGTACCTCGGCATGGTGGACCGGCTGGTGGTGGGCGACCTCGAGGTCCGCAACCTCCCCGTGACGGTGGCGGAGAACTGCACGGTCAACCTGCTCGGTCAGAACCTGCTGCAGAATTTCAAAGTCTCGTTCGACTACCAGGCCCGCGTCATCACCCTGGCCCGGTGATCTCCGCGCGCGGCGGCCCCGCCGCGCCTTTCAGACCCCTCAGGTTCCCCCGTACCCCACCGTGACCGAATCGCCTTGGACGATGACCGGCACGCTGCGCCGGTTGCCGCTGTGCCGCAGCATCTCGGCCATGTGGGCGTCCGATTCGAAGACGTTCCGGTAGACCACCTCGTGACCCTGCGCCGCGAAATCCCGCCGGGCGGCGTCGGTGTACGGTCAGGTGTCTTTGCCGAAGATCACCACGCGGTGTGTGTCCATGTTACAACCTCCCGCCATCGAGCTTTGGATGCATGCGGCCTGGCGAGCGGATTCAGGCGGCTTCCGCTCACGCCGGATCGGACGGATCGTCCGGCAACCCATCCAGCGCGATCCGGTAGGCGTCGTAGGTGGCGCGGTCGAACAGCACGAAGCGGACGCAGCGGGGATGCCCGCCGGCACGCAGACACTCGGCCACGGTCCGCAGGGCGATTGCGGCGGCGGCGGCGACCGGGTAACCGAACGCCCCCGTGCTGATGGAGGGGAATGCCACCGTGTCGAGCTCCTCGTCGGCCGCCAGTTGCAGGCAGGTGCGGTAGCAGGCGGCGAGCAGCTCCGGTTCGCCCGCGCCGCCGCCCCGCCACACAGGACCGACGGTGTGGAGCACCCGCCGGGCCGGCAGGCGCCCGCCGGTGGTGGCGACCGCCCGGCCCGTCGGCAGGCTGCCGATCCGGGCGATGATCCGACGACAGTCGTCGAGAATCGCCGGGCCGCCGGCCTGGTGGATGGCGCCGTCGACGCCCCCGCCGCCCATCAGGGTGGAGTTGGCGGCGTTCACGATGGCGTCGGCGGCCGTCCGGGTGATGTCGCCCTGCGACAGCTCGAGCACGCAGTCGCGGATCCGCCGGCTGGCCTTCGCTGGTGTCATGATTCACTCTCCGGTGCCTGCGCGTCCGTTGCGGTTGCCGCCGGCGGATTCAGGATGGTTTCGATCAGCCGGAGGAGCGCGACGGCGTCCACCGGTTTGTGCAGGAAGCCCCGGCAGCCGCGGCGGAGCATCTGGTAAACGGAGGCGTCCTCGCCGTAGCCGCTGAGCACGACCACCGGCACGTCCGTACGGATCGCTTGAATCTCCGCCAGAGCCGCATCGCCCGATTTGACCGGCATGTTGATGTCCAGGATGACACAATCGATGTCGTCCGCATGGTCCTGGAACACGCGGACGGCCTGCTGCCCGTCGGCGGCCTCGAGGGTGTCCGCCCCGGCGGTGCGCAGCAGGCGGCTGAGAAAGAGGCGGTTGATGGTCTCGTCATCGACCACGAGCAGCCGCCGCCCGACCAGGGGCAAGGCCGCTTCCGGAGCGGCGGCGGGCGCGCTCTCTGCCGCGGCGGGAGCCGGTGCGTCGGCGACCGGCAGAAAAATCAGCACGCGCGTGCCTCGGTCGGGCTCGCTGTCCAGATAAACATATCCCTGATGGTTTTTGACGATGCCATAGACCGTGGCCAGGCCCAGGCCGGAGCCCTGCCCCTGGGCCTTGGTGGTGAAGAACGGATCGAACACCCGGGGCAGGTTCACCGGATCGATGCCGGTGCCGGTGTCCGCGACCACCAGGCGGATGTACCGGCCGGTTTTAAGCACGTGGTTGTCACGCACCAGGTCGCCATCCACGTTGACGGGTTGGGTTTCCACCCGGATGCGGCCGCCGCTGGGCATGGCGTCACGGGCGTTGAGGAACAGGTTCAACAGGACCTGCTCCATCTGGGAGCGGTCGCCCCGCACCCAGAGCGGACCGGCATGAAACGCCCGGTCGAATTCGACGGTGAAGGGGATGGTCCGGCGCGAGAACGTGATCACGGAGTCGATCGCCTCGTGAATGTCGAACACCTGCACGACGTACTTGCCCTTGCGGGCGAAGCCGAGCAACTTGCGGGTCAGTACGGTGGCCCGCGCGGCGGCATCCTCGATCATGGCCAGGTCGCCCTGGAGCGGCGAGTCGGGCGGCACCTGCATCCGGACGAGGGACGTGTAGCCGGTGATGCCCTGCAGGATGTTGTTGAAGTCGTGGGCGATGCCGCCGGCCAGAGTGCCGATGGATTCGAGTTTCTGGTAATGGACCACCTGCTCCTGCAGGCGCTTGGTTTCCGTCAGGTCCACCAGGTTGGCCAGAATCGCCGGGCGTCCGTTGAACGTGCTCACCGTGGCCCGGATCAGCACCGACCGGATGACGCCGTCGCCGCACACGAACCGCGCTTCATACTCATGGGGCAGGATGTCCCCCGCGTCGCGCAACGCCATGTTCCGCTGCAGGACGGGAATGTCCTCGGGAAGGACGAACCGGATGAATTCGGTGCCGAGAATCTCGTCCGGGGGATGAAGCAGCAACTCGGTGATTACCGGATTGATGTACACAACCCGCCAGTCCTGCAGGATGCAGATGCCCACCAGCGATCCGTCCACGAGATGGCGGTATTTTTCCTCGGATTCGGCCAGCGCGGCGGTGCGGTCCTGAACCATCCGCCGCAGCTTGTCGCGCTCGGTCCGGTCCAGGTGGATTTTGTACGCCGCGAAGGTGCCGATGACCGCGGACACGCCGAGCAGGACCAGCAGGAAGAACCAGACGGTCCCCGTGAAGGGGGGACTGACCTCGACCGTCAGGGCGGGCGTCTCGCGGGAGACCACCCCCCGGGCGTTGATGGCCCGGAGGCGGAAGACCATCTGCCCCGGCGGAAGGTAGGGATAGACCACGTGCCGGTCTTCGGTGGGCGGCTGCCAGACGGAATCCACGCCCTCCAGTTGATACTGGAAGGTGTTGCCCGCCTCGTTGACGAAGCTCAGGCAGTCGAACCGGATCGTCAGCCGGTCATCATGATTCAGGCGGAGGCCGCCGGCGGGGGGCGCCAACTCGGTCTGGTTGACGGTGATCCCGGTGAGCCGGACGCGGGGCGGAGCCGAGAAGGCCGCCATCTGAGGATGGTACACCAGCAGGCTCCGGCTGGTGCCGAAATAGAAGGCGTCGTCGCTGTCGAGCAGGAAGCAGCGCTTGTTGGTGATCTCGGTGAACGGCAGGCCGTGGACGGCGTTGAAATTTTCGAACCGGTCGCCGACCAGCCGGGCGATGCCGCGGCTGGTGCCCACCCAGAGCTGACCGTGCCGGTCGTGTTGGAGCGCCCACACGTTGGCGTTGGCGTCGGGCAGGGCGAAGCCCAACGGCGCGAAGCGGCGGCCGTCCCAGCGAAAGACGCCCCGGCCGACAGTGCCGATGTAGATGTCGTCGTCGGCGCGCCGGGCGAAGCAGGAGACGTTGACATCACCGAGGACCGGCTGGGTCAGGTACCGCCACCGGTCGTTTTCGCGGCGGGCTTCGAACACGCCGTCGTCGGTGCCCACCCAGCAGCGGTCCGCGCCGAAGAGCAGGATGTCGTAGCAGGCGCGGCTTCGGAGAGCAGCCGGCGCCTCGACGGTCGCGAGTTCCGGCGGCCGGCCGCAATACAAGCCCCGGTCGGAGGCCATGAGCAGGCTGCCGTCGGGCAGGGGCTGCAGGCGGTACACGAACAGGTCCACCGGTTCGGGCCGGGTGAGGGCCGCCCGGGCCCGGCGACCCTGCAGACGGTAGATGCCGCGGTCCGTCCCCAGCCAGAGCGCGTCGGATCCGGCCGGAGCGATCTCGGTGACGATCCGGTCGGGAAGCAGGGCGTCCCGCTCCACCCCGTCGGCGCCGAGTGACTGCAGGCCGGCTTCGGTGCCCACGAGGACGCGCCCGCGCCAGCGGTGGACCACCCAGATCAGCTCGGACTCCAGGCCGTCGGCGACGCCGTAGTGACGGATGCTGCGGTCGGTGATCTTGTCCACGCCGCTGTCGGTGCAGAGCCAGACAATATCCTCGTAATCGATCATCACCCGGTACACCCAGCGGTTGGACAGCCCGTCGGCCACGCCGAGCCGGCGGAAGGGCGCGCCGGGGAACCGGTAGTAGACGCCCGTCGACGCCGCCACCCAGATGGTGCCCTGACGGTCAATGGCCGCATCCAGATAGATGGTGTCCGGGTGGGGGTCCGGGCGGATGTCGGTGCTCTGGCCGTCGGCGTTCAGCAGGGTCAGGCGGTCGGGCCGGCAGAGCAGGAGCTCGCCGGTCGCCGCATGGTGAAAGATGCTCAGGACGCTGGGTCGACCCGGGCCGTTGATCTGGGGGAGCGGCGCCAACCGGCCCTTGCGCAGCCGGCTCAAGCCCGCCTCGCTGCCGACGTACAGCGAATCGTCGGGGGCGACGGCCAGACAGTGCAGGAAGTCGCCGTGCGGGCGGTCGGCCTGGGAGAGCAGGCGCTCCTGGTCGCCGCGCAGTTCCACGAGGCCGCGGTTGGTGGCAAAATACAGCGTGCCGTCGGACAGCTCGGCGATGCTCCGCACCGACGGCGCCGGCTGAAGGGTTCGGAAGTTGTGGGCCGTGAACCGCGAGCCCGACCGCACCGCGGCGCCGGCCGGCGTGCCCACCCAGAGCCGCCCCTGCCGGTCGCTGTGGATGGCCATGACGGTCGGCGACGGCAGCCCGTCGGTGACGGAGTAGGTCGTGAACGCGCTGCCATCGTACCGGCTCAGACCGCCGAGAGTGCCGAACCAGATGTAGCCGTCCGCATCCTGGTGGATGGCGATGGGTTGGTCCTGGGCCAGCCCCTCCTGCACGGTGTAATGGTGGATGAAGAAACGCGAAGCCTGGGGCGCGGCGGCGGCGGCCGTCAAAAGCAGGGCTCCCAGCGCCCGGCGGAGCCAGATGCGGAGCGGGTGCGGCATCGCCACTCTCCTCGCGCGGTTCGCGCCCGTCACACCCTCACGATTTCCGCCGCGTCGATGGCGGCGGTCTCCAGATCCCGGAACTCACCGCCGGCCTCGACCGTCCGGAGATCCTCCAGGCGCGAGCGGGTATGCGGGTGACGGCCCACCAGGTAGGCGCAGCAGTCGCCGTAGGGCAGGATCGACAGCTCGTACGTTCCGTACTGCTGGGCCAGGTCCGTGATCTGGGCCTTGTTCATGCCGATGAGCGGG
Source organism: Acidobacteriota bacterium (assembly GCA_017996395.1). GTDB lineage: Bacteria > Acidobacteriota > JAAYUB01 > JAAYUB01 > JAAYUB01 > JAAYUB01. The sequence goes on along the minus strand of JAGOHA010000020.1, from coordinate 21,682 downwards.
GTCAGGATCGGCCGCCGCGCCTCGGCGTAGATCGCATGCAGGTTCTCCAGGGTCTGCGAGGCGACCTGGCCCACCGAATCGCCGGTAACCAGGGCTTGGGCGCCCTCCCGGTCGGCGATCCGGTCGGCCAGGCGGATCATCATGCGTCGGTAGAGAATCATCCGCAGCTCCTCCGGTGCGGCGATGATGATCGCCCGCTGGAGCGGCCCGAACGGCACGAGGTAGAGGCGGCTGGCCGGCTGCCAGTCCTGCAGCAGGCGGACGATGCGGCGGACCTTGTCCTGGACGCTGGCGGCGTTCACCGTCACGTTGTGGAAGTGGACGTAGACAACGGGGCAACCCCGCTGGGCCATGAGCCGCGCCGCCACCGGGCTGTCGATGCCGCCCGACACGAGGGCGACGACCCGCCCCGACACGCCCACCGGCAGTCCGCCGGGGCCGCGGTGCTGCTGGAAGAAGACGAGGATGCTGTCCGGCAGCACATCCACGTGCACCGGCAGCTCCGGCGCGGTCAGGTCCACGGTCCAGCCGCGCGCCACCATCGTGTGACCCAGCTCCCGGCTGATCGCCGGCGAGTCGAGGGGGAACGCCTTCCAGGCCCGCCGGCAGCGGATGCCGAAGGTGCGCGGCGGCTGGGTTTCGGCCAATCGGGCGATGAAGGCCTGCAAGGCGGTGAAATCAGCGGGGAGACGGTGCGCGAAGGCGAAGGTTTCGACCCCGGGGATCCAGGCCAGCAGCCGGGCGACCGCGTCCGGGTCATCGCCGGGCAGCAGCGGCACCAGGTACTTGCCCATGGTTTCCTGGACATCCCGTGCACCCAGTGACTCGAAGGCGGCGACCAGGTTCTGGAGCAGGCGGCGGCCGAACCGGATCCGGTTCTTCCCTTTGAGGAACAGCTCGGACGAGTGGACCAGGACCACGTCATAGGGGCGGACACTCGGCTGCGTGATGGACGGCGCGCGCATGAGCTCCTTGGACCGGGCTGAATTGCCGCATGGTGCGGATAGCTACATTGTATCAGGTTAACACACGGAGCGGGAGGGGCTTGCAAACCGGATCGGCCTGGGCTAATATGGCCGCCATTGGGAGTTGATACCATGGAGATACGACGACACAAGGTTCTGGTCCTTGGCGCCGGCGGTTGGGGCACCGCGCTGGCGGTGGTGCTGCACGGCAACGGCCACAAGGTCAAGATCTGGGCCTATGAACAGGACGAGGTGGACAACATCCGCACCTACCGCGAGAACCGGCGGTTCCTCCCCGGCGTCACGGTCCCGGAAGGGATCGACGCCTCCACCGACATGGCCCGCCTGCTCGCCGGGGTCACTCTCATCGTGAACGCCACGCCGGCCCAGTTCACCCGCGGCGTGCTGCACCGGCTCGCGGCCTGCAAGATCTCGCCCTGCCCGGTGGTCAATGTCGCCAAGGGGATCGAGAACAAGACGCTCAAGCGGATGTCCCAGGTGATGGTCGAGGAGCTGCCGGCCTTTTTCCACAGCCTGCTGGCCACGCTGTCAGGACCAAGCCACGCCGAGGAGGTGGGGCGGTCCATTCCCACCGCCGTGGTTGCGGCGGCCGCCAATCCGCGGATCCCGCCGCTGATCCAGCAGGCGTTCATGTGCGAGACGCTCCGCGTGTACTCCAGCGACGACCTGGTGGGCGTGGAGCTGGCCGGTTCCATCAAGAACATCATCGCCGTGGCCGCCGGGATCTGCGACGGCCTCGGTTTCGGCGACAACGCCAAGGGGGCGTTGCTCACTCGTGGTCTGGCCGAGATCAGCCGCCTGGGCGTGGCCATGGGGGCCAAGCCGGCCACCTTCGCCGGTCTGGCGGGCATGGGCGACCTGGTGACCACCTGCACCAGCCGGCACTCGCGCAACCGCTACGTCGGGGAGCAGATCGGCCGGGGGCGCAAACTGCCCGAGATCCTCGCGGAGATGGTGATGGTGGCCGAGGGCGTGGCGACCACCGAATCGGCCCATGCCCTGAGCCGGCAGTTCGGGGTGGAGATGCCCATCACCGCCGAGGTGTACGCCGCCCTGTTCGAAGGGAAGGATCCCCGCGAGGCCGCCCGGAACCTGATGAGCCGCCCCGCCAAACCGGAGAACTGGTAGGTCGGTTTGCTCGAAGCCCGAGCAGCACTGGAAATCCTCATCGTCAAGAACCGGGTGTTCTTCGCCCGTCTGGCCCGGAAATACCTGCAGGATGCGTCTCTGGCGGAGGATTGCCTCCAGGACGGCTACCGGAAGTTCCTCGAGTCGAACCGCACCTTCACCAACGAGCAGGAGGCGGAGAAATTTCTCTGCCGGGTGCTCATCAACCATTTCATCGATGAAATCCGCCGCCGCCGGACGCAGGTCCAAAGCACGTGCGCGTTCGACGCGGAGCGGCACGACCACGCCGCGCCCGGCGCCGGTCCCGAGATCCGGGTGATCGTCCGCCAGAAAGCCGAGCTGCGGCAAAGCCTGGCCGGCCGGATCAGCCGCCGGCTGGACCGCCTGCCGCCGTTCCAGCGCGAGCTCGTGTACCTGATGCTGCTGCGGGAGCCGCCGCTGTCGCTCCGGCAGGTGAGTCAGCTGAAGAAGATTCCCATCAGCACCCTCCACAGCCGGTTTCGGAACGCCATCGACCGCCTCCGGGAACTGTGCCGGGAGCTGGGGGAGGAGTGGAAAAATTTGTGATAAGTTCGGACACTCGACGGGCGGATCCGTTTATACAGGTGAGGGCCCCCTGGCGGGGCGCCGAGGAGCGTGAACCATGATGGACTGCGATCCGGTCAAGATTTCGCTGTTTCTCAACGGCGAGATGCCGCCTGAAGAGATGAACGCAATGCTGGACCACCTGGAGGCGTGTCCCGAGTGCCGTGCGGCGTTCGATGATCTGCTGAAGTTCAAGACGCTGGCGCCGGAGATCCGCTCGGAGCTGACCGGCGGGTTCTTCAAGTTCGCCGCGGTGAGCCCGGCGCTGCGGCGGCGGGCCTGGCTCTTCGGCGCGGCGGCCGCCGCCGTGGTGGTGCTGGTGGCGGGCTTGTTCGTGCTTCGCCACATGGCCCTGCGACAGCTGGGCAGTCCGCTGGGCGATTTGCTGGAGACAGGGGCCATCGCGTACGTGCCGCCGGCGGTGCGGGGCGGGGAGTCGGCGCCCGCCGACGCGCGCGCGGGCGTCATGGCCGCATATGCCAACGGGGACTACGAGCGGTTCATCGCCGGCGCCGCCGAGTGGCTCAAGAGCCATCCCGACGATGAGGGGGTGATGCTCCATGCCGGTGTGGCGGCCTACCTCGAGGGGCGCCACGCCATCGCCGCCATCTATCTGAAGTGGGCCGTCGAGACGGGCGGGCCGCCCCGGCCCGAGGAGGAGTGGTATCTGGCCAACACGCTGCTGCGCCAGCGGCAGTACGACGAGGCGCGCCCGCTGCTCGAGCACCTGTCCCAGTTGGAGCACCCGTACGCCGCGCGGGCCCGGGCGATCCTCGCCGCGCTGGACAAGCAGGCGACCGTCAAAGGGTGACCGCTCGTTTCTGGGAATTGTTGATAGTTGATGGTTGATTGTTGATGGTGGTATAGGTTCGCAAGTTCACAGTTCGCCGGTTCACAGGTTCGCCGGTCTCCGTCTCCCGATTCACCCATTCACCGTTTCCTCAGTGCTGCCGCTTTAGGATGAAGTCGGTGATCTGCACCAGCGCTTTGCGGTGCGGGGACGAGGGGAAGGTCAGCAGCTCGGTGCGGGCCTGGTCGGCATAAGCGTGGGCGCAGGCCATGGTCCGCTCCAGGCAGCCGGCGCGGCGCAGCTCGCGCAGCAGGGCGTCGGGCTGGACGCTGGTGAACCCCTTCTCGGCCACGACGGTTTCCACCATGCGGCGCGCGGCGGCGCCATCCGACTGGAGCAGGTAGATCACCGGCAGGGTCAGCTTCCCCTCGCGCAGGTCACCCATGACCGGCTTGCCCAGCTTCTGTTCGTCGGCGGTGTAGTCGAGGACGTCATCCACGACCTGGAAGGCCAGGCCCAGGTTGAGGCCGATCCGGGTGAGCCGGTCGATGGCGGCGTCCTCGGCGCGGGCCGAGACGGCCGGCAGCGCGGTCGCCGCCGAGAACAGGTGCGCCGTCTTGCGGGCGGCGATGTCGAGGCTGGCTTCGGCGGTGAGGTCCAGCCGGCCCAGGACGTCGGCCTGGATCAGCTCCCCTTCCACCATCTTCCGGCTCACGTCCAGCAGCACGTCGAGGATCCGGAAGTTCTGCTGGGCCACCCCGACCTGGAACGCGGTCATGTACAGCCAGTCGCCCAGCAGCACCGACATGTGGTTGCCGTAGGCGGCGTTGACCGACGGGGAGCCCCGCCGGGTGTCGGCCTCGTCGATGATGTCGTCGTGGACCAGCGAGGCGGTGTGGATCAGCTCCACCAGCGCGCCCAGCGGGTAGAGGCGCTCGGGCTCGCAGCCGATCATGCGGCCGGCGAGGATCAGCAGCGCCGGCCGCAGCTTCTTGCCGCTCTGCCGGGCGACGTAGCGGCCGAGCTGGTCCACGATCCCCACGGAGGAATTGAGGTAGCCGTCGAAACAGGCCTGGACCCGCTCGAGGTCGGGCTGGATGCGTTTCAG
>JAGOHA010000020.1:4488-16985 GCA_017996395.1 Acidobacteriota bacterium | reverse complement strand
GCCGCAGCTTCTTGCCGCTCTGCCGGGCGACGTAGCGGCCGAGCTGGTCCACGATCCCCACGGAGGAATTGAGGTAGCCGTCGAAACAGGCCTGGACCCGCTCGAGGTCGGGCTGGATGCGTTTCAGGATCAAACTCGCGTTCACGGGCGTGTTCCTTTTCGTCAACGGAGCGAAATTATAACTTAAGGTCCGGCATTAGACAACGAAACGGTGAATGGGTGAATCGGGAGACGGCAGACGGCAGACGGGAGAGGAGAGACGGGAGACGAGCCCCTTAACGCTTGTGCCGATGTCCGATGTCCTAAGTCCGCGTTACGGGAACGAACCTCGAGCCTCGAGTCTCGAGCCTCGATCCTCACTTCTTCCCAAACACCTCGTGCGACATGACCGATTCGGCGTGGAACGGGTGGTTCAGCCGGAGGATGGGCGTGCGCCCCTCGGCGAAGGCGCTCATGAGGTCCTGGATCCCCGCGTCGATCGCCCGCTGGAAGACGCGGTCCACGGAGCGCACGCCGTCGTTGATGAGCCACTCGTCCACGATGGGCACCTTGACCAGCAGCGCATAGCTCCGGACCCATGCCTCAATCAATGCGTCGAGGTGGGCCCGCCGCCCGAATTTGTGGCAGAAGTATGCATAGTTGTCCAGCACGGAGCGGTCGCACACCACCATGTCGGCGCAGGCGCCCGCCTCGAGCTCCGCCACGATGTGCCGGTGGAGGATCCAGAGCTGGCCCTCCTCCGAGGTGGCTTCGTTGATGGGAAAGGGGCTGTGGCGGGCCATCTCCACAACCAGTTCCACCCGGTGGCCGCGCTTCTGCAGTTCGGTGCAGAGCGAGAAGGCCAGGGCGGTCTTGCCGCAGCCGTGGGTGCCGATGATGGCGATTTTCATGGATAACACTCCCCGTGGATTTCGATCGAGACTAGAGGCTCGAGGCTCGTGTCCGGACATCGAATCGCACGATTAGCACTTTACGCGACAAGCTGGTCAGGTGCAACATCCGGTCGATTCTGCCAGCCGATATCCTGTCAGGTTGTCCGAATTGATTCCCGGGTGGCTCGTGTGGTACGAGCCTCTAGTCTCGAGCCTCGAGCCTCGATCGGAACCGACTGAACAGCCGCCAGAAATTTTCCGTGGTGCGGCGCGCCATCTCGGCCTCCTCGATACCGTGCACCCGGGCCAGGGCGGCGGCCACGTGGCGGACGTGGGCCGGCTCGTTGCGCCGCCCGCGCAAAGGCACCGGCGCCAGGTACGGCGCGTCGGTCTCCACCAGCAGCCGGTCCACCGGCACCGCGGCGGCGGCGGTGCGGACGTTGTCGCCCTTGGGGAACGTGATGGGCCCGGCGAACGAGACGTGGAACCCCAGGGCCAGACAGCGCGCCGCCATGGCCGGGTCGCCGGCGAAGCAGTGCATGATGCCGCCCGGGTTGGGCGGCGTCCAGTGACGCTCCAGGATGTCCAGCAGGTCGGCGGTGGCGTCCCGGGCGTGGATGATCACGGGCCGGTCCGCCTCCCGCGCCATGACCAGCAGGTCGCGGAAGACGCCGCGTTGAGCGTCCCGCGGGGAGTGGTCGTAGTAGTAGTCGAGCCCGATCTCGCCCACCGCCCACACCTCCGGTTCCCGCAGCCGTTCCGCGAGGCGGGCGTACCACGCGTCGGAGGCGATCCGGGCGTCGTGGGGGTGGATGCCGGCGGTGGTGGCCAGGCCCGGGTGGCGGCGGCACAGCTCCAGCGCCCGGTCCATCGAGCCGCCCTCCGGGTGGGCGTTGCCGATGGCGAGGATGAAGCCGACGCCGGCGGCGCGCGCCCGTTCCAGCACGGCGTCGCGGTCGGCGTCGAAGGCGTCCATCTCCAGGTGGGCGTGGGAGTCGACGAGCATCAGGCGTCCCCGCGTTCGAGACGGCGGACCCACCGCTCCCAGCCGGTGGTGACCGCGGCGGCGGCGGCCTGGTAGACGACGGCGACGGGCACGCCCGCGGCCGCGGCGAGGCGGCGGCAGTCCTCGAATTCCGGCGTGGCCTTGAGCAGGCGGCCGCGCCGCAGCCCCGCCTTGACCGAGACCGCGCCGTACGGCGTGTCCACGACAAAGCTCTGCCGGTCCAGCACCTCCCGCGCGCAGCGGTGCATCCGCACGCCGAACGTGGTGCTCCGCGCCAGCAGCTCATCGGCGAAGCGCGGGGCTTCGGCGGGGCGGCACAGGAGCGTGAGCAGGGTGCCGGGCCGGGATTTTTTCATCTGGACGGGCGTGAGGTACACGTCGAGGGCGCCGGCGGCGCGCAAGGCGTCCGCCAGCTCCCCCACCAGCTCGGGGAGCATGTCGTCCAGGTTGCACTCCAGCACGGCCACCTCGGCGTCGGTGGCGCCGGCGTCCGCCGTTTCGATGACGAGCAGACGGAGCGCGTTGGGTCCGTCAGGATGCTCCCGGCCGCCGGCGCCCCAGCCGGTCCGGAGCAGGGTGCCGGCGGGCAGGCGGCCCGGCTCCGACACCAGCGTCCGCAGCACCGCGGCGCCGGTGGGGGTGACGAGCTCGCCGGCGAAGTGCGCCGAATAGACCGGGAAGCCCCGCAGCAGCTCGACGGTGGCGGGCGCCGGCACCGGCAGCACGCCGTGGGCGCACCGCACCGTGCCGGAGCCGACGTTGGCGGCGGAGCAGGCGAAGCCGTCGAATTCCAGTTGGTCCAGGGCCAGGCAGATGCCCACGATGTCCACGATGGAGTCCACCGCGCCCACCTCGTGGAAGTGGACCGTCTCGGGCGGCCGGCCGTGGATCTTCCCCTCGGCGACCGCCAGGTGCTCGAAGATCGCCGTGGCGCGCGCGCGCACCGCCGGCACCAGGGGTGCCGCCGCGATCATATCCCGGATCTGGGCGAACGTCCGGTGATGGTGCGTTGAGGGTTGAGGATCGATAGTTGAGGGTTGAGGGTTGAGGGTTGAGGGTTGATGGCTTCGCTCGTGCTCGTGCCCGTTACCGTGCTCGTGATCGTGATCGTGATCGTGCTCGTGATCGTGATCGTGCTCGTAATCGTAATCGTGATCGTGCTCGCCGGCATGCCCGTGATCGTCAGTATGCCCATGCCCGTGGCTGTGCGCATGTCCGGGCCCCTCGATGTGCACCTTCAACTGCATGGCGGCGACGCCGCCTCGGAGCACCCGGCCCACGTCCAGCCGGTAGCCGGTGACCGGGAGCGCGGCCAGCCCCTGCCGGACGGTCTCGAAGTCGGCGCCGAGGTCCAGCAGGGCGCCCAGGATCATGTCGCCGCTGCAGCCGGAGAACAGGTCGAAGTAGAGGATCTTCATGCGTCGCCTCGCGCGGTCATGGGTTCGGGATCCGGGCCCGGCGGCGGGATCATTCCGCCAGGCGCCGGTCCAGCTCCGGCAGGATCTCGCCGGATGGCCCGGTCAGGGTCACGTCCATGATGGGGCTGAGCGGCGTCTCGGCCACATTGACCTCGACGAGCCGGGCGCCCGCGGATCGGGCCATCATGGGCAGCCCGGCCACCGGGTACACCAGACCCGACGTCCCCACCACCAGCACCACGTCGGCGGCGCGGACGGCCTCGGCGCCGGCCTGGTATGCGTCCATGGGCAGGCTCTCGCCGAACCAGACCACGCCCGGGCGGAGCAACGCGCCGCAGGCGCAGCGCGGCGGGAGCTGGGGCAGCGGCACCCGTTCGTCGAGTTCTTCCCGTCCGCAGGCGGTGCAGCGCACCCGCCAGATGTCGCCGTGCACGCATAGGACGGCGCGGCTGCCGGCGCGCCGGTGCAGGCCGTCCACGTTTTGCGTGACGAGGGTGAAGGCCGGAAAGCGGCGCTCCCAGCGGGCCAGCGTCTCGTGTCCTGCGTTGGGGGCGCAGCCGGCGATGAGCCCGCGGCGCCAGTCGTACCACTCCCAGACGAGGCGCGGATCGCGGGCGAAGGCGTCGGGGGTGGCCAGCTCCTCGGCCCGGAAATTCTTCCACAGGCCGCCGGCGCCGCGGAACGTCGGCACGCCGCTTTCGGCGGAGATCCCGGCGCCCGTGACCACCGCCACAGCCCGGGCGCCGCGCAACCAGGTGGCGACCTGATTCAGCTTGTCGTTCATGCGCCCGCTCCCGTGCGGCGATTTTCCGCGTGCCGGCCGCGGCCGGCACGGCCGGCGCATCGCCCGTCTCGACAAGCCGGCCGGCTTTGTTATAATATACGCCTTTGGCGATTACAAGCCTCCATCCATCGGGAGTTTGCGTGACCGCACCCGCCGACCTCGACATCCGCTATCCCCATTGCACCGTCCCCGTTTTCTTCGCCGACGGACGGGAACCGGCCGAGCTGGAGCGCGCGGTGATCCGGTCGCTGGCGCCGGACCGGATCGCCCTCGTCTCCGATGCCAACGTTTTCGCCCGGCACGGCTACGCCCTCGAGACGCTGCTGGCACAGGCCGGCCATGTCGTCGCCACCGTCGTGCTCCAGCCGGGTGAAGGGACCAAGTCGCCGGAGGTGGCCGCCGAGGTGGCCGGCGCCTTCTGCGAAAACGGGCTGAGCCGACGCTCGCTCGTACTGGCCCTGGGCGGCGGCGTCGTGGGGGACCTGGCCGGGTTCGTCGCCGGGATCTACATGCGCGGCGTTCCCTACGTGCAGGTGCCCACCTCGCTCCTGGCCCAGGTGGACAGCGCCATCGGCGGCAAGGTGGGCATCAACCTGCACGACGCCAAAAACATGCTGGGCCTCTTCTACCAACCCGCCGCCATCTGGGTGGACGCCCGCTATCTCGCCACGTTGCCGGAGGCCGAGTACCATGGCGCCTTCGGCGAGGTGCTCAAGTATGCGCTGACCCTCGACGCGACCCTGTACGAGCGGCTGGCGGCATTGCCTGCCATCGCGGCGGTCCGCGGCGACACCGCCTTCAACGCCGAGCTGGTGCGGCGGTGCGTCGCGCGCAAGGCCGACGTGGCGGCCGCCGACGAGACGGAGCAGGGACTGCGCCGGGTGCTCAACTTCGGCCACACCGCCGGCCACGCCCTGGAGGCGGCCGGAAATTTCCGCCGGTTCCGCCACGGCGAGGCGGTGGCGGTGGGCATGATAATGGCACAGGAGCTGGGCCGGCGGCTGGGATGCGTCGACGCGGCGTGGGCCGCGGCCAGCATCGCCTGCATCCGGAGGCTGCTGCCGCCGCCGGCGCTGGCCGGCCTCGACGCCGAGGCGCTCCTGGCCGCCATGACCCACGACAAAAAATGGTCCGGAAGCCGCCGCTGCTTTGTCTTCTCCACGGGCCCGGGCCGCCATCGCATCGAGGACGACGTGCCCGCCGAGGCGGTCGCCGAGGCCCTCCGGCACGTGCTGGCGGCGGATCCGGCCGCATCGCCGTCGGCGTAGCCGCACTCCCCGGAGGCCCCCCTGAGCGAGCCGCTGCCGCCCCCCAGTCCCGCCCCCGACAAGGGCCGCCAGGTCCGGGCGATGTTCGCCGGAATCGCCCACCGCTACGACCTGCTCAACCACCTCCTGTCGCTGGGCACCGACATCCGCTGGCGCCGCGCGGCGGTTCGCCGGTGGGCGTCGCGGCTGCCGGCGGGACGTCCGGAGCTGCTGGACCTGTGCTGCGGCACCGGCGACCTGGCCCGGCTCATGGCCCGCTTCGGACCGGTGACCGGCTGCGACTTCTGCCTGCCCATGCTGGCGCGGGGCCGCGACAAGCTGCGTCGCCGCGCGCACCGCGGTCACGCCATCTGCCTGGCGGCGGGTGACGCCCTGGAACTGCCGTTTCCCGACGGCTGCTTCGACGGCCTGATGGTGGCCTTCGGCGTGCGCAACTTCGCCGACTTGGACGCCGGGCTCCGCGAGATGCGCCGGGTGCTGCGTCCGGGCGGGGTGGCGGGGATCCTGGAATTTTCCCAGCCGACCCTGCCGGTGTTCCGGCCGCTGTTCCTGTTCTACTTCCACCGCGTGTTGCCGGCGCTGGGGCGGCTGGTCTCCGGCCGCGGCGGCGCCTACCGCTATCTGCCTGAGTCGGTGGCCGCGTTCCCCGACACCCCGACGTTCGCGGCGCAGCTCGAGGCGGCGGGATTCCGCGACGTGGTCTGGCGGCGCTACACCTGCGGCGTGGCCGCGCTGCACACGGCCCGGCGGTGACGGCCGGCGCGGGAGCCGCGCCGCATTCGATTTTCTGCTACCGGTTCAGTATTTTGAAGGCCAGAAGGGAGGCCAGCCCGGGTCGTCGGGCACCTCGGCCTGAAGGTGCTCGAAGAGCCAGGCGGTGGCGCCGCCGGGCAGGGGCCACTGGCGGCGGAGGACGAACCGCTCCGGGTGCTGCCGGACGAACGCCACCAGGCGGGCGTTGTCCGCGGTGTTCCAGACCGGCCCCTGGTTGCCGTCGGCCAGCAGGATCCACCGGTAAGGCCGGAACGCGGCGCCGGCGGGGTCGAAGGAGCTGATCCGCCAGATGGCCAGCTCCTGCTTCATGAGCGCGGCCGTGGCCCGGAAGCTCCAGACGTTGAAACGCGGGGCGTCGGGCACCAGGCCGAGGCTGGCCCGGCCCGGGGCGGGATGCTTGCCGATGTGCTGCACGATCTCCGCCAGGCGCCAGTTTTCGCGCCGGGGCGGCGTCCAGATCTCGAAGGCGTCTTGCTGGTAGAGGAACCAGGCGTCCGGCCAGCGGCGGACGGATGCCGCCGGCACGCCGGCCGGCGCATCGCGGAGGAACCGTTCGGTGAAGGCGTCCGCCGACGCCGGCGCCACCTGCAGCCGCGGGGGGATGAGCGGACAGCCGAACGTGAGGAGCAGGAACTGGGCGGCGGCGATGCCGGCGCAGGCGCCGGTCAGGGTTCGCCGCAGCCACGCCCGTTCCAGGCCGAACACGAAGCTCACGATGAGAAGCGACACCGCCGGCAGCACGGGGCTGATGTGCCGGGGCGCCTTGTTCGCCAGCAGGGTGAAGACGATGTACGGCACCGCCACCCACACCAGCGCCAGCGCCAGGGACCAGGCGGCCGGAGCATCGACTCGCCGGCGCGCCAGCCGGACCAGCGCCGCCGCCGCCGCCGCGAGGAACACCAGGAAGAGCGGCCCGAACAGATGCCAGCCGCACAGGGCGCGCAGGTAGTAGCTCCAGCCGGCCAGGCTCCACACGACCGGATCCCCCTCCACGGGGCCCAGCCCCTGGGTGACCGGCAGGAACTGCGCCGCCAGAAAACCGGCCCGGTGCAGATACCACGGCCAGGCCACCGCGGCGGCCGCCACCGTAGCCCAGGCCACGTTGTCGGCGGCGGCGCGCCGGGTTGTCGCGTCGGGCGCCCGCCGCCAGGCCTGGACCGCCAGCAGCGCCAGCGGCCCGGCGGTGTAGAACAGGACGGTCCACTTGGTGAGCAGCGCCAGTCCGAAGACGATCCCGAGCCCCACCGTGAGCCGGCGGCGGCTGAAGCCCTCGGTGGCCGCGGCCAGGGCGACGATCAGCGCGGTGAGGGCCACCGTCTCAAGGTCGATGAGCAGATCGCGGCTCAGCCACACCACGTGCGGCCACGCGGCGGTGAGCGCGGCGGCCAAGAGCCCCGCTTCGGCCCGGCCCGTGGCGCGCCGGCCGAGGTAGAACACCGAGCCCAGCAGAGCCGCCAGGAACGGGAGGTGAATCAGCGTGGCCGTGTCGGGCCCGGCGCGCAAGGCCAGCAGGGGCGCCAGCAGGAGATAGAACAGGGGCGGGTAGAAGGGCGACAGGCCCAGCAGCGCCGTCAGGCCGCCGTCGCCGTGGCGGAAGAAGTCGAGGAAGCGCAGGGCGTGGGTCAGGTGGAGGGCGCTGTCCCACATGGGCGGGCGGTCGTTGGCCGCCAGCCACCACACCTGGGCTGCGGCCAGGGCCAATCCCAGTCCGCCCAGCGCGACCCAGACCCAGCGGGGCGTGTTGGCGGGAACCGGCGCGCGCATGGTCCGTCGTCCGCCGTCACAGGTAGGGGGTGTCGATCACCCGGTTGAGCAGCATCAGCAGCTCGTCCGGGTCGTTGAAGCCGCCCAGGGCGTGGCCCTTGCACCCCTTGCGGGTGCAGGCGTCCACCTTGCCGCCGCCGCGGATGCCCAGGGTGAACATGGGCGCGCCGCACAGGGTGCACGGGAAGTCGCGGTTGAGCGGGGCGTGGCAGTGGGGGCAGACGAACGTGACCACCGTGCCGTCCGCGATGTCGAAGGGGAGCCTGACGCCATAGTCGTTGAAGTAGGTGCTCAGCGCGACCTCGCCCGCCCGGCCATCGTCGTGGCGGAGCTTCAGCTCGATCCACTCGCCCCGGGTGAGCGCCGCCTGGCAATGGGGACAGATGGCTTCCAGCAGGATCTTCTTCATGGCGATGCCTCGATATTCAGATTTTCATGATCTTCTGGGTGTACAGGAACCGCTTGATCTTGCGGGTGGTGGTCTTGTCGAACTCCTCCCAGCGGATGGTGAACCGGCGCACCCGCTTGTAGGGCGGCAGCCCGGCGCAGCGGCGGCGGAGCTCGGTGCGCAGGATCTCTTCCACCAGCTCGTCGGAGAGCGTCACCCCCTTCTCCTGGCAGTGCTTGTCCACCGCTTCCATGTTGGGGACGATGATGGCCTGGATCTCCTCCACCTCGGGGCCGGTGGCCTCGGGGCCCTCCCAGACCAGACTCTCCAGAATGAACGGCGAACCGTTGAGGTAGTACTCCACCTCCTCGGGGTAGACGTTCTTGCCGTTGGCGAGCACGATCACCGCCTTCTTGCGGCCCTGGATGTGGACGAAGCCGTCGTCGTCGATGTAGCCGAGGTCGCCGGTGTGGAGCCAGCCGTCGCGGATCATCTCGGCGGTCGCCTCGGGATTTTCGAAGTAGCCCTGCATGATGTTGGGGCCGCGGGCGCAGATCTCGCCGTCCACGATCCGGATGTCCGCGTGCGGCAGCGGCAGGCCGGCGGCACCGTCCTTGAACAGCTTCGACCGGTTCACCGCCAGGATGGGGGCGCACTCGGTCAGGCCGTAGCCCTGGATGCAGTGGATGCCGAGCTCGCGGAAGAACTTCACCACGCCGGGGTCCACGGCGGCGCCGCCGCTGATGAGCAGGCGCAGCCGGCCGCCGAACTTCTGGTGCACGGCGCCGAACACCTTCTTGCGCAGGTCCAGGCCCAGCAGCCCGGTCATCCCCACCAGCCCCTTGGCCAGCCGGAACTTGCCCCGGCCGCGCTGGTCGATCCCCTCCTGGATCTTGCGGTACATCGACTCGATGAGCAGCGGCACGCCGAGCATCATCGTGGGCTGCGCCTCGCGCATGGTGTCGGCGACGCGCCGCAGGTTGTCGCAATAGACGATGGTGCAGCCGCGATAGAGCGGCGTCAGCAGCCCGCAGGTGCATTCGTAGGTGTGGTGCAGCGGCAGCACGGAGAGGAACGTGTCGTGCTCGTCGATGTAGACGGCGCGGCACATGTCCATCATGTTGGCGGTGATGTTGCGGTGGCTGAGCATGACGCCCTTGGAGCTGCCCATGGTGCCGGAGGTGTAGATGATGGCCGCCGTCGCCTCCGGGTCGATGGCCGGCGCCGGGGCGCCCTCGGCGCGGACCCGTTCCGCGCCCTCCTCCAGCAGTCGCGCCAGCGACAGCACGCCGCCGTCGTGGGCGGGGGTGTCCATGGAGATCACCGTCTTGAGCCGGGGCAGCGCGGCGCGGATCTCCCGGACCGGGTCGGCGAAGCGCTCCGAGGTGACGAGCAGCTCGGCGCGGGTGGCGTCGAGGATGTGGCGCACCTCGCCCTCGCGCAGATCCTTGTCCACCGGCACGTTGATGCCGCCGCTGCCGGCCCCGGCCAGGTAGGCGAGCGCCCATTCCCAGCGGCCCTCGGAGTAGATGCCCATGGTCGTGCCCGGCCGGTGCCCGCGGAGGGCCAGCGCCGCTTCCAGCGCCGCCACCCGCCGGGTGAACTCGGCGTAGGTGATCCCGGTCCATGTGTCGCCGTCCTTGACCCGGAAGGCGTCGCGGGGACCGTACAGGCGGGCGCTCTGGGCCAGCATGTCTCGCAGGTCCCGGATCTCCCGCACGTCGTACCAGGGATAGTTAGGCATGCTTGTTCCTTTCCATGAAAATCAATCACCACAGAGTACCCGGCGGACACAGTGTGGTATCTGGCCTGGAGAGATTGAAAAACGTTTTCATTATATCACCGGCAGGTAATTCTGTTCAGACAGATGGCTTCGGGTGGATCAGTCGGCGGATGCCGTCCTTGAGGCAGACCGCGCGGGAGTTGATCGGTCAGTTACTCACAACTGATTCTGACATTGTTTCAGGATGTTTCATCGGTTGCTCTACCCGGTCTCCCACCCCAAGATCGACCGACACCGAACACGCATTCACGACCCGCGGTCTTCGATTGAATTAAAATTTCCTGTGCCCGCCGCGTTCTCTGTACGACTGTCTCCAGAATTCTGGAAATTTTAACAAGATTTTCATGATCCTAGGTGTGGTTCGTGTGGCTCGTGGTTTAGATTCTTTGGGTTGCGGGTTATACCCGACGGAGAAGGACTACCACACCCGCATCCGCCGCGACCATCGCTGGGCGTGGCGCGGGGACTTCGATCCGGCGGCGCTCACCGGCGTCGCACCGGGCGAGGCGGTGCGCCTCGAGTCGGGCGCCGGTGAGTTCCTGGGCGTGGGCTATGCCAATCCGTTGCCGTACATCGCGGTCCGGGTCGCGGACTCGGCCGACCGCAGCATCGGGCCGGTCACACGATGGGTGTCGCTGCCCGCGCCCGATCTGCTACAGCCCGGCCGCGCCCAGAAAATCGAAATGGATCATTTTCTGAAAGGTGCCGATCCGGGCGAAGATTTCCTTCAGCAGGTTCTCTTCCAGGTGGTTCAGGCTTTTCGGATCCACCTCGTTATCCGCCGGAAGGCCGGCCAGCAGGCGCTCCGCCTGGCGGCGGAGGCGCAGTTTCAGCAGGAAGTCGTACGCTTGGGCGAGTTCCTCGTGGCCCGAGGGACTCAGCGCGTTCACCTCCTGCAGGCGGCGGAGCCGGTCAAAGGTGCTGGTCTCGCGGATGCCATTGCTCAGGGCATAGAGGCGGGCCAGATTTTCGATCGCGGCCGCGGCGTCCTTCGTGTCGATGCCGCCGGCACCGTGGGCCAGTCCCCCGAACAGGCCCTTGGGCGGTTTGTACTGCACCACGTCCCGGGCCAGCAGGGGGAAAAACGCCGGGGCATCGGCCAGCTCCCGCACGACGAAATCGCCCAGCTCCCGAGCCAGGCCGGGGTCGCCGTACACGCCCCGCAAGTCGAAAAAGGTGGTGAACTCCAGACGGTTCTGCGGCTCGGCGTGACGGATCCATTCGCGGAAGTACCGCTGCCACTCATCCATGGGTTGGCACCAGCGGGGATTGCTGGCCATCACGCCCCCCTTGCACGGCGGATACCCCGCCTCCTTCAGCCAGCCGGTCACCTTCTCGGCCAAGGTCTGGAAGTAGGCCATCGCGGCCTCTCCTTCCCCGCCGGCCGGCGGACTAAACAGGATGGCGCTGTCCTGATCCGCCAACAGCGTCTGTTCCCCCCGCCCCTGGCTGCCCAGGGCCAGATACACCCAGGGGACGGGCGCCGGACCCAACTGGGCCTGGGCGAAGGCCGCCAGTTTCTCCGTCACCGCGTCCGTGACGGCCGAGATGGCCCGACAGATATGCTTGGGCCGGGCGCCGCTGTCCAGCAGGCTGCCCACGACGGACGGCAGCCGCCCCCGGCGCTGGAACACCTCCTCCGGGCGGCTGGCCTCGCGGATGCCGCGGGCCAGGAGGGCCAGGGGATAGTGATCCACTTGCAGGAGGTCGCGGGCATGGAGTATGCCCACCACCGTGCCGTCGGACTCCTTCACCACCAGGTGGCCCACGCCCCGGTCATGCATCATCCCCAGCGCCTCGTGGCCCTGGGCCGAGCAGGAGATGCCGAAGATGGGCGCGCTCATGACTTCGTACGCGGGCGTGGACAGCGCCACGCCCCGGGCCACCACCCGCTCCCGCAGATCCCGGTCCGTGAGCATGCCCAACGGCTCGCCGGCGGGGCCCTGCACGATCAGGGCGTCCGATCCGTGCCGCACCATGAGTTGGGCGGCAAGTTCCAGTGATGTGGCGCAGTCGACGAACACCGCCGGCCGCATGAATCGCTCCACCGATTTGCCCAGGTACAACTGGGCCGATTGGAGGTCGGCGATGAGCGCTTCACGCTCGCGGGCCTCGCGCTGGCGGACGGTGACGTCTTCCGCGACCGCGTCGCAGAACCGGGGTTGGCCGTTCTCATCCTTCACCAGGGTGGCCGACAGGCTGATCTGGCCGCCGCCCACGCCCGGGTGCAGGTCCAGCACCTGGTCCCGCACTTCCCCCCGGGCCAGCAGCTCTTCCATCACGGCTGCCAGGGCACCCTGTTCCGCCAACACGTCGCGCAACCGGGGCAGTTCCTCTTCTTCGCCGGTCCGGAACAGGCGGCGGGCTTCCGGATTGGCTTCGATCAGGGGGAAACCGTCCGCCAACGTGGCCCGGAAAACCCCCACCCGGAGGTTTTCCG
>JAGOHA010000020.1:0-4388 GCA_017996395.1 Acidobacteriota bacterium | reverse complement strand
TCGCGCAACCGGGGCAGTTCCTCTTCTTCGCCGGTCCGGAACAGGCGGCGGGCTTCCGGATTGGCTTCGATCAGGGGGAAACCGTCCGCCAACGTGGCCCGGAAAACCCCCACCCGGAGGTTTTCCGCCACCGCCCGGAACTGGGCCTGGCTTTCCTCCAGCGCCGCCTGGATTTCCTTATGGCTGCTGAGATCCCGGACGACCACCGAGAAGCCCCGGCGATCCCCCACCCGGATGGGCTCGAGGCTGAGCAGCACGTCCAGGCTGCCCCCGCCGCGGGAATGCAGCCGGGCTTCCATGGGTTCGGGAGGAGGGGCACCTTCCGCCATCTTCTCCATGAGACGCTGGATGGGGCCGGCGCCGGGCACATCGAGCAGCTCGTCGATGTCCATGAGCGCCAGTTGGCCCTCGGTGTAGCCGGTGAGCGCGAGAAACGTCTGGTTGGCGCAGGTGCTGCGCCCGTTCAGGATGAGCACCGTGCCCTCCTTGGCGCTCTCCACCAGGGCGCGGTAACGTTCGTGGGAATCGTGCAGCGCTTCCTCCGCCCGGGAGCGCTGCCGCTCCAGGCGAAAACTCTGCAGGGCGACGAAGAACAGCAGCAGGGCGATGACCAGGGCGATGACCAGGGCGACGCGGATGATTCGATTCGTGTAATCCCGAATCTCGGCGTGGACGTCCTCGATGTACAAACCCGTCCCGATGACCCAGCCCCACGGCTCGAAATGCCGCACGTACGACTGCTTGGGCGCCATCCGCCGCACGTCGTCCTTCCACTGCCACACGTACTCCAGGTAGCCTTCCCGCCCCTGCCGCGCCAACCGCACCATTTCGACGAAGACCCGGTTGCCGGCGGGGTCGCGGTACTCCGACAGGTCCTGTCCGTTGAGATCGGTGCGGTAGGGATGCATCACCATTCGGGGGTGGTCGTCGGTGATCCAGAAGTAATCCTTGCCCTCTTTGCCGTAGCGGAGGTACTGGATGCGCATGATGGCGGCCGCCTGGGCATCCGCCCGGGTGAAGCGACCGTCCATTTCTTCCCGGTGGTATTCCTCCAGAATGCTGGCCGCGGATCGGGTCAGTTCCCGGATCATCTCCCGCTTGCGGGCCAGCAGGGCCTCTTCGAAGGCGGGGATCAGGTAGAGAAAGAGCGGGCCCACCAGCAGGCTGATGGCCAGCAGCGTGGGCAGCAGGATACGCAGCAGGAAGTTCTGCCAGTCCAGTTTTTGGGCCTTGTGCCGCCGCGGCGGCGGAGGAATCACCTGGGGCCGGGATGGGGCGGTTTCCATGACCAGCTCCCGGAACGCCCGCCAGGCGTCCAGGGGGAATTCGACCACCGCATCCGACAGTCCCGGCACGTGCGCGCCGTGGTAATCGCAGCCCGCACAGACGGCCAGTTCCAGCCGGCCGGCCATTTCCGTGAGCGCACGAATTTGCTCCGCCGTATAGGGCGCGTAGATGGCCTCGATGCCGTCCAGGCCGTGTCGCCGGTACCGGACCAGCCGGGCCTCCAGTCTGGCCAGGTCATCGTCGAGCACCAGGGGGTGTGCCAGGAAGGCCCGCCCGCCGGCCTGGTGGATCCGGGCAATGGCGTCCGCGACGGGCAGGCCGCCGCCTTCGGGGGCCTGCCGGGCGAGGGCCATGGCCTGGATCAGCGCCGGTGACTCGGGGTCGAAGCCATAGGCCAGCAGGTGCACCGCTCCCTCGTCGCCGGCGGTGAGCTCCAGGCCGGTGATGTGCCGCACGCCCAGGTTCTCCAGGGCTGCCTGGAAATGGGGCAGGCCGTCGACGGTGTCGTGGTCGGTGAGGGCGGCCACCTGCGCGCCGGCCCGGGCGAGCAGGGCGGCCAGGGCCTCGGGCGCCAGCGCTCCATCGCTCAGGCTGGAATGGCAATGCAGGTTCACCTTCAAACTGGCAACCATGGCTATGCCCGTAGTTGATGGCAACTGCCCGTGAGGCAGACTGCCGGGTGTGCCGCCTCCGGATTCAGGCCACCCCCGGCGAGGCCTTGGGCCGGGTGGCCAGCGAAACGGCCACCAGCACCAGGAAACTCAGGGGGATGGAAAAAATGCCCGGGTTGTCGAACGGAATAGGCGCCGTGGCCGGGTCCAGGCCGTACTGGCTGAACAGGCTGGGTGAGAAGGCGATGAGAGCCAGGGAACTGACCACGCCCACGGCGATGGAAGCGGCCACTCCCTTGGCGGTGGTGCGCCTCCAGAACAACAGCATGATCACGGCGGGCAGGTTGGCGCTGGCCGCCACTGCGAAGGCCAGGCCCACCAGAAAGCTGACGTTCTGCCCCTTGAACAGGATGCCCAACACGATGGCGACGAGGCCCACGGCGAAGGCGGCGAGTCGCCCGGCGCGGACTTTCTGCTTCTCGTTCATCTGCACCCCGGCGAAGCGGTCCATCAGGTCGTGGGCCACCGCGCCGGAAGCCGCCACGATCAGCCCGGCGACGGTCCCCAGCACCGTGGCGAAGGCGATGGCCGTGATGACGGCGAACAGGAAGGTGCCGAACGACCGGGCCAGCAGCGGCGCCGACATGTTGTTGTCCAGGGGATTGATGACGGCGTTGACCATGGCGCCCAGGCCCATGTAAAGCGTCAGGATGTAGAAGAAGCCGATGGCGGCGATGGCCACGATGGTGGACTTGCGGGCCGCGGCGGGGCTGGGGACGGTGTAGTAGCGGATGAGGATGTGGGGCAGGGCCGCGGTGCCCAGGAACAGGGCCAGCATCAGGCTGACGAAATCGATGCGCTCCAGCAGGCTGCCTTCGATCTTGAAGCGCGTGCCCGGCCGGAGGATCTTGTTGCCGGGGGTTGTGTAGGTGTGGTGCAGGGTGACATCGGCGCCCTCGGCGTCCTTGATGCGGGTCATCCGCCACTGGAGCACCTGGGTGTCCGGGGACCCGATCGCGGACAGGAAGCGAAACGGGTTCGTCGGACCGGTCCGGGCTTCAGGGCCGCTCCGGCCCTCGATGCTCACCAGATTGCCCACCTGGCGGAGCCGGCCGCCCGGCTCCCCGTTGACCACGGGCTCGGCGCCGGCGCGCCTTGACTCCCACTGGCACTCCTCCAGCATCGCCTGGCCGCCCTGGCTGGCGTCGATCCACCAGGAAATCCGTCCGTCGCGGCTCAGCTTGTAGAAGGTCCATGCCTTGATGGCGTGGGTTTCCACGACGGCGTAGGCCGGATCGGCGGGCGTCAGGCCGCCGGCCGCCGCGTGGGCGGCGAGGCGGACGTTGGGCTCGAAGGGCACCTGCCCCCCCTGGTCGGGCGCGGTGGAGAGGCCCCGCATCAGCACGGCGACGGTCACCACCAGGGAGAACACGATCAGCAGGGCGCCCTTGAGGAACTGCACGTAGGTGGTGGAAGTCATTCCCGCCGTGGCCACGATGATGATCACCACCGCGCCCACCAGGATGACGCCCACGGCGTGGGGCATGCCCAGCAGCGGCTCCACGAGCACGCCGGCGCCCACCATCTGGGGGATGAGGTAGCACAGCG
The DNA here is from genome assembly GCA_017996395.1 of Acidobacteriota bacterium. Classification (GTDB taxonomy): domain Bacteria; phylum Acidobacteriota; class JAAYUB01; order JAAYUB01; family JAAYUB01; genus JAAYUB01. The sequence goes on along the minus strand of JAGOHA010000020.1, from coordinate 882 downwards.
AGACCACCAGGGTGCTGATGGCGGCCATGAGCTTGATGCCCCGGCTGTTGAACTTGGCGTCGACCGCATCGGTGAAGGTGTATTTGCCCATCCGCTTCATGGGCTCGGCCACCACGAACAGGGCCACGATCCAGCCCGCCAGGTAGCCGATCGAGTACAGAAACCCGTCGTAGCCGCTGGTGGCGATCATGCCGCAAATCCCCAGGAAAGAGGCTGCCGACAGGTAATCACCGGCGAAGGCGATGCCGTTGACGCCCCAATGGATCTGGCCGCCGGCGGCGTAGTATCCCGATGCGGAGCGGGTCTTGTTGGCGAAGTAGAAGGAAAGGCCCAGGACCATGCCCACAAACAGCAGGAAGATTGCGACGGCCATGTCAGCGCTCCCCACCGGGGGCGACGGTGTCTTTCAACTCGCGTTCCTTGGCGTTGCAGAGGCCGTTGTAGATCAGAGCCAGCACCAGGGCGAAGATGATCAGGAAGAATCCGTACACCACCGCCAGATTCAGCCCCCACAGTATCTCCCGTTCCATCAGCACCGGCCGGCCGATGTTGACGGCCACGAAACCGGCGTAGATGAGGGCGTACAGGCAGAACATCCAGGTGCCGATCCGGGTCTTGTACGGCGAAGCAGGATCCTTGCCGGACCGGGCTGCGGGTTCATGTAGCATGGGTGTCTCCGTTTCAGGGCCGGGGCGCCGAGCCGGCCCTGGAATGATGATGCCGGAACTGGTGATCCTCGAGTGGGCGATCGCCTGGCTCCGATTGTATTTCTGTGAATATACATAGGGGAGAACCGGTGATTTGACAAGCGGATTCTGGACGCCGCCCGAAATACTTCACCGTCCCCTGGATGGGGGTGGCTCTGGTGGAAGGTGATGTCCG
>JAGOHA010000130.1:2353-8256 GCA_017996395.1 Acidobacteriota bacterium | reverse complement strand
TGCCGCTTCTTCCGGGTCATCGCCGGGTTCATGGTGCAGTTCGGGATCAACGGCGATCCGACGGTGAACGCCACCTGGAACGGCGCCACCCTCACCGACGATCCGGTGCTCAAATCCAATCGGCGCGGTTTCGTGTCGTTCGCCATGCGCGGGCCCAACAGCCGGACCACCCAGGTCTTCATCAATTTCGACGACCGCAACACCGACCTGGACGGCATGGGCTTCGCCCCCTTCGGCCGGGTGGTGCAGGGGATGGAAGTGGTCGACTCCCTGTACTCGGGCTACGGCGAAGGGGCGCCTCGCGGACGCGGCCCCGACCAGGGACGCATGCAGGCGGAGGGGAACCGGTACCTGACCGCCCGCTTTCCGAAGCTCGACTACATCGTCAAGGCCGTCATCGTTCCGAACCCGACCCAATAAGGCGGATACCGTTTCCGCCGGGCGGCCGGTTCCGTACGGCCGGATGGTATACTGGATAGGCGGTATCTCGACAGCTGAAGGAGATGGACTATGTGGGAACACATTGTAGCCATGTTGCCGGGCAGGGCGGAACCGCCTTGTCTGTCGCTCTACCAGCCCACCCACCGTCGCCACCCGGACAACCTCCAGGATCCCATCCGGTTCCGGAACCTGCTGAAGGAGCTCGAAGTTTCACTCAAGCGGAAGTATGCGCCGGATGAGGTCCGGAGACTGATGCAACCCTTCTGGGTGCTGGCCGAAAACCGCGACTTTTGGAACCACACCCGCGACGGCCTGGCGGTGTTCGGCGCCCCGGACGGCTTCCGGGTGAACCGGCTTCAGCGGCCGGTGCCCGAGCTGGCGCTGGCGGCCGACAGCTTTCACATCAAGCCGCTGCTCCGTCTGGTCCAGTCGGCCGACCGGTACCAGGTGCTGGGCCTGAACCGGCGGGAATGGAAGTTGTTCGAAGGCAACCGCGACGCATTGGACGAGGTGGACCCCCTGCCGGGTGTCCCCCGCACGCTAGTTGCGACACTGGGCGAGGAGAAATCCGAGCCGCATCTCACCGTCGCCTCCTATGGCCAGGGCGCCGCCGGACCCGCCATGCATCACGGACACGGTTCCCGGAAAGACGAGGTGGACGTCGACGCCGAGCGTTTTTTCCGGGCGGCGGACCAGGCGGTTCTGGAGCACCACTCCAAGCCGTCGGACCTGCCGTTGCTGCTCGCGGCGCTCCCGGAGCATCACCACCTGTTCCGGCGGGTGAGCCGTAATCCGTACCTGCTGGAAGAGGCGCTGGAGATCCATCCGGACGATCTGAGCCTCGATGCGTTGCGTGAGCGAGCCTGGAAGGTGATCGAGGCGCGCTATCGGGCAAGGCTGGCGGACCACTGCAGTGAGTTCCAGCGGGCTCAGGCCCAAGGGCGTGGGACTACCGACCTGGCGGAGGTGGCACGGGCCGCCGCCGCCGGGCGGGTGGCCACCCTGCTGCTCGAAGCCGATCGCCACGAGCCCGGCCGGATCGATACCGTGTCCGGGGAGATCGCCGCCGGCCAATTGGCGCACCCGGAGATCGACGATCGGCTGGATGACCTCGGTGAAATGGTGCTGCGCCGGAACGGCCGGGTAGTGGTGATCGAACCGGCGGCGATGCCGTCCCGAACCGGCCTGGCCGCGATTTACCGGTATTGAGCCGGAACGGATTCATGAGCCGAAAACAACAGTCCCAAATGACCAGATCCCCCGCGCCGCTTGCGCCCACCGAGGCCATCCTGGAGAGCATCTCCGACGGGGTGTTCACCGTGGACCTCGAGTGGCGCATCACCTGGTTCAACCGGGCGGCCGAGACGATCACCGGGGTTTCACGCGAGGAAGCGATCGGCCGGTCCTGCTGCGAGGTGTTCCGCTCCAGCATGTGCGAGACCGACTGCGCCCTGCGCCGGACCCTCAAGTCCGGCCGGCCCATCATCGGCCGATCCGGCTACATCATCCGCGCCGACGGCAGCCGCATCCCCATCAGCCTGTCCACGGCGGTCCTGCGGGATGCCGCCGGGCGCGTCGTGGGCGGGGCGGAAACATTCCGCGACCTGAGCGAAATCGAGGCGCTGCGCAACGAGCTCGCCGGACGCGCGCGGGTGGGCGAGCTGGTGAGCCACAGCCCGATCATGCAGCGGGTGTTCGAGGTGTTGCCGGCCATCGCCGCCAGTCCCAGCACGGTGCTGGTCCTCGGCGAGACCGGCACCGGCAAGGAACTGCTGGCGCGAACCATCCACTCCCTGAGCCCGCGGGCGGACGGCCCGTTCGTCGCCGTCAACTGCGGGGCGCTCCCCGACACGCTGCTGGAGTCGGAGTTGTTCGGCTACAAGGCCGGCGCCTTCACCGGCGCGGTCAAGGACAAACCCGGCCGCTTCGCCCTGGCCCGCGGCGGTACGCTGTTCCTGGACGAAATCGCCGAGATCACCCCGGCGCTGCAGGTCCGGCTGCTGCGCGTGCTCCAGGAGCGGGTGTACGAGCCGCTGGGCGGGACCCGGTCCGAGAGCGCCGACGTCCGCGTGATCGTCGCCACCAACCGGGACCTGGCGGAGCAGATGCGCCAGGGCCTGTTCCGCGAGGACCTGTACTACCGGATCAACGTCGTCCGGGTGGAACTGCCGCCGCTGCGCCGGCGGCCGGAGGACGTGCCCCTGCTCGCGGACCAGTTCATCGAGCGGTTCAACCGGATCCAGGGGAAGGCGATCCAGGGCGTCTCCCCGGAGGCCCTGTCCCTGCTCATGGCCCACTCGTGGCCCGGCAACGTGCGCGAGCTGGAGAACGTGATCGAACGGGCATTCATCCTGTGTCCCGGCGGCTACATCGGGATCGAGCACCTGCCGGAGGAGTTGACCGTCCACCGCGCCGCCGGCTCGGCCGCGGCGCCTGACATGCGCGCCGCCCGGGACCTGCTGGACGCCCGGAGCATCCGGGCCGCGCTGGAGCGCCACGGCGGCAACCGCCTCGCCGCGGCCCGCGAACTGGGCATCCACAAGAGCACCCTGTTCCGGAAGATGAAGCAACTGGGGATCCGACCGCCCGATCGGGACGGACGCACCCGTTCCGAGTGACCGATACAGTCTTTTATTTGCAGCTTTTTCTGGGATATGAGTTGCAATTTTGCGACTCTTTCTTTTGAAATTCCAGTCACGACTGCAATCATAAAAATCGAATTTACAATAGTTATGCCTGATTCGGGCCAAATCGGCATGAATGGCATGGCCCGTGCATTTACCTGAAATGCAGACACTGTCTGTGGAGAAGCACCGATGAAAGCGGCATTCGCCACCTGGGACAACCGAATCGCGCCGGTTTTCGACGTCAGCCGATCCATCCACCTCGTGGAGGCGGAGGCCGGCCGCATCACGGCGGAGCGCCGCGTAGCGCTCGTCGACGAGATGCCGGTCCAGAAGGTGGCGCGTCTGGCCGCGCTGGGCGTGGAGCTGCTGGTGTGCGGGGCGATTTCACGCCCCCTGCGGGTGCTTGTCGCCGCCCGGGGCATCGAGGTGATCCCCTTCGTGGCCGGCGATCTGGAATCGGTCATCCGGGCCTGGCTGGCGGACGAACTGGCGGCGGACCGATTCGCCATGCCCGGGTGCTGCGGACGCGGCCGGGGCCGGTGCGGCGGTCGGGCCGGACAACACATGGAGGGACCCAACATGAGAGGCGGATTTCGTGGCGGAGCAGGTGGTGGCGGCGGCCGTGGCGCTGGTGGCGGTCGCGGCGGCGGTAGGGGACAAGGCGGTGGCCAGGGTGGCCGGGGCGCCGGCCGGATGGGCGGGCCGTCGGCAGCGGGTCCCGACGGCTGGTGCGTCTGTCCGGGCTGCGGTCACCGGCAACCCCACGAGCGGGGCGTGCCATGCAACCAGATGGTCTGCCCGCAGTGCGGCGGCCCGATGACTCGAGACGCCGCCCAATCCACACAGAAGGAGGAATGAACATGCCAGGAGGAGATCGAACCGGACCGATGGGGATGGGCCCCATGACTGGACGTGCCGCCGGCTATTGCGCCGGATATGCGGTGCCCGGATACGCCAATGCGGTGCCGGGGCGCGGCTATGGGATGGGCTTCGGCCGGGGCCGGGGCCGGGGCGGCGGCGCCTGGGGCCGCGGCGGGGGCCGCGGCTGGCGGAATCGCTTCTATGCCACGGGCCTGCCGGGCTGGGCGCGCGGTGACGCGGCCTTTGGGCCCTACGGGTACGCGGCGCCACCCGCTGCACCTGATCCGGCGATGGAAAAGCAGATGCTGCAGGGGCACATCGAGGCGCTGAAAGCCGAGCTGGAATCGGTCCAGCAGCGGCTCAGCGAGCTGGAGAAGGAAGGAACCGAAGCCAGGTGATCCGCCCCGGGAGTATAATGCACCGGATCGAGTGGACGCCGCCCGGGCGGGGCGGTTGTCCACCCTGTTCAATCAACCCAATCGGCGCCAAGGAGGAGACAACATGGGCATTCGAGGACGCGAGATCGTCGGTAAGAACGTGGACCGGGTGGTGGAGTTGCTGAACAAGGCGTTCGCCGACGAGTGGCTCGCCTACTACCAGTACTGGCTGGGGGCGAAGATCATCTCCGGACCCATGAAGGACGCGGTGATCACCGAACTGATGCAGCACGCGGCCGACGAGCTGCGGCACGCCGACATGGTGTCCAACCGGATCATCCAGCTCGGGGGCACGCCGCTGACCTCGCCCACCCACTGGTTCAAATGGACGAACTGCGGTTATGACGAACCCACCGACCCGTACGTGGCGAAGATCCTGGAGCAGAACATCAAGGGCGAGCAGTGCGCCATCTCGGTGTATCACTCCCTGACCAAGGAAGTGCAGGCGGATGACCCGGTGACCTACAACATCGCCGTCCAGATCCTCCAGGACGAGGTGGAGCACGAAGAGGACCTGCAGGCGCTGGCCGAAGACCTGCAGTTCATGATGGCGAAAGGCCGCTGAAGCGGTCCACCTCGCCCATTCTGAATTTTCAACCGGAGCCCGGTTTGGATGCCGGGGTCCGCGCATCGAAGGAGAGACGAGTGAAAATTGCCTTCACATCATCCGGGGAGACTCTGGACTCGCCGTTGGACAGCCGGTTCGGCCGGGCGCCGAAGTTCATCATTTACGATACGGACACGCAGACGCACACCGCCCTCGACAACGCCCAGAACCTGAACGCCGCCCAGGGCGCCGGCATCCAGTCGGCGGAAACGGTGGCGCGGGCGGGCGTGCGGCACCTGGTGACCGGCCACTGCGGACCGAAGGCGTTTCGCGTGCTGACCGCGGCGGGCATTTCCATTTACAACTGTGACGCGCCCACGGTGCGCGAGGCGCTGGAGCGGTATACCGCCGGCACGCTGAAGCCGGCCGCCGCGGCCGACGTCGATGGGCACTGGGTGTGAGCGTCGGTGCGACCATGAGTCAACGGCGGGCGCCTGCCCGGGGATGCGCGTGGCGATGACCTCCCGATCCAGCAAGACCATCCGTTATCGGCCCATCGGGGTTGTTCGCAGCCCCTTCACCCGATCCGATGAGGCGCCGATCCAGCCCCGCTACGCAGCGGACGCCGCGGGGCGGGCCGAAATCTGGCCTGAATTCGAGGGCGGCCTGGCCGACCTGGAGGGCTTTTCGCACATCATCCTGATCTACCACCTGGATCGGAGCGGCCCGGCGCGGCTCCGCGTGAAGCCGTTCCTGCAGGACGTGGAGCGCGGGGTCTTCGCCACCCGCGCGCCGTGCCGGCCCAATCCCGTCGGGATGAGCGTCGTGGAGCTGGTGGCGCGGGAGGGGCGCACGCTGCACCTGAAGGGCGTGGACATGCTGGACGAAACGCCGCTCCTGGACATCAAGCCCTACGTCAGCCGGTTCGACTGCTGGCAAACGACGCGCGACGGCTGGCAGAACGAGGTGGACGAGGAGACCGCCCGGCGG
>JAGOHA010000130.1:0-2253 GCA_017996395.1 Acidobacteriota bacterium | reverse complement strand
ACCGATGCGACGGCTGCGGCGCCTGCGGCCGCTTCTGCCAGTACCGGGCGATCGTGTCGTTCGGCACCCAGCCGCTGGTGTTTCCGGAACTCTGCCACGGCTGCGGCGGGTGCGCCCTGGTCTGCCCCCGCCAGGCCATCGTGGAAACACCGCGACGCGTCGGCGTCGTCGAGCGGCGCCAGGCGGGCCACATCCGCCTCCTCACGGGACGGATGGACGTGGGCGTGGCCATGGCCCCACCGCTGGTCCGGGCCGTCAAGGCGCGGCTGGACCCGGCGCTGCCCGCGATCCTGGACGCGCCGCCGGGCACGTCCTGCCCTGTCATCGCCACCCTGCGCGACGTGGACGCCGTGCTGCTGGTCACCGAGCCCACGCCGTTCGGGCTGCACGACCTGACCCTGGCGGTGGACATGGTGCGGGAGCTCGGCCTGCCCTTCGGCGTAGCGGTCAACCGGATGGGCGTCGGCGACGACCGGGTGCACGACTACTGCCGCCGGGAAGGCATCCCCGTCTGGCTCGAGATCCCGGATGACCGGCGGATCGCCGAGGCCTATTCCCGCGGCGAATTGATCGTGGACGCGTTGCCGGAGTACCAGTCGCTGTACCGGCAACTGCGCGACCGGCTGGAACACCTGGTGCAACAAGGAGCGCGCACCCATGCCGACCTATGAATGTGAAGGATGCGGCCGCCGCTTCGAACAGTGGCAGCCCATCACCGCGGACGCGCTGACACAATGCCCCGATTGCGGCGGCTCGCTGCACCGCCTCGTGAGCGGCGGCGTGGGCTTCATCGTGAAGGGCGCCGCCTCCCGGTCCGGTACGGGGCGGGGCGGCTGCTCCCTGGAGTGCGAGGGCCGCACCTGCTGCGGTCGCGCCGAGCGCTGCGATGCGCCCCGGTGCGAGGAGTGACCATGGCGGGCAGCGGTGAACGAGCGGTGCGGGAACTGGTGGTGATCAGCGGCAAGGGCGGCACCGGCAAGACCAGTGTCACCGCCTCGTTCGCCGTCCTGGCCGGCCGCGCGGTCGTGGCCGACTGCGATGTCGACGCCGCGGACCTGCACCTGGTGCTGTCGCCGGAGGTGCGGGAGCGCCACGAATTCTGGAGCGGCCGTGAAGCCCGGATCCGCGCCGCCGACTGCACGGGCTGCGGCCTGTGCCAGCCGCCGTGCCGGTTCGGGGCGATCCAGCCCGCCGACGGCGTGTACCGGGTGGACCCGGTCGCCTGCGAAGGGTGCGGGGTGTGCGTGCAGGTCTGCCCCCATGGCGCCATCGATTTTCCCGAGCGCCGCTGCGGGGAGTGGATGGTCTCCGACACCCGGGTCGGCCCCATGGTCCACGCGCGCCTCGGTGTGGCGGCGGAGAACTCGGGCAAGCTCGTGTCCACCGTCCGGCAGGAGGCCCGCCGGATCGCCGCGGCGGACGGCTACCCGTGGGTGCTGGTGGACGGGCCGCCGGGGATCGGCTGTCCCGTCATCGCCTCGCTCACCGGCGCCGCCCGCGTGCTGGTGGTGACCGAACCCACGGTTTCCGGCGAGCACGACCTGCAGCGCGTGCTCTCGCTGGCGCGGCACTTCGACATCCCGGCCGCGGTCTGCGTGAACAAGTGGGACATCAATCCGGACATGACCGCCCGGATCGAGGCGGCCGCCGGCCAGGGCGGCGCCCGGGCGATCGGGCGAATTCGCTACGACTCCGCGGTGACCCGGGCCCAGCTCGCCGCCCGGGTGGTGGTGGAGATCGGCGGTCCCGCCGCCGAGGATATCCGCACAATCTGGACTTTGCTCATGGAGAAGGAGACCTATGGATCAATCGGATGAATTCAACGGTTCGCCGGAGCTGGCCAAACATGCGGCCCATCCCCGGAGCCGGGGCGCGATGCATCGCGCCGACGGCCACGCCCAGGTGACCGGGCCCTGCGGCGACACCATGACCTTCTGGGTCAAGGTCCGCGGGGACCGCCTGGTGCGCGTCACCTTCGAAACCAGCGGCTGCGGCGCCACGGTGGCGTGCGGCAGCATGGCCACGGTCATGGCTCAGGATCGCGAACTGACCGACGCCCTGGATCTGCAGGCGAAGCAGATCCTGGCCGCGATCGGCGGCCTGCCGCCGGAGTACGAGCATTGCGCCCAACTGGCCTGTGACACGCTCCACGCGGCCTGCGAAGACTACCTCTTCCGGCAGGCCCGCCAGTCGCACACCCCGACGGGCGACTGCAAGACGTGTGGCGACACCTCCTGTGCGGCCACCAACCGC
>JAGOHA010000129.1 GCA_017996395.1 Acidobacteriota bacterium | reverse complement strand
CGAAGTGGGCGCCGATCTCCTCGATGCTGGGGCTGTAGCCGTGCCGGTCCATGAACCCCTGGATGTGCTCCAGGATCTCTTTCTGCCGCTTCGTCAGCGTCATGGCCGCCTCCTCGGCGCGGGGGGGATCGTTCGCCGTCAGCCGGTCCCGCGCCTGATTTTGATTATAGGTGTAAATATGGTGTAAGTCAACAGGGAAGATGGGTGGATCTCGGACATCGGGACTCGAGGCTCGGGGCTAGAGGCTCGTTTCACTCCCCGTGCTCGTCATCGTCATCGTAATCGTGATCGTAATCGATACATATAGTTAGCCACAATATGTCATTGATCATTTGACATTTTTCATGGGTCATTTTGGATTATTGGTTATTGATGATTGCGTATATTCTATTGGTTATTTGGTAACAAGTCCGTTCTTGCTGTTGAAGGGACCTGGGATCTGGGACCTGGGATCTGGGACCTGGGATCTGGGACCTGGGATCTGGGATCTGGGATCTGGGACCTGGGATCTGGGACCTGGGACCTGGGATCTGGGACCTGGGATCTGGGACCTGGGACCTGGGATCTGGGACCTGGGATTTGGGACCTGGGACCTGGGATCTAGGGACTGGGATCCGGGATCTGGGATTTGGAGGCCGGGATTTTGGGGGTGGGAACCAGGACCCGGAACCCAGGTCCCAGGTCCGATATCCGATGCCCGAATTCCGCATGGGGGGAACGAACCCCGAGCCCCGAATCCCGAACCCCGAGCCCCGAAACTCGATTACGAGCACGATTACGATGACGATTACGAATTACGAGTACGAATTACGAGTACGAACCCTCAACCCTGTTCACTCCGCCTGCGCGGCGAAGCGGATGCGGCCGTCGATGAGGATGATCTCGTCGCCGGAGCGGAACTTGCCGTCGGGGCCGGCGGCGACCAGCTCGTAGCGGGCGCCGCCCTCCAGCGGGCGATAGCGGAAGTCGGCGCCCCAGGCATCGGCGCGGACGAGGCGGACCATGTAGCGGGGGTAGAGCAGATCGACCAGGGCCTCCATGGATTCGGCCGCCGGGAAGGTCCGGTGGTCGTGGAAATAGGCGGTCAGGCTCTTGGCGGCCTCGAGGAGGTCCAGTTGCGTCTCGAGCCAGCGGCGGTCCTGCAGGATGAGGCGCAGCTCGTCGAGGCGCACCCACTGCTGGTCCGAGAAGCGGAGCTCCTCCACCGACCACCCCTTCGGCTCCCGGGCCAGCAGGAACGCCAGGCGGACGTTCGCCGTGGCGACGGCATGCCGGCCGTCGAGCTGGCTGAGCCCCACCACCTCGATGTTCTGCTTCGTGAGCTCCAGCTCCGGGATCGTGGCGATGACGTCGCGGGCGTTCTGGTGGCTCAGGGAGCCGGTGGCGCAGGCGGCGGCGGCCGCCAGGGCGGCGGCGGCCAGGCCGATGGCGAAGGGATGGACGCGCTTCATGGTGTCGCTCTCCGGTGGGGGATGCGGCCACTATAGCAGGAGCACCCGCCGCCTGGCAAGGCGGGAAGCGGGGCGCGGCCGGAGGTGGTCGCGCGCAAGATCCGCCAGAGTCGTCCGGCTGAACACCGGGCCGCCGCATCCGTTATTAATAGTGAACCGCATCGCGGACGCCATGGACCGGAGCCGGAGCCGATGTCGATAAACCGCATGATCCCAGACGAAAGCCCGCGGCCTGCTTTGCGCCTTTGTGAGCCGTCGGAAATCTGCGATAATGAGGCCGCCCGGCCGCCGGCGCCGGGACACGGGCGGGGAGGTTTGTCGGTGCCCGCGCAACCGGAATGGGACACACCGGTCCAGTTCGTGAAGGGGGTGGGCCCCAAGCGGGCGGAGGCCCTGGCCGCCGAGGGAATCCACACCGCCGGCGACCTGCTCCTCTACGCCCCGTTCCGCTACGAGGACCGCGCCGCGTTCCGCCGCATCGCCGAGCTGCAGGAGGGCGAGACGGCCTGCATCTTCGGCCGCATCATCGCCTCGGCCTCCCGCTCCACCGCGCGCGTGCGGATGAAGCTGTTCGAGCTGGTGGTCCGGGACGACTCGGCGGCGGTCAACGTGATCTTCTTCAACCAGCCCTACCTGCGCAACGTGTTCCATGACGGCCAGTACGTCGTCCTCTTCGGCCGGGCCGAGCGGGACACCTACACCCGCTCGTTCCGCCTGCAGCTGCGCAATCCGGAGTACGAGATCGTCGCCGACGACGAGGAACGGACCATCCACGTCGGGCGCGTGGTCCCGGTGTACCGCAAGCTGGGCCCGCTCACCGGCCGCCAGCTCCGGGCGCTGCTGCACCCGGTGGCGGCGGGGATGGCCGCCGCACCCGATCCGCTGCCCGAGGCGCTGGCGGCGCGGCTGGGCCTCTGTTCCCGGCTCGCCGCGCTGCGGGAGATCCACAGCCCCGCGGTCGAGGCTGCGGAACCGGCCGCGCGCGCCGCCGCCCTGGCGGCGCTCAACGCCGGCGCCTCGCCGGCCCACCGGCGGATGATCTTCGAGGAGTTCTTCCTGCTCCAGACCGGCCTGCAGTTCATGCACCAGGGCCGCCGGCGGGTGGCCAAGCCGCACCGGATCGCGGTCACCGACGCCATCCGCGACACCGTCCGTCGGGCACTCCCGTTCAAGCCCACCGTGGCGCAGAAACGGGTGATCAAGGAGATCGTCGCCGACATGACATCGCCCTGGCCCATGCATCGCCTCCTGCAGGGGGACGTCGGCAGCGGCAAGACCATCGTCGCCGCGCAGGCCATCCTGGTGGCGGCGGGCAACGGCTGCCAGGCCGCGCTCATGGCGCCCACCGAGATCCTGGCCGAGCAGCATCACGCCGTGCTCACCCGGCTGCTCGCCCACACCGGCTACGCCGTGGAGCTGCTCACGAGCTCGCGCCCTGCGGCGGAAAAAGAGGCGGCGCTCCGCCGCATCGCCGCCGGCGAGACGCCGGTGGTGGTGGGCACCCACGCCGTCATCCAGAAGGACGTCGACTTCCGGCGCCTGGCGCTGGCCATCATCGACGAGCAGCACCGGTTCGGAGTCAGGCAGCGGGCCGAGCTGATGCGCAAGGGCCAGAATCCCGACATCCTGGTGATGACCGCCACCCCCATCCCCCGCACCTTGGCCCTGACCGTGTACGGGGACCTGTCGCTGTCGGTGATCGACGAGTTGCCCGCCGGCCGCGTGCCGGTGCGCACGCTGCTCCTCGAGGGCGAGCGGGACCTGCCCAAGGCGTACGACATCATCCGGCGCGAGATCGCCGCCGGCAACCAGGCGTTCGTGATCTACCCGCTCATCGAGGAGTCGGAGAAGGTGGACCTCAAGCACGCCCTGGCCGCGCACCGCCGGCTGTCGGAGGATGTTTTCCCCGGCGTCCGCGTCGGTTTGCTCCACGGCCGGCTCCCCGAGGCCGAGCGGACGGCGGTCATGGAGGCGTTCCGCCGCGGCGAGGTCCGGGTGCTGGTTTCCACCACCGTGATCGAGGTGGGCGTGGACATCCCCGACGCCACGGTGATGATGGTGGAGCACGCCGAGCGCTTCGGCCTGAGCCAGCTCCACCAGCTCCGCGGCCGCATCGGCCGCTCCACCAAGCCGGGGTGGTGCCTGCTGGTGGCCCACGACTGCAAGACCGACGAGGCCCGGCGGCGGCTGGACGTGATGGTCCAGACCACCGACGGCTTCCGGATCGCCGAGGAGGACCTGGCCATCCGCGGGCCGGGCGAGGTCTCCGGCACCCGCCAGTCGGGGGTGCTCAATTTCCGGTTCGGCTCGCTCATCCACCACCGGGAGTTGCTGGAGCTGGCCCGGGTCGAGGCGGCGGCGTTCGTCGCCCGGGCCATGGCCGAGCCGGCCGGGGCCGAGATGGCCCTGCTCCAGCGGATCCGTCGCGACTGGGCGGACCGGTTCGGCCTGATCCTGGTGGGCTGACACCCGCGCGCGAGGAGGCGTGAGCGTATGCAAATCCCATTCACCGGCGACGGCGTGCCCCCGAGCCGCAGCACGGCCCATGCGGCCGGAGCGGATCTCCACGCGGCCGAGGATCTGACGCTGGCGCCGGGCGAGCGCCGCCTGGTGCCCACCGGGCTGCGGGTGGCCATCCCGCCGGGCCACGCGGGGCTGGTCTGGCCGCGCAGCGGCATCGCCGTCCGCGACGGCATCGACACCATGGCCGGCGTGATCGACAGCGACTACCGCGGCGAGGTGCGGGTGCTCCTCATCAACCACGGCCGGGAGCCGTTCCGGATCCGGCGCGGCGACCGGATCGCCCAGCTGCTGGTGCAGCGGGTGGAGCCGGCCGAGTTCGTGCCGGCGGACGGATTGCCGGAATCGGCGCGGGGCGAGGGGGGATTCGGATCCACGGGGCGGTGAAGTGAACACACGGCGCGTCACGGGTGGGATGCTCCTGCTGACCGGCCTGATGGTGGCCGCGGCGGCCGCCGCGCTGCTGGCCGGCGGCGAGCCGGCGGGCCCGCTGACGGAACCGGCCCGGCGCTGGGTCGCCGGCCACCGCGACGCGATCCGGCGCACCGCCGCCGCCTACGGCGTGGACCCGGTGGTGCTGGCCGCCGTGGTCGCCACCGAGATCGACTGCCGCACCGCCTGGGACGACATGGAGGAAGCCTACGTCCGGGGGCTGCTCCGGCGCGAGGATGACCGCTTCTTCCGGGAGCTGGCGGCGCTCTTCCGGGACGCCGCCGCCGAGCCCCGCGAAGCGGCGTCCTACCAGCGGCTGCTCTACTTCTGCAGCGTGGGGCCGGCACAGATCCAGCTCCGCCTGGCCATCGAGGTGGAGCCCCGCGTGGCCCAGGTCCGCCGGCGGCCGCCCCGCGACCTGCGCGCGTTGCTGGCCGCGCTGCTGGATCCGGCGGACTGCCTCGACAGCGCCGGCGCGGTCGTGGCCAACATCAGCGGCGCCTACCGCCGCATCGCCGGGATCGACATCGCCCGCGACGCCGGCATCGTCGCCACCCTGTACAGCCTCGGCAGCCCCGAGAGCCGGGCCCGCCAGTACGCGCGCATGCCGCCCGACGAACGCCGGCTCCAACCCAACGAGATGGGCCGCCACGCGCAGGCCGTCCGGGCGGAGGTGGCCCGGCTGCTCGACGGATCCTGAGCGCGGCCAGCGGCGCGCGGCGCCCGCCGGGAGTCCTGAAATTCACCCTGTCGTCATTCCTACGTTGACACGCTTTGCGGCCATTTGATACATTGCCGGCTATTGAACGGCAGGAAGGCAGATGATCTGGAACTTCGGTGATGTCAGCGCGGAACTCGGGCGGTCGGACCGCGCCCGCTTCGGCGTCATCCCCGTGCCGTTCGAGCGGACCACATCCTACGGCAAGGGCACCGCGGACGGCCCGCGCGCCATCGTCGCGGCGTCCCGCTACATGGAGCTGTTCGACGAGCAGTACGGCTTCCAGCCCGCCGACGCCGGTATCTGGACCTGCCCGCCGCTCGAATTTAATGAAGAAACTATCGAGGGGAACATCCATCTTATCTCCTCGAGAACCGCGGAACTCATGTCGCCAGACAAGTTCCTGATCTTTGTAGGCGGCGAACATTCCATCACCTTTCCCATCGTGCGGGCCTACCGGGAGCGTTATCCGGCCCTGGGGGTGCTGCAGGTGGACGCGCACGCGGACCTGCGGTGGGAGTACGAGGGCTCCATCTACTCCCACGCCAGCGTGATGCGGCGGGTGGTGGACATCTGCCCGGCGGTGCAGGTGGGGATCCGCAGCCTGAGCAAGGAGGAGCACGACGAGCTGCCCAGGCTGCCGACGACCATGATTTTCGCCCACGAATATTTCCGGGACCCGGCGGCGGCCGTTCAGAAGATGCTTGCAAATCTCCCGGCGGATGTCTATATTACCTTCGATCTGGACGGCTTGGATCCATCGATTCTGTCCGCCACCGGGACACCCGAACCGGGCGGACTGTCCTGGTATGACGCGCTGGCGGTGCTGGAACCGGTCTTCGCGTCGCGCCGGGTGGTCGGAGCGGACGTGGTGGAACTGGCCCCCGTCGAAGGCTCACCCGCCAGCGATTTCGTCGCGGCCCGCCTGGTCTACAAGATGATGTCGATGCAGGAACGTTTTCGGCAGTCGTGAATCCAATCTTGGGAGGCAGAATATGATCAATCGTGGCAGAATCAGGCTCATCCTGACCGCTGCGCTCGCCCTCACCCTGCTGGTCGCGGTCGCCGTGCCGCAGGAGGCGAAGGAGGAATACACCTACGAGGAGTATTCCTATTACAACAAGGCCAAGGCCGAGACCGACCTGGCCAAGAAGGAAGCGGCCATCTTCGAGTTCCTGGAGAAGTTCCCCAACTCCACCCTGACGAACTACGTCATGGCCGAATTCCAGGTCTGGGCCAACGCCGCGATCCAGAAGGGGAGCCACGACCAGGTCATCGCCGCCTCCACGCGCCTGCGCGAGATGGTGCCCGGCTCGGACGTGCCGGTCCAGGCGCTGGCGTCCGCCTACTACTTCAAGCAGGACTTCCCCAACTACCTGGCCAACTCCGAGATCCTCTACGCCAAGCAGCCCAACGTCCAGATGGCCTACTACATGGCGGACGCCGCCATCAAGTGCGGCGACACCGTGCGCGCCGAGAAGTATCTCGGCGCGGTGGAACAGGAAGGCGCCCTGCTCATGAAGGTGGACCTGGCCTACAAGCTGTACGGCTACTACGCGGGCAAGAACGATCCCAAGACCATCGAGACCGCCCAGAAGGTCATCGCCCTCCTCGAGGGGAGCGAGGCGCCCGCCGATTTCAAGGGCGACTGGGCCGCGTTCAAGAACGGGACCCTGGCCGCCTGCTACAGCGCGGTGGGCAACTCCCAGCTGAAGGCGAGCAACTTCACCGCCGCCGCCGAGACCTTCGAGAAGGTCGTCAAGGTCAATCCGAAGGATGCCGCCAGCTACTTCTACCTCGGCCTGTCCTACTGGTTCGGCAAGCAGGCCAAGGCGGCCGCCCCCGCGTTCGCCAAGGCGGCGGTGCTGAACCAGCCCATCTCGTCCAAGGCCGCCGAGCAGCTCTACAAGCTGCTGGAGGGAGCGGGCCTGGCCGACAAGTACGACGAGTACATCGCCACCGCCAAGACCGAGCTGGGCATCCAGTAGCGCGGTTCGCGTTCTATCACCCGTTGACGGTTCCGGCCGCCGGTGCATCCGGCGGCCTTTTCTTTTTGAGTTCGGCGCGGCTCTGTGGTCAAATAGCCCTGTTCGCCGGCCCGCCGAGGCGCGGCCGGACGCCCCCCCCAGGAGGTGCCTTGTGATCGACGCCAAGCGCATGGTGGAACAGTTCATGGCCATGGTCCGGATCGACAGCGAGTCGGGCCACGAGGAGGCCATGATGCAGTATCTGGCCGGCTACCTGACGCGGGAGCTCGGCGCCGAGTGCGTCCGCGACGCCTACGGCAACCTGGTGGCCCGCTGGCCGGGCAAGAACTCCACGGCCGCGCCCATCCTGCTGGCCTGCCACGCCGACACGGTCAAGCCGGGGCGGGGGATCGAGCCGGTGCTCGAGGGCGAAGTCATCACGTCACGGGGCGAGACCATCCTGGGCGCCGACGACAAGGCGGGCATCGCCGAGGCCATCGAGGCCATCCGGACGGCGCCGGCCCATCCGCCCATCGACTTCGCCATCAGCCGCGAGGAGGAGGTGGGGCTGCTGGGAGTGAAGAACCTCGACCTGTCGCTCATCCGGGCCAAAGAGGGATACCTCCTCGACAGCGACGTCCTGGATACGGTGGTCATCGGCGGCCCCACCTACGTCGCCATCGACGTGGACGTGACGGGGCGCGCCGCCCACGCCGGCATGGAGCCGGAGCGGGGCATCTCGGCCATCCTGGCCGCCGCCCGGGCCATCGCCGCGCTGGAGCTGGGCCGGCTGGACCACCAGACCACCGCCAACGTCGGTGTCATCTCCGGCGGCATCGTCCGGAACGGCGTCCCCGAGAAGGCCAACTTCCTCGCCGAGTGCCGCTCCCTGGACCACGCCACCGCCATCGCCCTGGCCGAGCGGATGACCCGGACCATCCGGGACGAGGTCGAGGCCGGCGGTGCGGCCGCCGATATCCGCGTGGACGTCAAGTGCGAGGCGGTGGGCATTCCCGAGAGCACGCCGGTGGTCCAGACGTGCCTGGAGGCGATCGCCTCGGTGGGCCTGGTGCCCCGGACCACCTACATCTGCGGCTTCACCGACGCCTCCATCTACAACAACCGGGGCATCGAGACCGCCGTGCTCGGCATCGGCGCGGCCAACGAGCACTCCACCCAGGAACTCATCGCGGTGCCCGACATGGTCACCGCGGTGAAGATCCTGCACCGCATTTTCGAGATGAAGGCGTAGGGC
>JAGOHA010000128.1 GCA_017996395.1 Acidobacteriota bacterium | reverse complement strand
TCGCCGCTCCACAACCTGAAGCCGGGCGTGCGCTACCCGGCCACCCTGGTCACCACCGCCGACCACGACGACCGCGTGGTGCCGGCCCACTCGTTCAAGTTCATCGCCACGCTGCAGGCGTGCCAGGCCGGCCCCGACCCGGTGCTCATCCGCATCGAGACGCGCTCCGGCCACGGCGCTTCTTCGCTCACCAAGGGCCTCGACCTCCAGGCCGACACCTGGGCGTTCACGTTCTGGAACATGGGGGTGAAGCCCAAAGTCGGTGAATAGGTGAATCGGTGAATCGGTGAGTCGGTGAGTCGGTGAATCGGTGAATCGGTGAATCGGGCAGAGGGATCCGCCGGGTCTCTCTGCCCGCTCTTTTCTGGCACCTGCGAACCCGCGAACCTGCGAACCTGGAACCTGTGAACCTTGAACCTGCGAACCTGGAACCTGTGAACCTTGAACCTGCGAACCTGGAACCTGCGAACCTGGAACCTGTGAACCTGAGAATCGGTGAACGACGACGGGCACGGTCGCCCGGCGGGCAGGCGGGAGGTACCGCGACCGGGAGGGAGCGGCGCGAAAGCCCACCCCGCGAAACCAGGGGAGCCCGCGACACCATTCCATCGCCCGCGGCAGCGAGTGTCACGGCGCCCGTCCGGCGGACGGGCGCTACTTTGCCGAAGACTGCGTCACAGCGAACAGTAGGCCGCGCGCCGGCCGGGCGCGGCCCGTCTCCTTGGCACTATTAAGCGATTCGCCCACGGGTTCGAGTCGCAACGCGGCAAGGACGGATCAGACTCCCGCCACTTCCTGCCGAGTGTCACGGCGCCCGTCCGGCGGACGGGCGCTACTTTGCCGAAGACTGCGTCACAGCGAACAGTAGGCCGCACTCGCCGGAGGCCGGCTGCGCAGCAGCCGCGGCGTGTGGCCCGGGCCGACAGGCCCGGATGCGCCGGTCACATTCGGCGTCCGAGCCGCGCGAGCGGCGGGGGAGACACGGGCGTTGGTCGAGAATCGCGAGCCTTTCCCCAACCGACGCTGCCCCGCCCCATCTCCTGATTTTGCAGACATGTTTGAGATTATGCCGTGCGGGTTGACAGGGATGGGTTCAGATGGTAAAGGACGATAACGATATGGCCATACCTGATTTTGGGAGTGCGATCTGTGCACGTCGTATGTTTTGAGTTGACTGTAAGGATCACGCCGACCAAGACGCGCCCGACGCACTCGCTCTTGGAGCAACCTGCCTGAGGATGGATTAATGACATGACGGAGACGTGACATGCGCAAGGAGTATGGAAGAGTCCTCCGGCAATATTTCTCGAAGCAGATGAAGGAGCGGCTGCCGGAATTCCGAGAGGAGAAGGTGCAGTCCGTGTACCTGTGGCCCGGGCAGCGAGCGTTCGGCCGGTCGGTGGACGGCTCGTTGAAGTGCTGGATCGTGCTCAGCCCCAGTCCCAAGGACTACGACGAGTTCACGGTCCTGGTCGGGTGGTCCACGTTGGGGCGATATCCTGAATTGACGGTCATTCCTTCCCCTATCCTGCCGTCACCGGACCGGGGGGAGTTCCGCCAGGCGGAGTACCTCACGCGGCTGCCGCAACTGTGGACCCACAAGGACGAATGGTGGGTCATCCAGGCGTTCGAGCCGGCGTTCACCGTGGAGCAGATGACGGCCCGGCTGGCGCCCATTCCTGCGCCGGCGGCCGAGGCGAAAGTCATCCCCCGCGTGGACGACGCCATCGACAAGGTGATCAAGATCGGCATCCCTTATCTTTCCGAGTTCGTCAAAACAAGGGAAGGAAGCGAATGACCCGAAGTATCCGGCGGCGCGCCCGGCGCGCGCCGCCGGCGTCGGCCCTCAACTCAGACTGAAGGAGTGACACATCCATGACCATGACTCTCCAGGAAGCGCTCGCGCGGCTCGAGGCGATGGGGGACGAGAAGGTGCGGAAGCACAACCGGAAGAACGGCGCCGGCGACAACCAGTACGGCGTGCGGATGGGCGACATCCGCAAGCTCGCCGCGACGATCAAGGCCGACCCCGCGCTGGCCCTGGCGCTCTGGGACACGGGGAACATCGACGCCCGGCTCCTGGCCGTCCTGCTGCTCAAGCCCGAAGAGCTTTCCCGTGAGGCGGTGGACCGGCTGGTGCGCTCCGGCGACTTCGCCCAGGTGGCCGACTGGCTGAACGCCTACGTGGTCCAGAAGCATCCCGAGAAGGAACCGCTCCGCCGGCGGTGGCTGGCGGACGCCGACCCGTGGGCGGCGCGCGCCGGCTGGAGCATGACCTACGAGCGGATCACCCGGGATCCGGCCGGGCTCGACCTGCCGGCGCTCCTGGACCGGCTCGAGGCGGAGATGGGCGGCGCCCCGCCGCCCGCGCAGTGGACCATGAATTTCTGCCTCGGCGGGATCGGCATCCACTTTCCCGAGCATCGCCGGCGGGCGGTGGCCATCGGCGAGAAGCTCGGGCTCTACCGCGACTATCCGGTCTCCAAGGGCTGCACCTCGCCGTACGTCCCGGTCTGGATCGCCGAGATGGTGCGCCGGCAGGGGTGAAGGGCAGGGCATCCCGCCACGCTGCCGCGCCGGCGGCCGCGGCATGTAGCCCGGACCGAAAGGTTCGGGTAGTCGGGACAGATCGGCCGCTCGAGCCGCGCCGCGGCGGGGCAAAGGCGGCCCAGTGGGGTCGATTGCCTGTCGCGTTTCTCTGTCGCTCCCGCGGAGCTCGGATTGCTCCACCACCGCGCAACCCGAACCTGTCGGTTTGGGCTATACCCCGCGGCTGCGGCGCAGCCGGACCGGCGTGCAAATTGACGGCATCAACACAAGATGGGCTCAAATTCCTGCCAACCAGACGAAGTCGGGATTGGACAGCAGGTGTTCCTCTCTTATAATGAACCTACCGTCGAAAAATCGACACGCGCGATGTGCGCACAACCTCATTCCAGAGGAGGCGACATGACGGAGCAAAAACCAAAAGGCTGCGTGCAGCCGGCGGCGGGGCCCATCGCCCCGAAGCCCGGGCCCGAGGCGGCCCCGGCGGCCGGCGGAGCGCCGCGAAAGGAGGCGACCGTGAGCGTGATGGTGGGCAAACCGGCTCCCGATTTCGAGGCTACGGCCTTCCACGAGGGAGACTTCAAGAACATCAAGCTGTCGGAGTTCAAGGGCCAGTGGGTGATGCTCTGTTTCTACCCCGGCGATTTCACCTTCGTCTGACCCACCGAATTGGCGGCGGTCGCCGCCAAAGCCGACGAATTCCGCAAGCTGGGCGTCCAGGTGCTGGCCTGCAGCACCGACAGCCGCTTCATCCACAAGATGTGGCAGGAGCATGAGCTGAGCAAGATGGTTCCGGGCGGCTTCCCGTTCCCGATGCTCTCCGACGCCGGGGGGCGGATCGGGACGATCTACGGGATCTTCGACGAGGCCGGCGGCGTGGACGTGCGCGGCCGCTTCCTCATCGATCCGGACGGCGTCGTCCAGGCCATCGAGATCCTCACGCCCCCGGTGGGCCGCAAGATCAGCGAGGCCATCCGGCAGGTGCATGCGTACCAGCACGTCCGGGCCACCGGCGGCGCCGAGGTGTGCCCCGCCGGCTGGGAGCCCGGCCAGCCCACACTCAAAGTGGGTCCCGACCTGGTGGGCAACGTCTGGAAGATTTGGAAGCCCAAGGAATAGAAGAACCGCATTCCGCAAGCAACCGCCGCCCGGTCCCGGATCCCTGCGGGCAACGGACACGGGCGGGATAAAAAAAGCGGGGCCTGGTAGCCAGGCCCCGCTTGTTTTGGGTCAGCCGGCTGCGCCGCCCGGGGCGCAGCCCATGGGGACGGAACGATCGCGATCAGGAGAGATCGAACCGGTCCAGGTTCATGACCTTGTTCCACGCCGCCACGAAATCGTGCAGGAACTTCTCCTCGGAGTCGGCGCAGGCGTACACTTCCGCCAGCGCCCGGAGCTGGGAGTTGGAACCGAAGACCAGGTCCACCCGCGTGGCGGTCCACTTCAGCTCGCCCGTCTTGCGATCGTGCCCTTCGAACAGGTCCTTGGCGTCGGAGACGGCCTTCCATTCCGTGCCCATGTCGAGCAGGTTCACGAAGAAGTCGTTGGTGAGCGTTTCCGGCCGCTGGGTGAAGACGCCGTGCCGGGTCCCGCCGACGTTGGTGTTCAACACCCGCATCCCGCCCACGAGCACCGTCATCTCGGGCGCGGTCAGGGTCAGGAGCTGCGCCTTGTCCACCAGCAGCTCTTCGGCGGTGACGGCGTAGCGGGTCTTCTGGTAGTTGCGGAAGCCGTCCGCGACCGGCTCAAGCACGGCGAACGAGGCCGCATCGGTCTGCTCCGGCGAGGCGTCCATGCGCCCCGGCGCAAACGGCACTGTCACCGCGTGGCCGGCGTTCTTAGCCGCCTGCTCGATGCCGGCGCAACCGGCCAGGACGATCAGGTCGGCCAGCGAGACCTTCTTGCCGTCGGACTGCGCCGCGTTGAACGCGCTCCGGATGCCCTCCAGCGCCTGGAGCACCTTCGCCAGCTGTTTCGGCTGGTTGACCTCCCAGTCCTTCTGCGGCGCCAGGCGGATGCGCGCGCCGTTGGCGCCGCCGCGCTTGTCGGAACCGCGGAAGGTGGAGGCGGCCGCCCAGGCGGTGGAGACCAGCTCCGAGACGGACAGGCCGGCAGCCAGGATCTGGCCCTTCAGGGCGGCGATGTCCTTGGCGTCAATCAGGTTGTGATCGACGGCCGGGATGGGGTCCTGCCAGATGAGCGCTTCGGCCGGCACCTCGGGCCCGAGATAGCGCGAGCGGGGGCCCATGTCGCGGTGGGTGAGCTTGAACCACGCGCGGGCGAAGGCGTCGGCGAACTCGTCCGGGTTTTCCATGAAGCGCCGCGAGATTTTCTCGTAGGCGGGGTCAAACCGCAGGGACAGGTCGGTGGTCAGCATGGCGGGCGCATGGCGCTTCGCCGGGTCGTGCGCGTCCGGCACGGTGCTGGCGCCCGCGCCGCCCTTCGGCGTCCACTGGTAGGCGCCGGCCGGGCTCTTGGTGAGTTCCCACTCGTAGCCGAACAGGTTCCAGAAGAAGTTGCTGGTCCACCTCGTGGGCGTGGTGGTCCAGGTGACTTCCAGGCCGCTGGTGATGGTGTCGCCGCCCTTGCCCGTGCCGAAGCTGCTTTTCCAGCCGAGGCCCTGTTCCTCGATGCCCGCGGCCTCGGGCTCCGGCCCCACATGCGTCGACGGGCCGGCGCCGTGGGTCTTGCCGAAGGTGTGGCCGCCCGCGATGAGGGCCACCGTTTCCTCGTCGTTCATGGCCATGCGGGCAAAGGTGTCCCGGATATCCTTCGCCGCGGCGAGCGGGTCCGGTTTGCCGTTCGGGCCTTCGGGATTGACGTAGATGAGGCCCATCTGCACGGCGGCCAGCGGGTTGTCGAGATCCCGGTCGCCGGAGTAGCGCTGGTCGTCCAGCCACTTGGTCTCGGCGCCCCAGTAGACGTCCTTTTCCGGCTCCCAGATATCCTCGCGACCGCCGGCGAAGCCGAAGGTCTTGAACCCCATGGATTCCAGCGCGACGTTGCCGGCGAGGATCATCAGGTCGGCCCAGGAGATCTTGCGGCCGTACTTCTGCTTGATGGGCCAGAGCAGCCGGCGCGCCTTGTCAAGGTTCACATTGTCGGGCCAGCTATTGAGGGGGGCGAAGCGCTGGTTGCCCCGGCCGCCGCCGCCGCGACCGTCACCGACGCGGTAGGTGCCGGCGCTGTGCCACGCCATGCGGATGAACAGGGGGCCGTAGTGGCCGAAGTCCGCGGGCCACCAGTCCTGCGACTGTTTCATCAGGTCGCGGAGATCCTGCTTCACGGCAGCCAGGTCGAGAGTCTGGAACTCCTTAGCATAGTTGAACTCTTCGCCCATCGGGTTGGACTTGGCCGAGTGCTGGTGCAGGATGTCGAGCTGCAGCTGGTTCGGCCACCAGTCCAGGTTCGTCGTGCCGCCGCCGGCCATGTGGGGGTGCACGTTCTTCTTCTGTTCTTTCGCCATAACTTTGACCTCCTTCTATGTGTGATTTCAAAAATCGTATTTCGGCACTGTGAGGCGCCCGCCGGGCCGAACCGCCTGGTCGCGGCGACACGTCCGGCTGGTCAATCGCTCCCCTGGCAGTCCCGGCAGATCCCGAAAAAATCCAGCCGATGGGTGAGGATCCGGAAGCCCGTTTCGGCGGCGACCTCCTGGGTCAGGTCGTGCAGGCTGCTCAGGTCCGGATCGAAGATGGCGCCGCACCGCGTGCAGATCAGGTGGGGGTGCGGGTACGGTCGGTGGCCGTCGTATCGATTGCCCCGGTCGGCAAACCCCAGTTCCAGCACCTCGCCGATTTCCTTCAGCACGGCGATGGTCTTGTAGATCGTGGCCAGGCTGACGGTGGGGAAGCGGGCGTGGACCTTGGCGTAAATGGCCTCGACGCTCGGGTGGCCTTCGCTCCGGGACAGCACCTCGAGCACCGCCAGGCGCTGCGGGGTGATGCGGAAACCCCGTGCCCGCAATTTCTCCAGCATCTGGGTGCGGCGGGATCGGATTTCAGACTCAGACTCATGAATGCGCATGCTGATAATCTAGCGATGTTCGGATACATTGTCAATAATAATTATTGTTAAATAATAATTATTTATTAATGGCACCATCTCCGGATATCCCATCGGATTGAATTAGCACTCTGTCGGGACCGGGCGATATGGTAATCTGTTTGTGGAAATACACATACATCAAACCCTGACGAGGTGGCCATGAATTACCCCGTATGGGAGCCATTTATAGCCAACGGCGTGCTCATCGGCGTGATCGCCATCGTCCACGTGTTCGTGTCCCACTTCGCCATCGGCGGCGGGCTGTACCTGGTGCTCGCCGAGATCTGGGCGCGGCGCCGGAACGATGATGCCCACCTGGCGTACCTGGAGCGTTACTCCCGGTTCTTCGTCCTGCTCACCCTGGTGTTCGGCGCCGTGACCGGCGTCGCCATCTGGGTGACCATCGGACTGATCCACCCGGTGGGCACGAAGTGGCTGATCAACCATTTCGTCTGGGGCTGGGCCACGGAGTGGGTGATGTTCTTCCTGGAGATCACCGCCGCCATGCTCTACCTGTACGGCTGGCGGCGGCTGGCGCCGAAGCTGCACCTGGCCATCGGCTGGATCTATTTCGTCACCGCCTGGCTGTCGTTGGTGATCATCAACGGCATCCTCACCTTCATGCTGACTCCCGGCGGATGGCTGGCCACGGGCAGTTTCTGGGAGGGGTTCTTCAACCCCGGTTTCCTGCCGGGGATGGTCTTCCGCACCGGCATCTGCCTGGCCCTGGCCGGCCTGTACGCCTCGCTCACGGCGGCCCGGGAACAGAACGCGGAGCTCAAGACACGGATGCTTCGCTTCAACGGCGCCCTGACGCTGGGCGCGCTGGCGGTGGGTGTGCCGTCGGGCTATTGGTATTTCCTCACGCTGCCGCCGGTGGCGGCCGAGCAACTGGTGTCGGCGCGCGTGCCGGCGCTGGCGGTGCAGGTGATGCTCGCGGCGGCCGGAGTGCTGGCGCTGGCGGTCCTGGTCCTGCTGCTGCTCATCCCCCGACGGACCGGCGCCGTTGCCGCCGGCGTGATGCTGGCGCTGGCGCTTGTCGCCATGGGCGGCTTCGAGTGGGCCCGCGAGGCCATCCGCAAGCCGTACGTCATCCACGAATTTCTCTACAGCAACAACCTGCTGGCGCGCGACGCCGCCGCGCTGCCGGCGGCCGATCCGCTGCCGGTGGCCTTTTCCACCGGGGACCGCGGCCGTGACCTGTACCTGCACGGCTGCCGCTCCTGCCACACCATCGACGGTTATCACCCGCTGCGGGAGTATGTGGCCGGTCTCGATGAAGCCTGGATCGCCGGCATCGTCCCCCGGCTCCATCTTTACCGCGAGAAGATGCCGCCGTTCCCGGGCAACGCGGCCGACGCCGCGGCCCTGGGGCGCTACCTGAAGTCCGTGGCCGGGCCCGATCCGCTGGCCGGCGGCCGGCTGAGCGCCGCGGCGCAGGACGCGCTCGCCTTCGGGCGGCGCTGCGGCGGCTGCCACACCCTCGCCGGCAACTTCCGTCCGCTGGCGGACGCCTTCGCCGGCCTGACGCCCGCGGACGCGGCCGACATCGTCGCCGGCATCGGCGACATGTCCGACTCCATGCCCTCCTTCACGGGATCCGATGGAGAAAAGGAACGGGTGGCCCGCCACCTGACCGGAGGTGCGAAATGAACGTCCTGCCCGCGTTCCAACCGATGCTGGCCGTTGCCGGACCGGCCCTGGCCCAGCCGGCGCCCTACTGGCTGCTCACCGCGCTCCACTGGCTCACCTTCACCCTGCACCTGGTGGCGATGAACCTGCTGTTCGGCCTGCTGCTGGTGCTGCTGCTGGCCCG
>JAGOHA010000127.1 GCA_017996395.1 Acidobacteriota bacterium | reverse complement strand
GTGTATTTGTGGTTGACAATCGCCCGGTGTTGTGGAATGTTGCCCGGGATTGCGATTGATTCCACAATTTGGGGAGTTGTCACCATGAGACGAATGGGGGGCGTTGTCTATTTTGCAATCTGGATCAGCTTGTTCGGCTGCACCCTGCTGGGAACGCAAGTCCATTACCCACTGCCGGCGGTTTCGGGATCCTCGGCCGACGGCGTGCTGCGGCTGATCAATGCCAGCGATACACCGCAGGATGCGACCATCTGCTTTTTCCTCCATGGACAACTGTACACGGATCAACCGACCACGTTGACCGTCCCGCCCCACGGGGTTGTGGTGCAATCCATCGGCGCGCTTGCCGTGGCGTTATCCGATCCGCCGGCCGGCCGCCCCGGCTATCTCGTGGTGACCACGCCCATCGACTCGGTTCACGCCGAAGTGCTCCTTGCAAGTCTGCCGAACGCTCCCGCGACGAGCAAAGCCCGCCCGGATTCCTTCTTCAACAAAGCGATCAATCCGCCCGGCCCCATCGCGCTCTACCCCCTGTACCCGACTGCACCCCAGACCGCCTGGACCACGTTCTTTCAGGGACCGGCAGCGGTGACCGGCACCTGGCTCCTCCTGGGCAATCCATCAGCCACTCCAGCTCAGGTCGGGTTGCGCGTCGACTCCCCCGATGCTACTGTGCCCATCGCCGCAGCTCTCACCCTCGCCGGTCATGAAGTCCGGTGGGTGGCCGCGGAGAGTGAATTGTTCGCCGGATCCGGTCTGCCAGACACCGGTGTGCTTCGCCTCACCGCGGACCGGAGTGTCCTGGTCGTGGCGTGGTATCCCGAGGCCAACGGCCTCATGGCGGTTCCGACGTCCACAATGGGGATCGACAGCGACGGCCGGCTGGTGCCGGAATACGATGCCTTCCCCCGCTTCGGAACCGCCGATACGCTGTGGCTGGCCAATCCGGGCCCGGCATCGGTCAGCCTGACCGTGGATCTGGTCACCACCGCCGGCACCCGGCTGGGTCAAGGCACCATCGACGTGCCGGCCAACGGGTTTGTTCGCCGAAGCTGCGAGGAGTTGTTCGACGGGATCAGTTTCCTGCTCTATCAAACCCATGCCGTTCTCCGTACCGATGCTCCGACCTTGCTCCTGGCGGCAACCGTGATCTGCGGCGCGCAGCAATCGGCGGCCCCGATACCCGCCGCCATGGGACCGGCGATGACCCATCCCACCTGGCACGTGGTCAAGGACGCGACGTTTTTTCCTCTGACGGTGCACAACCCGGGTGCCGGTCCCGCCACGGTGATGGTGACCCAGTACAACAGCTCCGGACAGGTCGTCCGCCAACCGGTCTATTCGGTGGCGCCGGACGCCAACCGGGTCATCTGGCTCTCGACTCCGTTGGAGTCGTTCTGGGACTGGTACTGGAACCGGCCCAGCCTGGTCACGGTGACCGCGGACGGACCGATTGCCGCCTGGACCTGGCACACGGCGGTCACGGTCGTCGGCGGCGTGCCCGGCTGGGGTCTGGCGCCTGTACCTGAGGATCATCCCATACCAGTGCTCACCGCGCTGGAACCGGCCGCAGTGGTGGCCGGCAGCGCCGATCTCGCCGTCACGCTGCACGGATCCGGTTTCATCCCCGATAGCATTGTGTTTGCCGACGGCTCGCCGTTGAGCATGACCGGCCAAACGGACACGCAGCTCACGGTCATCGTTCCGGCGGCGGATTTGATCCAGACAGGCGCCGTGAACATGTGGGTGGAGAATCCACCGCCGGGCGGCGGCACTTCCGCCACGCTGGCTCTGGCGGTGGTGCCGGGTGTGCCGGCCATCACCGCGCTCAACCCGGCGCAGGTACCGGCCGGCAGCACCGGCGTCACCCTCCGCGTCGACGGCGGCCCGTTGCATGCCGACTCGGTCATCACCCTGGATGGGGCGCTTCTGAGCACGACGTACCATGCCGGCAGTCCGGCGTTTCTGACGGCGGTGCTGCCCGACGGGTCGCTCACGCTGCCCGGCACCCGGGGTGTGACCGTGATCAATCCGGGCCTGGGCGGCGGGGAATCCGCTCCGGCTGTTCTGACCGTGACCGCCGGCATTCCGTCTCTCGTCGCGCTGGACCCGGCCGAGATTCCCGCTGGCAGTGTGGGTGTCGTTTTACGCGCCGATGGCGGGCCGTTGTATCCCGACTCGGTGATCCGGGCCAACGGCGCGGACCTGGCCACCACGTTCCATCCCGGCAGCCCGGCGTACCTGACCGCCGTGCTGCCCGATGCGCTGACGGCGGCCACCGGTGTCCTGTCCATCACTGCCGTCAATGTCGGACCCGGCGGCGGGGAATCGGCGCCCCTCGAGTGTCTGGTGACCGCCGGCATGCCGGCCATTACCGCGCTCGATCCGGCCGCGGTCCCGGCCGGCTCCCCCGGCGTGACCCTGCGGGTCGACGGCGGGCCGTTCCACGCCGACTCCGTCGTGATGCTCGATGGTGCGGTCCTCCCGACCGAATATCACCCCGGTGATCCCGTCTGGCTCACCGCGGCGGTGCCCGCGGCGGCCACCGCGCTGCCGGGTCTGCGGGCCGTCACCGTGGTCAATCCCGGCCTCGGCGGCGGCGAGTCGGCCCCGGCAACGTTCACCGTGCTGGCCGGCGTGCCGGTCCTGACCGCGCTGGACCCGGCCGAGATCCCGGTCGGCTCCACCGGCGTGGTGCTCGGCGTCCAGGGCGCTCCGTTCTATCCCGGCTCGATAATCCGGGTGGATGGGACGGAGCTGGCCACGGTATATCACGATGGCAGCCCGGCGCTGCTCACGGCGGTGCTGCCCGACGCCCTGCTGGCTGTCTCTGGCAATCTTCCCGTGACAGTGGTGAACGCTGGCCCCGGCGGCGGTGAGTCCGCCCCGGCGATGCTCGCCATCACCGGCGGCACTGAGCGGCCTGTGATCACCCTGCTCACCCCGGCCCAGGTGGCGGCCGGCTCCACCGGCGTGGAGCTGTTCGTCTACGGCCGGCCGCTTGACGCCGCCGGCCTCGTCCGGATCGACGGGAATGACATGGCCGCGACTTTCCACGATTGGCTGCCGCCCGCCCTCGGGGTGCTGCTGCCCGATTCGCTCACCGCCGCCGGGGGTGTCCACGAGGTGGTTCTCCACGATCCGGCAGTTGGCGATTCCGACCCGGTTCCCTTCACCGTGGTGGACGATCCCGGCACGCCGGTCATCGTCAGCCTGGCGCCGCCGGAGGTGCCCCTCGGTTCCGCCGGCCCGGAACTGACGGTCTTCGCCTGGCAGGTCCAGGACGGCGCCACGATTCTCCTCGACGGCGTCGAACTGCCGACAACCCTCACCCCGGCCGACGACGGCTACCCGGCCGAGCTGACCGCGGCGCTGCCGGCGGCCGTCACCGCCACCGCCGGCGCCCGCGCGGTGACGGTGCGCAACCCGGGGCCGCCGCCGGCCGACTCGGCGGCAGTGAGCGTTCAGATCGTCGATCGGGATCCTCTGATTCTGGATGTCTATCCGCGCGAGCTGCCCCAGGGCGGATTGGATATCGTCATCAACACCCTGGCCGATCCCATCGACTCCAACAGCTTCGTCCGGGTCAACGGCATCGCGTGCGAGACTCATCTCTGGCGTACTTTCGACATGCCGCCGACGCTGGACGCCTGGGTGCCCGATGCCTTGCTGAGCGAACCAGGTGCGCTCCAGGTCACGGTGGTCAATCCGGGTCCGCCCCTGCGTGAGTCGGCCCCCTATATGATCCATGTGATCGCGGGCGTGCCGGTGATCGCCGCCTTGACCCCTGCCGAAGTTCAGGCGGGTAGCGCCGGCGTCACCCTTCGCGTCGACGGCGGCCCATTCCACGCCGACTCGGTGGTCTGGGCCGATAGTTACGAAGTGCCCACCATCTACCACGAAGACGGCGACAGCATCTGGCTCACCGCTGAGCTGGACGCCGCCCTGCTGGAGCATGGCGGTTTTCTCCCCATTCAGGTCTACAACCCCACCCCGTGGAGCCTGGTGTCCGAGCCGGTCGAGTTCCGGGTGCTCAACCCGGCGCCGATCCTGGATACCGCCGTCTTCGATGGCTACCTGGCCGGTTACACCGCCTTCCAGGTCCGCCTCCACGGAAGCGGTTTCCAGCCCGCGCCTGACGGCTCGATGATCCTCGCCGGCGGCGGCGTGTATGCGCCGGTGTTCGAGTCTGCCGCGGAGTTGACGGTGGCGCTGCCCATCGGCGCAGCCGCCGGCGGCAGCGTGGACCTGGCGGTGGGAAACCCGGCCCCCGGTGGCGGGCTGTCCGCCACGGTGACCCTGGCCGTGCCGCCGGTGCCGCCGCTGGTGGCCGACGCCGGCCCGGTCCAGGCGGTTCTCGAGGACGATGCCGTCGTCCTGGACGGCTCGGCCAGCTCCGGCCCCATCAGCGGCTACCAGTGGGAACAGCTATCTGGACCCGCCGTTGTGTTGGACGACGCCACCTTGGTCCAGCCACGGTTCGTGCTGAACCATGTGGACCGGGATGCCCTGCTGGTGTTTCGGCTCACCGTCGCCGACGGCTGGCGCGAATCCCAGGCCACCACGTCGGTCCTGGTGCAGCGCCGTCCGGCGGTGTTCGCCGTTGAGATTCTGTCACCGTTGGAAGATGATGCCTTCGAAACCTGTGCCGTCACGGTCACGGGGCGCATACTTGGCGCCTTTGATCCGATGGACGTGTCCGTGCTCGTGGACGGCCAGCCCGCCGCGCTTGCCGGCGACACCTTCACCGCCACCGCCGTCCGGTTGCTCGACGGCCGCAACCGTCTGGTGGCCACCGCCACGGATCGGGCCACCCGCAACCAGGCCGGCGCGGCGGTTACGGTACACTATGCGCCCCCGGAGGTCGATCCGCCGGTGAGCGATGCCTGCGGGTGGATCACCGGCACGGTGTACAGCGCCGCCGACCGGCAACCCCTCGCCGGCGCCCGTCTGACCGTGGAAGGACTCGACGCGCGGCTCTACACCGACGCCACCGGCGCGATCCGCTTTCCCATCGCCGACCTGTCGGACGAGCGACCGGCCCGGACCGTGGTGCTCAACATCACCGCACCGGAGCATCTTGACGCCCAGCGGGTGGTCATGGTCAAGCGCGGCCGCTATCCGCGGGTGGACGACGTGTTCCTGGTCCCGGCCGACCCCGTGGTATCCACCATCCTGATGGCCGGCGGAACCGCCGTCAACTCGAACGGCCGGATCACTATGGACTTTCCGGCCGGAGCCGTCGACACGCCGCTCCAGGTCACCCTGACCGAAATCCCCTTCGGCGACGCCCTGCCCAACGCCATGCCCACACCCTCGGTGTGGACGTTCGCCTTCGACGTCACCGGCGACACCACCGAGGTGCTGAACCTGCCGGTGCGCGTGCGGGTGCAGAACTTCCTGGGTTTCGAACCGGGCACGCCCATCCCCGTGGGCTGGTACAACCGCCGGGCCCACCGCTGGGAGCACGACTCCGTGTCGGTCATCACCGAGGATGGACTCTACATGGAGTTCTACATCACCCATTTTTCGGTTCGCGATCCCAATGCCGTGGCTCCTCCGGGAGATCCCGCTCCGACCGGCCCTGGGGAAAATCCTAAGGATGAATGCGAGAAAATCGACGGGGGCATGTCGGAGATCAGCATCGATACCGGCAACCTCCGCATTAGCTATCAGACGGTACCTTATAAGGTGATGGGAGGGGACGCCAGTTTGACTCTGTCTTACGACGGCAAATCGGTAACCGATCACTTTGTTTTCACAGTCAAGGTAGACAACACCGAGGTCATCCGGCCGGACTTCACCACCATTTATCTTGACATCGCCGAGCGGCACTACCGGACCACCTTCAGCAGCGATCAGGCTGTCAATTATTTCAAAATACGCATTCCTCTAACGGACGACCAGGGCCAGAGGCTGCAGCCCGGTGTTCATCCGTATGACTGCGTGGTTGAGAACGGATACCGGACATACAATTACTGGTCCACGACCTGCTTCGCTTGTGAACCGTTGACGGACACTGGTGTGCCGATGCGCGAACCTTATCGTCAACGGGTGCGATTTTCGGGTAACTTTCTGCTGCAACGATCCGACTTGACTCAGTCCCCTTACGGTGCCGGATGGTCGTTAGGTTTGAATGCGTTGAAACATCTGCACTTCTCGGCAGATGGCGAGTCGGTATACATCCAGGAAGATTCCGGCCAGCCGGTGGAACTGCATGCCGGAATGATCGAAAAGGTATCCGGAACCGCTATCGACGTTCGCCCACCCGCCTGCCAGGTACAACCCGACGACAGCATCGCCAACAACGAGTTGGGAGCCGAAGGCATGTATTTCCATAATGGCGAGCTCTTCTACAATCTTGTTCTGAACAACCCAGAATATTGCCATCAGCTTCGCAAGGTGGATAGTCAAGGACAACTCCGCATACTCATCGGCGGAGGTGATACCGATGTGGACTGGTCCCAGACGGATACCATCCCGGCCAACTTGGTAAAAAACCTATATCTAAATATGGGTGGTGGCGGCAATGACTATCTGGGACACGACGAACAGGGAAATGTCTATTTTGCCAGCAGCGGAGGCGCTTGGAATCGCCTGTTCAAACTGGATCGGGAAGGGATGGTCCGGCTGGTGGCGATTACGCCGATGGACATCAATGAACTTTGCATCGATCACATGGGCAATGTCTACACCCTGTCTTGGGATTACACCAGTCAGTCCACCGTGATCCACAAGGTCATCGCCAATGGTGGAGTGGTCCAGATTGGTGAACTGCAGTTCGATACAGGCGACTTTGCCTGCGATTTAAGAGTGGATCGGGAATTGAATCTTTGGGTTAATGTCAATCGGGCTTCGGGCCTCGAAATCTGGAAAGTTACCCCGGCCGGTGACGCCTCCCCGGTAGCTGGTCATGACGCCGCCGGCACCGCCGCCGAAGCGATGTTCGAAGAAGGAGTACCCGCCGCGAAGGTGAAAATCAATGGCATTTTGCAGATGTTCCCCGACAGCGATGGGAACTTCTATTATCTGGAATACTATCACCTCCTTTCTGAAGGGATATTTGGCGACCGGTTGCGGAAAATTGACGCGGCAGGCCAAGTCTGGACCGTAGCCGACTTCCGCCGAAACGGCGGCTTGCCGGCAGGTGGTGATGATTCGGTCATGGAACCGTTTAACCTGAATTTGTTACAGCCGTGGTCGTTTTTCTTCGACGATGACTTTGAGAATATTTATTTCATGGCCAAAAATGGTCATCTGTACAAAATGAGCCGCCAAATGTATGCCTTCGATGCCAGGCACCGCTACCGGTATGACCGCCTGACCAACCAGTTGGATGACCGCGCTGAGAAGGCCACATGGGAGTTCGATGCCAGTGGTCATCCTTTGACTTGCACAGACCGCAACGGCAATCGGACAGAGTATACCTGGAATACCCAAGGGGTGCTCACCACAATCACCGATCCCCTGGGGGCAACGATATCCATGCACTACTCGGCGGAAGGGTACCTGACCGAGGTGGAGGATCCGTTGGGACGGGTGACCGAATTCGTAGTGGACGGAGCAGGTGATCTTGTCCGGATAGTACAACCGGATCTGTCATTCCTGCAGTTTGAGTATGACTCTTACCATCGATTGACAGCTAAGACCATGGCTGATGGCAGCCGCTTTCGGTACGAATATGAGCCGGACTACGGCACTCTGGCTCGGGTTATTGCCCCGACCGGAGAGCTGCGGCAATATCTGCCGGCGCTTAATCAAGGGCAGGTTCTGGATTCTGATTCTTGGACAGAGGCCAACCCGTACTCTGCCGATGCCGCCAATATGAGCACCGTGATCGACGGAGCCGGTCACACCCGTTATCTCTGGACCGATGAAAACGGTCATGTGCTGGCCACTGAGGATGCCCTGGGTCAAGTCACGTTGCAGGATCCCGATGGACGGGGTTTGGTCAAGACGGTCCATTATCCTGATGGTTCATGGGAAGAATATTTGTACAACGAATACGGCCAGTTGATTCGGATGACCAGACAACCACTCGGTCTGACGCGGCGATACTATTTTAATATGTTGACCCATCGGCTGACCGCCAGCGAGGATGAGTTCGGGCGTCGGACAACGTACGAGTATGATGACGGACTCAATCTGATCGAGCAGATCGATCCATTGAATCATTCAACTCATTACACTTACGAAACAAACGGGTTGTTGCGGGAGGTAATGGACCCACTGGGCCTCAGAACGCATTATGAGTACGACGCATATGGAAACGTGGCGAAGGTGACCGACCCCCTCGGGCATGAAACGGTCTACCAGCGCGACGGGGCCGGCAACGTCATCGCCGTCACCGATCCCAACGGCCACATCACCACCTTCACCTACGACATCATGAACCGGAAGACCAGCCAGACCGATCCCTACGGCCAGACCACCACCTTCACCTACGTCTGCGCCGGGACCAACGCCTCGAGCTGTTCCTGTTGCAGCGGCGAG
>JAGOHA010000126.1 GCA_017996395.1 Acidobacteriota bacterium | reverse complement strand
GATGCCTCCACGATCCAGGCGGC
This sequence comes from Acidobacteriota bacterium, assembly GCA_017996395.1. Classification (GTDB taxonomy): domain Bacteria; phylum Acidobacteriota; class JAAYUB01; order JAAYUB01; family JAAYUB01; genus JAAYUB01. Next base: position 8,498 of record JAGOHA010000126.1, on the reverse strand, counting down.
GACGGAGGCCGCGGCCGCCCGCGCCGCGGCGCGACTCCCCGGCCGCCCCTTTCTCGTGGCCCGGGACACCCGCGCCTCGGGACCCTGGATCACCCGGCAGGTGGTCGCCGCGCTCGAGCGGGCCGGCGTACCGCTTCTGGACGCCGGCGTGTTGCCGACGCCGGCGGCGGCCGGCCTGATCCTGGATCTCGGGTGCTGTGGCGGCATGGTGATCTCAGCCTCCCATAACCCGGCGGAAGACAACGGGTTGAAATTCTTCACCGATCGGGGATTCAAGCTTTCCACCGCCGAGGAAGCCGCCATCGCCGTCCGCGTAGTCGAACGCCCGGTACCGGCGCGGACTTCGGCCGAGACGCCGCTGGCGGACGGCAGCGGTCGGTTCCATGTGGCGCCCGATCTGCTGGGCCGCTACGTGGCCGGGCTGTTGAACCGGTGTCCGCTGGACGGACTGCCCCCGACCACCCGCGTGGTGATTGACTGCGCCCACGGCGCGTCCACACCGGCGGTCCTGGCGCTGGTGGACTGTGCCGCCTTCCGCCTACAAGCGATCTGTGCCGAGCCGGACGGCTTCAACATCAACCACGACTGTGGGGCCACCCGGCCGGAGCGGGTGGCGGCGGCCGTCGCTGCGGCGCGCGCCGACCTGGGGTTCGCTCTCGACGGCGACGGCGACCGGATCATGGCCTGCGACGCGACAGGTCGGATCCTCGACGGAGACGCGCTGCTGTATGTGTTTGCGGATCACCTGCGGTCACGGGGTCAGCTCACCGGGCAAACCGTCGTGGGGACGATCATGACCAACCTGGGACTCGAGAAGGCGCTGGCCGGCTGGGGCATCCGGCTGGAGCGGACGCCGGTGGGCGACCGCCATATCCAGGCCCGCATGCTGGACGGCGCCCTCGCGCTGGGCGGGGAACCGTCCGGCCACCTGATCCTCCAGTCACCGGCCATGACCGGCGACGGCCTGCTTGCCGGCCTGTTCCTGCTGCACATCCTGGCCGTGACCCGCCGGCCGCTGGCCGACCTGCTGGCCGGGTACCAACCGTTCCCATCGCGGGTGTTCAACCTGCGGGCGGAACGGAAACCACCGCTGGAATCGCTGCCGCCCGTGCGGGCCCTCGACGCGCTGCTGGCCCGGAGCGGCGGACGCACCGTGATCCGCTACTCGGGCACCGAGCCGCTCCTGCGCATCATGGTGGAGGCGCGGGAGCTGGAATCGCTCCAGTCCGCGATGGATGCCCTCCTGGAAGAATTGAAGGGGATGGTCCAGCCGGGGAACTCCACCGCCGCGGGAAATTAATCGACATTGGATCCGATGGGTTGTGGTGGGGCAGCCCGTGCGGCGCGCACCGCGGTCACTGGCCGATCAGCTCGTCCACGGTGCGGTCGAGATTCTGCTCCAGCTGCGGAGCGACCTTCTTGAGCACGCGGTAGCCGCTGTCTTCGAGCTGCAGCTCTTCGGAGGCGCTGCGGGCGGGCTGTCCGGCGAAATGGTAGACCACCTTGTAGCGGCCGGGATCGAGCTCGAGCTGGAGCGGCGTGACTTTCTGGGTCAGGTCGATCTCCGTGTTGGTGTCCAGCCGGATCACCGCGTCCACCTCGCCCCAGGGACGCAGATCGATGGCCAGCACCGCGGGCTTGGCCGGCGCCGGTCCGGGCGCCGGCGCGGGCCGCAGCAGGTACATGACCACGCCGACGACGCCCCCCACCACCAGGGCGGCCAGCGCGATGAGCAGCCAGAGGGGCAGTCGGCGCACCGGTGCGGGCAGGGCGATTTCGGGCAGGTGTTTCTGGAGGTTGATGGTTTCCTGGATCTCCTGGATCGCCCCCTCGAGCTGCGGCGCCGCCTTGGGGAAGCGATGCCGCGTTTCCTCCAGCACCCGCAACGCGTCGAACAGATTGCCGGCGTGCTGCTGCTTCCGCGACTCGGTGACGGCCCGCTCGATTTCGGCCTCGACCAGCCGGGCTTCTTCCACCGCCTCGCGCCGCTGGCGGACGATGGACTCGCGCAGGCGGTCCATCTCCTCGAGGTTGTCCTGGATCTCGGTGGCGTTGGGCACAATTTCCAATGCGGTGCGCAGCAGCGACAGCCCGCGGTCGAAGTCGCCGTCGCGGGCGAAGGCCTGGGCGTGCTGGACGGTCTCCTGGATATACGCGTTGCGCTGCTGCCGGACCTCGCCGTAGAGCCGGACGATGCTCCCCTGTTCGGGATAGCGGGCCAGCAGACCTTCCAGGGTGGCCAGCGCCAGGTCGTACTTCTTGTCCACCACGTGGGCGCGAACCTCGCCAATCCCGCCCTGGACGGTCTGCGCCACGGCGGTTTCCTGGATGGCGTTCTGCAGGTCCACGGAATCGGGGCACTCGGCGGCGGCGCGCTCCAGCAGGCCCCGGGCCTCGTCGAACGCCTTGTTGGCGGTGAACGACTGGGCCGAGGCGATGGCATTGCGGATGTACTCGCCCCGCTGGTCGTGGAACAGCTTGAGGACGGAGATGACATCCGGATGGTCGGCGAAGCGGTTCTTCAGATCGTAGGCCAGCTTGGAAGCCTGGAGGAACTGCTGGCGCTGGAGGTGCTCCTGGATCTCCTGCTGTTTCGCCCGGATCTCGTCGTGCCGCGCCAGCTCTTCTTTGCGCTCCTGAAGCTCGCGCAGCAGCGGCAGGAACACGGCCTCTTCGGGGAAGCGCTGGCTGGCTTCGCGGGCCAGGGCGATGGCGGGGTCGATCCGGCCGGCGGATTTGAGGCTCTGGATTTCGGTCCGGAACCGCCGGATCTCCGCCTGCTCCCGCAGCTCGCGGGTTCGCTCGTCGACGGCGGTCCGCAGGGCGATGACCTCGGCGTGACGGCCGTGGGCGCTCTCCAGCGCGGCCAGTTCCGTCGCGGCCTGGTCCACCGCGTCGGCCTGAAGCAGGCGGCGCACACCCTCGAGCTGCTGCTGCAGCTTCCGTTCGGCGTCGCGGCGGGCCAGCACCGCGGCGACCTCTTCGCGCAGCGGCGCCAGCGCGGCATCGTTGGGGAACATCCGTCCGAGCTGCTGAAGGCTGCGCTGGGCCTCATCGAGCCGGTCGGTCTGAAGCAGTTGGTGGACTTCCTGAATACCTTCCGACAGCTTCTGCTCCATGGCCAGCTGGCGCTGGCGGGTTTCGATGACCGTCTGGCGGAGGCTTTCCACCTCCACCGCCAGCGACTGGAGCAGGCTCTGTTTGGGGAACACGGGCATCAGCGTGCGCAGCAGCAGCTGGGCCGGGTCGAGGTTTTGCGCCTGGAGCCAGCCGGTGACCACGTGGCGGATCTCCTGAAGCAGCTCCTCCCGTTCCTGGGCATGGGCGGCGGACGAGCAGAAGGCGACGACGGGCCGCTGGGTGAACGACCCCTGCAGCCAGTCGCGCAGGTCCAGCAGCCGGTCACGGTCGTGGATGTCGGCGGTGTGCGTCTTGAAGTCGGCCAGGAAGCGCTGCCAGACGGCGGTGCGGCTCTTGCGGGTGGCGGCCTCGTCGGGGGCCAGCGCTTCCAGCTCGGCCAGGCGCGTGAACGCCGACGGCAGGTTGGCCTGGCGCAGGGCGGCCTGCACCTCGCCCGTCAGCCCGCGCACCTGGTTGGCCCGGGCGAGCAGGCGTTCGTTCTCCTCGATCAGCGCGCGGACCTCGAGATATTCGGGATCCAGGGTCGCAATCCGCCCCAGCAGCTCGATGGCTTCGAGATAGGCGCCGGTCCCGGTGCGCGCCCGGGCCTGCTCCAGGAGCGGCTGGATCTGCTCCTTGAACACCTTCTCCTTCTGCAGCCGGCGCACCTTCTGGACCCAGGTGATGGCCTCGACGTTGTCCGGGTCCAGCTCGAGGATTTCGTTGAAGTTGGCCAGGGCCAGGTCATAATCGCCGCCTTCGGCCAGGTCCGTGCCCAGCTTGAGGAGGTCGGTCACCCGCTTGCGGGCGTGCATCTCCCGCAGCTCGGTATGGAGCGACTGCAACAGGGTGGCGTCGATATGCTCCGTCTTGAGCTTGTCCAGGAGTTTGGAAGCGGCCTCGAATTGCAGCTCCTTGATGTATTTGCGGATCAGGCGGGCCTTATACGGCTCCTGGAGGGCGCCGGTCTCGAGGCCCTCCACGCCCTGGAGGGTGAGGTCGAGGCGGCTGGACTCGGCGGCGTAGGCGGCCAGGATTCCCTGCATCGCCTTGGAGAACGCCTTCAGGTCGGTGAAGCGGTCGTCGCGTTCCTTCTCCAGGCACCGCATGACGGCGGTGCTGAGTTCCGCCGGGCACTCCGGCACTTCCTTGCAGAGCGGCGTGGGGAAGTGGTTGATGATCTTGTACAGGACGCCGGTGTAATTTTCCGCCTGGAACGGGTTCTGGCCGGAGATGAGCTCGTAGGCGATGACGCCCACCGAGTAGAGGTCGGTGCGGTGATCCACCTTCATCCCCTTGGCTTGCTCCGGGCTCATGTAGGCGGGGGTGCCCATGGCCACGCCGGTGCGCGTCTGCTGGGTGCTCTCGGTGACGCGGGCGATGCCGAAGTCGACGATTTTCGCCGTGCCGTTCTTCAGCAGCAGGATGTTGGCCGGCTTGACGTCGCGGTGGATGATGCCGCGCTTGTGGGCGTAGTCGAGCCCCTCCGACACCTGGATCAGGATGTTGAGAATCTGGGGGATGGTGAACTTGATCTTGGCCGAGCGGAAGTACTTCAGGTCCGGCCCGTCGAGGAACTCCATCACGATGAACGGCGTGCCCTCTTCCTCGTCCAGGTCGTAGATGGCCACGATGTTGGGGTGGAAAAGCTTGGCCGGGGCGATGGCCTCGCGGTAGAAGCGGGCGCGGCTCTCGTCGTTGTTCACGTACTGGGGCGACATGGTCTTGATGGCCACGTAGCGGCCCATCTTGGCGTCGAAGCCCTTGTAGACCACGCCCATGGCGCCGGTGCCGATCTTGTCGATGATCTTGTACTTGCCGATCTTTTCGAGGACCATCGGTGCGCGCTCTGCCTGCCGCGTGGGGATTGAACTGGGCCCAGTGTAGCACAGCGCCCCCGGCAAGAAAAGGGATTGTAATCGCCCGCCCGGCCGCTACAATGGGGACCGGCCGGCGCCGCCGACGGACGCCGGCGAGGAGCGCCCCGTCCGCCATGTCCCGCTGTGACCTGCACGTCCATTCGTACTTCAGCGGCAAGACGAACCACGTCAAGCTGCTGGAACCCATGGACTCCTACAACACCCCCGACCGGATCTACCGCACGGCCAAGCGGCGGGGAATGGACTTCGTCACCATCACCGACCACGATGCCATCGGGGGCTGTCTCGACTTCATGCGGCGGCACCCGGAGCGGAACGACTTCTTCATGTCCGAGGAAGTCTCCACGCGGATTCCCGAGTTCGACTACACGCTCCACGTGGGCGTCTACCGCCTCACGGCGGACGATCATGCCGCCATCCAGCCGCTGCGCCGTGACTGGTCGGCCCTGCTCCACTGGCTCGCGGCCCGCGGCCTGTTCTACACCTGGAACCACCCCTTCTACCATTTCCCCACCGGCTCGGCGGGCGTCCGGCTGCTGGAGCTGCTCCTGCCGCGGTTCCCCGCGTACGAGGGGATCAACGCCTGCCTGCCGCCGCGGGTGAACGACGCGTTCGCCGACGGCTGCCGCGCCCGCGCCGCCGGCGGCGCGGCGCCGCTCGTGGCCGGCTCCGACTCGCATTCCATGTGGCGCGTCGCCCACACCTGGACCGAGGCGCCCGGCGACTCCCTCGACGCCTACTTCGCCGCCCTGCGCGCCGGCGGCGGAACCGTCCACGGCAACACCGGGACTTTCTGGGGCGTGTTCACGGACGCCATGAGCGTCTACCTGGGCTACCTGCGGGATATCGCCGTCCGCAACGACGCCCACCGGGATTGGTCCGCCTGGAAGAAAATCCGCAATTCGTTCGGCTGGGCGGGCTGGCTGCCGGTGTTCACCGCGGGTTCGCTCGCTTACTCGCTCATCCAGTTCCGCCGGTTCAAGCGGCGGGCGCCCGCCTACCGGGCGCTCTGGGACGGGGTGGCGTCGCCGGCGGAGAGTGGGGCGGCTTCGGAGCTTGCACCGGAAGCCTGAGTGCCGACCGGGCGGGCGAAGCGGCGGTGCGGCCGAAAAAACGCTTGCCAATTTCAGGCACCTTCTTTATGATAAGCACCTTTGACGGCGTGGACAGGTAGTTCAGTGGGAGAACGCCCGCCTCACACGCGGGAGGCCGCCGGTTCAACCCCGGCCCTGTCCACCATCTTTTTTCCCCCCGCCGTCTTCCAACCTGAACACCCGGCACGCGCTTCGAGTCCCCAGTCGTATCTGACTCTGTCTGCCCATCGCAGTCGGCCAATGCGTCCGCCGTGCTAAAATCGCACAAGGGATAATCGCTGCCGGGTGACGGCCCGGCTGGCACCCGTCCTGCAAGTAGCGATTCCGGAGAGGGACAGGCCGTGGCCGAAACGGTACCGCGTTCCGCCAGCCCGTGCACCGACAACCGGGGGTTCCACCGGCGGGACAAGCGCGCCACCATGCTCGACGAGGTGAGCCTGTCGCACCTGTTGCGACGGCCCGGCCCGTTCGTGCAAAACGGCTGGACCTACGGCGAGGCGCTGGGGCACTTCCTCCTGGAGATGGATCTGCTGCCGGCGGCCCGGCCCGCCGTCGTCCTGGAGGTGGGCGGCGGGCTCGGCGACGTGGCCGCCGGGGTCGTGCCGGTTCTGGCGGGGGCGGGCCTGCTGGCCGAGTACGCCATCCTGGACCTGTCGCCTGAGCTGCAGGCCGCCCAGCGGGAGCGGCTGCGCGACGCGCGGCCGCCGGTGCGCCTTGTGTCCGGTGACGCCGAAAGGCTGCACCGAACAAGCACCGAAGCCGACTTCGTCTTGTCCAACGAGGTCATCGGAGATTTACGGACCATCGACGGCGTGCCCCGCACGCGGGGCGGTCCGCCCACGGGGGAATTCCCGCCGGACAACTTGCGCCACCGGCGCTACTGGGCGCTGGCCTGGGACCTCGTCGACCGGTACGACCTCGACGTGCCGGACGAGGCGGAAGCGCCGTCGTTCGCGGTGAACTGGGGGGCCATCCGGTTTGTGGAAGCCCTGTGGGAGGTGCTCCCGCCGGGAGGCGGCGCCTTCCTGGTGGAGAACGTCACCCCGTTCGCCCGGCCGTTGGAACTGCCGGACCACCGGGAGTATTCCATCGGCGAGCGACACCTGAGGCGGGTGCTCGACCAGCTGGGCTTCGCGTGCAGCGTGGGCGATGTCGCCGATTTCCTCCATCCCGGCCGGACATTCACCATCGTCTCACCCCGTCACCTGGGGCTCTGGCTCGCCTCCCGGGTGATGTCGCCGGACGATCGTCGGGCCTGGGAGCTGTTCAACGACCCGGCGGTGGATTGGCGTGGGCGGGTTGCCCGCCTGCGGGAAGCCCTGGGCGGGGATCTGCGGATCGACACGGCCATGGCACCGGAGACGCTCGCCGGCTGCCTGCGGACGGTTGGATTGGACGTGGGTCTTCCCGGCACGAATGTCCTGGGCCGGCATTTCCGTTACTTCAGCCTGCGCAAGCCCGCCGCCGCGAACGCAACGGCGAATTCGTGAAGTCACACCGGACGCGATCGTCGGGCGCAAGTCAGTCCTTCGCGTCGCGCAGGGCGCCGAGCCGAACCTGGAGCGCCTGAAGGACTTCTTCCGCCGCGGCCGGCCCTCCCTTCGCCGCCGCTCGCAGGGCGTCCTGGGCCAGGGCGGCGAGCAGCCGGGCCCGGTGGGCGGCGGGATGGCGGCCTTCGGGATCGCGCGCCACGGCCTCGGCCAGGTCCCGCGCGGCCTCCTCCAGCCGGCCCGACTGGAGCAGAATCTCGCCGCGGTTGGTCCATGCGGCGGGGTCGCCGGGGGCCAGTTCCAGGCAGCGCGTGTAGTGGGCGACGGCGGCCGGCAGGTCGCCCTCCTGCTGGCGGATGGCGCCCAGCATGCCGTGCACGTAAGGATTCTGGGGGTCCAGCACCGCCAGGCCGGAGAAGATGTCCGCCGCCTGCCGCCAGCGCCCCTCGGTGTACAGGATGTGGCCGGCATGGAGCAGCGCGGCGGTCTGCCGGGCGTCGAGCGACACCAGTTGGGCCGCCGTCAAATCGCCGTTCAGCAGTTGCGTGACGACGTCCGGACGTTTTTTCTTGGGCATATCAGCCTCCTCGGTTGATTTCGTATTCAAAACTAACGATTCCACGGCACGCCCAGGGACAGATAGTTGCCCCGCGCCTCCATCATCAGCCCGCTGCGGACCAGTTCTGCCAAAACCTGACTCGCCGCCTCGGATGAATCCGGGCGGATGCCGGCGGCGGTGGCGGCCGCCGCCACCGCGCGGAGCGGCCGGGCTTCGATGCAGGTTTCCCAAGCCACGGCGGCCAGGTCCCTCAACACGGTGCGGCGCGGCTCGCCGATCCGCCACGGACCGGCCAGCGGGCGGTTGTCCCACAGCTCCACCATCCCCGGGCCGCGGCGGAAGTGGAATTGGATCC
>JAGOHA010000125.1 GCA_017996395.1 Acidobacteriota bacterium | reverse complement strand
GTGACATGGAGTACGTCCACATGAAAGACCACCGCGGCAGCGGCTTCGAGCCGGCGGACGTCCTGTCAGGCTACCGCTTCCAGGACGGTCTCTTCTACTACCAGTCCACCCGCGACACGGCCACCCATTTCTTCATCGACTATCTCCCCGTGGGGACCTACGTCTTCGAGTACAACCTCCGGGTGACGCACAAGGGCCGCTACCCCACGGGCCTGGCCCACATCGAGTGCATGTACGCGCCGGAGTTCAACAGCCACTCGGCCAGCGTCGAAGTCGAAGTCCGATAGAACGTTGATGGTTGATGGTTGACATGAATTGCCCCGGTCCCGCGACCGGGGCTTTTTTCCGCTGAGCCCTGGAGCGCCAATCCGGCGGGCGCGACTTTTTCCGCTGATTCACGTATACCTCTTCACACCAGGCGGAAGGGAAGATACGCATGCGGCCACTACGCCCGGGCCATCGGGAGCTTGCCGCCACGTTCATCGGCTGGGTCATGTTGCTGGCGGGGGTGTCGGCGCAGGCGCCGCCCCAGTGGCCGGTCGTCGCACCCGAAGCCGTCGGGCTCGACCACGTCGTGCTCGACGCCTACCATGACGCCATCGCCCGTGGCGATTTCGGCCCGGTGCACAGTTTTCTGGTCATCCGTCACGGCCGGCTGGCGGCGGAGCACTACTATCACGGCTTTGACGCCGATACGCTGCATATCGTCTACTCGGTGACCAAGAGCGTCTCATCGGCGCTGGTGGGGATGGCGCTGGACCGCGGCGAACTGGACAGCCTGGACACCTCGCTGCTCCCGCACTTTCCCGAATACGCGCCCGTGGCCAATCCCGATCCGCGCAAGGACGTCATCATCCTGGCCGACGTGCTGGCCATGCGCGCCGGATTCGACTGGAACGAATTCCAGTACCCGTACACCGACGCGCGCAACCCGTACCGCCAGCTCATGGCCAGCCCCGACTGGCTGGAGTTCATACTGGACCGCCGGATGGCCTACTGGCCCGGCACCGCGTTTCAGTACAACAGCGGGTGCACCATCCTGTTCTCCGGCCTCCTGCTCCACGCCACCGGGCGGCAGGCCCACGAGCTCGCGGCGGAGCGCCTGTTCGCGCCGCTGGGCATCACCCGCTGGAGCTGGTCGCTCGGCGCCGGGGGACTCACCGACACGGGCGGCGGCCTCTGGCTCCGGCCGCGGGACATGGCCGCATTCGGCCAGCTCTACCTGCGGGCGGGCGCGTGGCGCGGCCAACAGCTCGTGCCGGCATCGTGGATCGCGGAAAGCATGATCCGCCGCTCCACCTTCGCCGACGGCAGCGGCTACGGCTATCAATGGTGGCTGCTGCCACTGGAGGCCGGCGCCGCGCCCGGCGCCGGTCCCGACATCTGGGTTGCGTGGGGCTGGGGCGGTCAGCACATCTTCGTCGTCCCGGCCCTGGACCTCGTGGTGGTTTCGACCGCCGGGGATTACAACGGCCAGTACGACGGCCTGGTGAACCACATCCAGGAATTTCTCGCCGAGGTGATCCGGCCGCCCGACGGCGACCTCACCGGTGACGGCATCACCGACGCCCAGGACCTGGTGGTGCTGGCTCAGGTGCTGGCCGGCAACATCGGGCCGGAAGATCCGCTCTGCGCCTGGCCCCCCATGGGCGACCTAAACGGCAACAGCCGGCTGGACGTGGCCGATGCGACCCTGCTACGGCAGCAGCTGCTCGTTCGGTGATCAGGTGAATGGGTGTACGGGACGGACCGGAGATTCCGGATCCAATCCCGGTTCTTCGGCTGTCCGCCCGCCATCAACCATCAGCGACCGGCGACCGAGCCCGGGGATTGGATACCGGCGTCAAAGCGACAGGGCCATGGACGGCCGACCGGCAGGCCATCCGGCCGGCCGCTGCGGCCGGGATCACCCCACGATCTCGGCGTGTCGCAGGATCCCTTTGGGCAGTTCGTCCGGGACGGGCGTGACCTGAATGTATTTGATGTTGCGCGCCGGAATCACCAGGAGCGCACCGCTTGCCTCCACCACCACCTTGTCCATGTCCAGCGCCTTCTTGACGGTGGCGGCGATGGTGGCCGGGTCGTGCCCCGCCTGTTTCGGATAGCGGAAAACGATCTTGGTGCCATCCATGAAATGGATGACCATGTGAGCGATCCCCACTCCCAGCTTGCGTGCGCCTGCTTTTTCCATGAACCCTCACTCCTTGCTCAGACTGCTTGGGCGCCATTGTACACCGGTCGCCGGCCGCGCGGTCAGTTATTCCGCGAAACATGGTCACCGCCTGAACGGTGAGGATTCCCGCTTGCGGCGACCTGCCTTCCTGATACAATATCCTCGTTTGTCTCCCAACGCACCCGGAAGCGACGGACGCATGGCCCAGTACCCACCCGCTGCCTACCATCCGCCCCCCGCGCCACCGCCTCCCCAACCTCCCGCCCCTCGCAAGAAGAAGGGTTGCTGCAGCTGCTGCCTGTGGGTGTTGCTCCTGCTGTTCGTTCTGGCGGCCGGCTTCGTCGCCTTCGCCTATTTTTACCTCCAGCCGCCGGCTAATCCGGTGGAGGAGGAATATGAGGAGATCCCCGACTATTTTCCAGCCCAGCGTATGGAGCTGAATCGGATTGTGGTACTGGCGGAACCGACATCCATGTCGAGCCCCGGCGAGGCGTCCCATGGCTAGTCGCCGCACATCGCAGCTCCTGCCGGTCCTGCTGATCCTCCTGACGGTGATGTGGACAGCAGCCGCCGTGGACCCCGGCCAGGCGGAACTGTACCGCCGCCAGTACGCCGGCAGCCTGCAGTACTTGCGGGTCAATATCTTCGAGAACCCGTACACCGTACACGTGTACCCGGACCGCTTCGTGCTCCCTTCCCGCGGGGGCCTCAACGCGCTGCTGTCGGCCGGCGAGCCTGTGCGCGTTCAAGGCGTCACGTTCGGCGAGCGGACCGTGGATCTTGCCGTAACCGCACCCAACGGGACCCGTGGCGTGACCCTCCGCTTCGTCTTCGATGAACCGCTCGACCCGCCGTTTTCCTCAAGCGGAGTGTTCATGGACGCGGTGGCGGCCGTGTTCACGGCCACGGCTCGTGTGGGCAAGCCCGGCGACGACGCCCGGCCGCCCGACGAGGAGGAGCCCGAGACGCCCCAGACCGAGGAGCCGGAGCCCGAGGACGAAAAGGAAACGCCCCGCGACGAAATCCGACTCCTGGTGGAACCGGGCGCCGACACGCTCCCCGGCGACGGCGACACGGTGACCACCGTGACCGTCTCCGCCCGGAATCCCGACGGCCGGCTGCTGGATCACCTGGCCGGACCGGTGGCCATCCGCATCAACGCCGGCCGCCTGGCGGCCGACCGGATCCAGATGTCGGGCGGCATCGCCCGGACCAATCTCCAGGTGCCCATTCTGGACGATCGCTCCAAGATGCTCCTGCGCAGCCTGCAACTCACCTCCATCATCATCCGGAAGGTGATGGGCGCCGGACCGGGTGCCGACTACAAGGCGATCGCCCTGGAGGAAGCGCTCAAGGGGCCCAACGCGGCCGCGCTCAACACCGCCGAGGGTGACAAGCCGTGGGTGCTCATCGTGGCCGAGTTCGCGGGCGTGAAAGGAAAGGGCAAGATCAACCTGACCCCGTCCACCAGCCCGGTTTCGGGCATCTCCGGCTACTACGAGGGGACGGACGTGACCGGCGCCTCGGAGTGGTCCTTCGACGCCGGCCGCATGATCCTCGTGCAGAAGGGGTATCGGGACGAGGTCAAGGTCGAGTTCACGGGCACGCATCACATGGGCTTTTACGGAGTGAGCGTGGGCGGGATCGGCACCTCGCTCATCCCGCTGCCGGGGGATCAGTTCTTCCTCATCGCCCCGCCCATCATGTTTCACCGGGTCAGCTCCGCCCCGCAAGCGCCGGAGGCGCCGGCCGCAGTCAAACCCAAACCCACGGTCACCCTGACCGCCCGAGACAACCCCGTCGCCGGCGACGGCCAGAGCACCACTCCGGTGGTCTTCCAGTTCATGGACGCCCAGGGCCGGCCCCGCGCCGGGGTGCGCCTGACCTGGAAACTGGATTTCTACGGCGTCTTCTCGGCCGACCAAAGAGGCCGCCTCCTGTCCAATGACCCGGTGACCGGGGCCGACGGCATCGCCCGGGCGGTCTACCAGTCCCCCGCGATCGGCGCCAAGGACATGCAGCAGACCGGCTCCATCAAGAACCGCGACGTCGTCGTCGAATACGCCGCCGGCGAGGACTCCGGCCGGGTCATCTGCCAGATCGGCGTCATGAAGGCCGCGCCGGTCCGTCTCGTCGTCGAGAAACCGGGGCTGGAGCGCTCGGTGCTTCCGCTGCAGATCGCCAGCCTCAACGGATTCATCAAGGGCCGAGTCCTGCTCAAGGTCACCACCCACCGCCTCCCGGGCACGGCCACGCGCGTCCCCGTCAACGACGCCACGGTGAAGCTGGAGGGGGACGAGAAGATCCTCAAGTGGGCCGCCGTGGACGTCGTGAAAACCGACGACGAGGGCCAGTTCACCATCCAGATGCACATGAGCAACTGGCCCCGCTGGGACAAGGAACTCAAGCAGCCCTTCCTGGTGGCGCCATCGGCGCGGCTGCTGGGGCTGCAACACAACGCGCTTCAACACCTGGAGAAATGGCCGGCCTCCGACGAGGTCAAGGAGCGGAGTCAGCATTTCGTCCAGGGCGCCCAGACGCAAGTGGCCGAATCGAGCGCCGAGGACGCCGAGGGACTCGTCAACAAGATGGAGCTCTTCGGCTGGATGCTCCTGGTGCTCAAGGACACGCGCAAGGACGCCACCGACGCCGGCCAGGAGCTGCTGGGCCATGCCTGGACGCTGTTCCAGGCCGCGGCCAGCTACTTCTACGCCGACTCCAAGCTGGACAAGTACGTCAAGGATAAATACAAGCAGCTGGAAAAGACCGTCGGGCTGCGCAAGCTTCAGGCGCTGAAGGCCCGCTGGGAAAAGAGCCAGAGCGCACCGTCCAGCGTGTCGGGGCGGATCTATCGCTGGCTGTTCAAATGGTTCTTCAAGACTCCCCCGGTCGAGCGGCTGGTGGACAACCGCCAGACCCGGCGGGTCACCCGCAGCATGCTCAACGAACTGATCCTGCCCCAGATCATTAAACGGATTTCAGATTTTCTGGGCGAATACGTTCCCGAGATGCCGTTCCCCGACATCAAGGGGGCCATCACCAGCGCGCTGCTGGCGCCGTACGACGACCTGGCCAACCAGTTCCTGATCCTGTTCCTCGAAAACGACGACTACGACTCGATCCGCGCCGCCTACGCCCGCAGTTACGCCAAGCTCAAGGTCCGGCATGACTGGCTGGCGCGGGAATACCAGCAGATGGTGAAATGGCGCATCGCCGAGGAATGGCTCACCGTGCTGGTGGACACCATCAGCGAATGCGGCCAGGTGGCCATGAAGATCATCGGCACCATCTACCTGCAGCCGGAGATCGTCAAGCACGCCGAGACGCTGGAGAAAATCCAGAAGGTGTTCGACAACGTCATGGCCGGCGTGCGCTTCGTCGAGGAGTGCTACCGCTTCGTGGGCATCCTCAACAAGTCGCTAGACGTCGTGATGACCACCACCGCCGATCTGGCCGGCACGCCGGTCCAGGCCCTGCTGCTTCGGCCCGGCGCCGGCGGCTCGCTCCGCGTGGCGCAGGCCGGCCTGCTCCCCGGCAGCGGGGATGCCGACACGCCCCGCCTGGAGCTGGCGGACAACATGGAGTGGGACGCCTTCACCGCCAGCGGCGGCCGCGTTTCGGCCGACGCGCTGGCCTACCTCATCGAGGCCGACGAGGCCGTCGCCGCCTGGGAAATGGCGACGGTGTCCGGCCTTTTCGCCCTGCACGGCGGCGCACCCGACCGGATGCAGGCATACACCGACGGGTCGGAACGCTGGGAATCGCTCCGGCGCCGCCTCCGCCTCCTGGCCCTGCGCGGCCTGGAGCGGCCCCTCACCGCCGCCGAGCGTGGCGACTGGGAGCGGTCGGTCGAGCGGTTCCAGGCGGAGACTGAAACCTACCAGACGCTGCTTGACGACACGGCTGCCGCCATCGACGACCTGCCTCCGGCCGCCGACGCCGTGATGATCGAGAACATCCGCCGGCAGACGGGAGGCAGTTTCGTCTCGCGTGTGCCCGCATGGGTATGGTTCGCAGCGGGCGCCCTGCTCGCGGTCATCGTCGCGGCCGTGCTGCTGGGCCTGGCACTGTCGCGGCGCTCCCGCCGGCGTGCGGTCGCGGCCGCAATTCCCCAACAACCGGTTCCGGCTTATCCGTCACCCACTCCGTCGTTCCCGCCCACCCCGCCGCCGGCGTACGCGGCGCCGGCTCCCGGCCACGCCGCACCGCTGCCGCCGGCGGCCTCGGTGTCTCCACGGTCAGGCCCTCTGCTCCGGGACAACCTGGGCCGCGCACACGCGCTGGTCGTCGAATGCGTGACGCTGGGCGCGGCGACGGACAACACCATCGTCCTGCCGGTGCCGGGGGTATCCCAGCACCACGCACGCATCTGGCGCACCCCGCAGGGCACATTCTGGATCGAAGACCTGGGAAGCACCAACGGCGTGTACATCGACGCCCAGCGCTGCGCCTCCGGGTGGCTCACGCCCGGGGCCGTGATCACCCTGGGCCAGTGGCAGGCCCGCTTCGAAACCGGTCTCTGACCCTCGGTCGTCCACCCCATCCCTATGCATTCACTCCCGAGATGCGGCGACACATGGATGCCATGAACTAATATTCGCGACCATCGATCGGATCGAGTCCGGAGGGTGCATGATCCAAAGAATCGGCTGACCTGCCCGTGCATCCAAAACTTTTGATACAATTGCCGTGTCCTTCTCTGTGCCCTCTGTGCCTTCGTGGTGAAGGAACCGGCCGATCTCCGAGGAGCGCGACATGAAACTGACCGAACTGGTGGACGAGCTCGACCGGCTGCTGAACATCCACGCCATCGAGGATGAGTCGGCCAACGGCCTCCAGGTGGAGGGCCGCGCCGAGGTCCGCCGCGCCGGCTTCGCCGTGGACTACTCGCCCGAACTCGCCATCCAGGCGGCCGCCGACGGGATCGACCTGCTGTTCGTCCACCACGGCATGATCTGGGGCGGCCTGCGCCACGTGCGCGGGGTGACGCTGGCCTACCTGAAGCCGCTCATCGAACACGGGATCTCCCTCTACGCCGCCCACCTCCCGCTGGACATGCACCCGGAGCTGGGACACAACATCCAGATGGCCCGCCTGTTGGAGCTGAAAGATCCGGCGCCCGTGATCGACTACAAGGGCGCGCCCATCGGCATTCTGGGCTGCACCGGCGAGGCGGTGACGCGCGACCAGGTGTTGGCCAAGATCCGCGCCACCATCTCCTGCGACGTGCATTTTCTCCCCTTCGGCCCCGAACGGGTGAGCCGCGTGGCCATCGTGAGCGGCGGCGGCGCCCGGCTGGCCCTGGACGCCCGCGCGGCCGGCGCCGACTTCTACCTGACCGGTGAGACCTCCCACAGCGCGTACCACCAGATCAAGGCGGCGGGCATCAACGTCTGTTTCGCCGGCCACTACCTGACGGAAAAGTGGGGCGTGCTCGCAGTGATGCGCCACCTGCAGGAGCGCGGGCTCGTGGAAGCCCGATTCTACGACATCCCCACACCGTTCTAGCTTCCCGCACGCACCCGACGCATGAGGCACAATCCGGACGGGGACAACGTGGACACGGATTTCCGCGCGCAAACCGGGACAACTGATTTCGATCGCATTCGGACCGATGATGCCGCCGGATTGTACGTCCACCTGCCGTTCTGCCGAAACAAGTGCCTGTACTGCGACTTCGTCACGTTTTCTCTGGGGCGACAGGCGGAACCGTACCTTGCCGCGGTGGAACGGGAGGCAATCGCCATTGGCGCGCAGCAGGATCCGGCGTTCGCCCGTTTCGATTCCGTCTACCTCGGCGGTGGCACACCGTCGCTGCTGCCGGCGGCGGCGGTGGCCCGCCTGCTGGATCGCCTGCACACTGTTTTTACCATCACAGCAGACGCCGAGATCACCCTGGAATCCAATCCCGAGGATGTCATCCCATCGGCAGCCGCTGCGTGGGTTGCCGCCGGGGTGAACCGGGTCACGGTGGGGGTTCAGACTGTCCACGCCGATACCCTGGCCGCGGTCCGCCGCCAGGGCGGTCCTGCAACCGTCACCACGGCAGTGGAGACGCTCCGTCAGGCGGGCGTGGGCAACATCGCCCTGGACCTGATTGTGGGGCTGCCCGACGAGGAACCAGCCCGCTGGGCGGAGAGCCTGGAATTCTGCCTTGGACTCCGGCCGGACCACGTCTCGATGTACCTGCTGGACGCCGACGAGCACCCGGCGGTGGCGCGCCGGATCCGCGACGGCCGCTGGCGGATGCCGCCCGATGAGGCGATGGCCGATTTTTACCTTAACGCCTCGGCGCGCCTGGCCGCCGCCGGACTGCCCCAGTACGAGATCTCCAACTTCGCCGCGCCGGCGCGCCGCAGCCGGCACAATCTCAAGTACTGGCGGCTGGCGCCATACCTGGGGCTGGGCGT
>JAGOHA010000019.1 GCA_017996395.1 Acidobacteriota bacterium | reverse complement strand
CGCTGTTGCCCGAGACGGCCGCCGACCTGGCGCGCGAATCCGCCGAAGGCGAAAAGTCGGGCGCCATGGGGGTCAAGGTGTCCATGGCCCGCGCCCACTATGCGAACGAGGAATCCAGTCTGGACATCGAGATCACGGATATGGGCACGGCTTCGGGATTGACCGCCATGGCGTCGGCTGCCTGGACACTGGTCGACGTTGACAAGGAATCCGCCGATGGCTACGAGCGGACCACGACCTACCACGGCCACCGGGCGTTCGAAAAATACGAGACCGAGGCCCAGCGGGGCGAGATGCATGTGCTGGTCGCCAAGCGGTTCATCGTCAACGTCCATGGCTCCAATCTGCCCATGGACCGGATCAAGTCCGCGCTGAGCGAGGTGGACTTCGGAAAGCTCACCGTGCTCGCGAAGGAAGCCGCGGAGTCCGCCCAATGATGGCTACCCGGCTCTTCGGCCGGCATCTGACCGTCATCGTGCTCGGCCTGCTCCTGCCCGGCTTGACTGCCGGCGCGCTCGCTGCGCCGGCGGCCCTGTCGCCGGACGACGTGTGCCGCCTCCGGTCCGTGACCGAAGCCCGGATCAGTCCCGACGGGAAGTGGATCGCCGCGGTGATCAGCCGTCAGCGTGAGGCCGGCGATGCGCCCGGCGGCAACTACGCCGAGCTGCATGTCTGGTCCGTGGCGACGGGTCAGGCGCGCCCCTTCGTCACCGGACAGGTGGCGGTCAGCGCACTGGAGTGGTCGCCTGACGGCCGCCTCATCGCGTTCCTGCTCAAACGGGGTGACAACGCCAAGACGCAGGTCTGGACAATTCCCGCCGATGGGGGCGAGGCCGCGCCGGCGACACGGTCGGCCACCGACGTCCTCGCCTTCCGCTGGCATCCGGACGGCTCCCGGCTGGCCTACGTCGCCCAGCCGGCGCCGTCGGCCCGCGAGCAGGAGCTGGAGAAAAAGGGCTACAACTTCATCTACTTCGAGGAGAACCTGAAGCCGCGCGCCCTCCACATCGTCGGCCTGCCCGCGGGCGGGGTGTTCCCGGAACCCGCCCTCCTGGTCGGCGATCTCAGCGTCTGGGATTTCTGCTTCAGCCCGGACGGTGCGCGGATCGCCCTGTCAGCCACCGAGCGCAACCTGGTGGACCACGAGTATATGTTCCAGAAGATTTACCTGCTCGAGCTGGCCGGGCGCACGCTGACACCGTGGGTGGATCCCGACGGGAAACTGGGCTCTCTGGCCTTCAGCCCCGACGGCGCCAAACTGGCCTACACGGCCGCCATCGAACGGAAGGATCACGCCGTGAGCCAGGTGTTCGTCGTGGCGGCGGACACGCACACGCCGCGCAACCTCACCCCGCCCGCCTTTGCCGGACATGCGGTGTGGGCGGGCTGGCAGGATGCCGACACCGTGCTCTACCTCGCCGGCGAAGGCGTCCGCCAGACGTTGAGCGCCGTCGCCTGGCGCGGCGGCGAGCGTCGGGTGCTTCTGGACGGCGCGGCGTGCGGTCTGGCGTTCGGCGCGCCGCATGCCGCGCGGGACGGACGGGTGATGGCGATGACCGGCCACACCGCTGCGCATCCGCCGGAGCTCTTCGTCTGGACCGGCGCCGGCGAACCGCGCCGCCTGTCCCAGTCCAATCCCTGGCTGTCGGAACGCACCCTGGGCCGGCAGGAGGTCATCCGCTACGCCGCCCGCGACGGGCGCTTCATCGAAGGCCTGCTGGTCCATCCGACCGCGGTGGAGCCGGGCCGGAAGCCGCCGCTGGTGGTGGTCGTCCACGGCGGCCCCGAGGCGCACTATTCCGACGGCTGGCTTACCCGGTACTCCGAACCGGTGCAGGTTCTGGCCGGCACGGGCTATCTGGTCTTCCTGCCCAACTATCGCGCCAGCACCGGTTACGGCGTCGCGTTCGCCGCGGAAGGCTATGAGGACCCGGCGGGCAAGGAGTTCGACGACATCGCCGACGGGATCGGTTACCTGGTCGGCCGGGACCTGGCCGACGCCGGCCGTGTGGGCCTGATCGGCGGCTCGTACGGCGGCTACGCCGCGGCGTGGTTCGCCACGTACTACACCCGGTACGTCCGGGCGGTGTGCATGTTCGTCGGCATCAGCGACCTGGTCAGCAAGCGGGGCACCACCGACATTCCGTACGAGGAACTCCACGTCCACTCCGGCAAGCCGCTGGAGCAGATGTGGGACCTGGCTCTCCAGCGCAGCCCGCTCTACCACGCCCACCAGAGCCGCTCGGCCGTGCTCATCCTGGGTGGGAACCAGGACCCCCGCGTCCACCCGAGCCAGAGCCTCGAGTTTTACCGCCAGCTCAAGATGACCGGCCACCCGGCCGTCCGGCTGGTGCAGTATCCCGGCGAGGGGCACGGCAACCGGAGGCAGCCGGGCCGGATCGACTCGCTGCACCGCCAGTTGCAGTGGCTGGATTGGTACGTGCGCGACCTCAAGCCGCTGGACGGACCGCTGCCGCCGCTGGACCTGAGCGACCGGTACGGCCTGAGCCTGCCGGACCGTTGAGGCCGGTTTTTTTAAATTAATCGCTTGCCAAGGGGCGGGCGATTGCGATAGCATTCAACTTTTGGAGCGGCGAACCCCGACGTGTTCGGGGTTCTTGTTTGATTTTTCGCTTGACGTGGGCCGCCGCCTGTGTTAGCTTAGGCGACTCGCGACGCTGGCGTAGCTCAACCGGTAGAGCAGCTGATTTGTAATCAGCGGGTTGGGGGTTCAAGTCCTCTCGCCAGCTCCACAGACAGCATAGTTATTTGCACCTGCAATAGACGGAGAGGTGGTCGAGCGGTCAATGGCAGCGGGCTGTAAACCCGCCGGACTTAGGTCCTACGGAGGTTCAAATCCTCCCCTCTCCACCATGATTTTGAGGCGAGGTTCAGGCTTCAGAGGGAGAACGCCCCCCAGTTGTTCGCATACAGACCTCGGGCTGAATCGAGTCTTGACGCCTTGAAAGCGGGAGTAGCTCAGCTGGCTAGAGCATCAGCCTTCCAAGCTGAGGGTCGCGGGTTCGAATCCCGTCTCCCGCTCCACTTTGCCTTCAAAATTTCGGTCGGCTCTGGGCCCACGTAGCTCAGTCGGTAGAGCACTTCCTTGGTAAGGAAGGGGTCACCAGTTCAATTCTGGTCGTGGGCTCCATCTCTCTTCATTTGGAACATGGCATTTATTAATGATGATTTTGGAGGAGATCAGCAATGGCTAAAGAAAAGTTTGAACGGACCAAGCCTCACGTCAACATCGGCACCATCGGTCACGTCGACCACGGCAAGACGACGTTGACGGCCGCGATCACCCGGGTCCTGGCGAAGAACAATCCCAAGATCAAGTTCCGCAGCTTCGACTCCATCGACAACGCCCCGGAAGAAAAGGCGCGCGGCATCACGATCGCCACCGCCCACGTCGAGTACGAGACGGGCAACCGGCACTACGCCCACGTGGACTGCCCCGGCCACGCCGACTACATCAAGAACATGATCACCGGCGCGGCCCAGATGGACGGCGCCATCCTCGTCGTCAGCGCGCCGGACGGCCCCATGCCCCAGACCCGCGAGCACATCCTGCTGGCCCGCCAGGTCGGCGTCCCCTGCATCGTAGTCGCCCTGAACAAGGTGGACGCGGTGGACGACCCGGAACTGCTGGACCTCGTGGAAATGGAAGTGCGCGACCTGCTCAGCAAGTACGAGTTCCCCGGTGACGAGATCCCCATCGTCCGCGTCAGCGCCCTCCGGGCTCTGGAAACCGACGATCCCGAGGCCGAGAAAGGCATCCTCAAGCTGATGGAGGAAGTGGACCGCTACGTGCCGCTGCCGCAGCGCGAAGTCGAGAAGCCCTTCCTGATGCCCATCGAGGACGTGTTCAGCATCAGCGGCCGCGGCACCGTCGTGACCGGCCGCGTGGAGCGGGGCAAGGTCCATGTCCAGGAAGAGATCGAGATCGTCGGCATCCGGCCCACCATGAAGCGCGTGGTCACCGGCGTCGAAATGTTCCGCAAGCTGCTGGACGAGGGCCAGGCCGGCGACAACGTCGGACTGCTGCTCCGCGGCACCGACAAGGACGAGGTGGAGCGCGGCCAGGTCGTGGCCAAGCCCGGCACCATCACCCCGCACACTCACTTCAAGGGCGAAGTCTACATCCTGACGAAGGAAGAGGGCGGTCGCCACACCCCGTTCTTCAACGGCTACCGGCCCCAGTTTTACTTCCGGACCACCGACGTGACCGGCAACGCCACCCTGAGCCAGGGCGTCGAAATGGTTATGCCGGGCGACAACACCAGCCTCGAGATCAAGCTGATCACCCCGATCGCCATGGAAAAGGGTCTCCGCTTCGCCATCCGCGAAGGCGGCCGGACCGTGGGCGCCGGGACCATCACCGAGATCATCGAGTAGCCGGGCGCTTCCCGGCGGGGTTTAACCCATGCGTGAACAAGTACAATTGCAGTGCAGCGAGTGCAAGAACAAGAATTACACGACGACGCGCGACAAGAAGAAGCACACTGAAAAATACGAGCTGAGCAAGTATTGCCCCTTCTGTCGCCGGCACACGCCGCACAAGGAAGCCAAATAGTCGGAGTTCGGAGCGTGCAGGCCAGTAGCTCTAATGGCTAGAGCGCCGGTCTCCAAAACCGGATGTTGGGGGTTCGAATCCCTCCTGGCCTGCCATTTATTCCTTTTGATAAGCCGAGGAATAGCCTGTGACGAACATCATTGAAGCGGTCAAGCGTTTTTTCACCTCAGTCGTGGACACGTTCAAGCGGTTCTTCAGTTTCATCGGCGAGACGAAGTCGGAACTGAAGAAAGTCTCGTGGCCGGACCAGAAAGAGGTTTACAGCACCACGATCGTGGTCATCCTGACCTCGGTCTTCTTCGGCTTCTACCTGTTTCTGGTGGATCTGGCCCTGCAACACGGGATCCACTACCTGAGCACACTCTTCCGGGAATGATCCATGGGCGACAAGAAGTGGTACATCATCCACACGTATAGCGGCTTCGAGCGCCGGGTCGCCGAGAGCCTGATGAACCGCATCCAGATCGCCGGGATCGAAGGCGCCATCGGGCAGATCCTGATCCCCACCGAAGATCTCGTGGAGATCAAGGGCGGCAAGAAGGTGGTCACGTCCAAGATCGTGTATCCCGGGTACGTGCTCATCGAACTGGACATGACCGACGAGATGTGGCACCTGATCCGCTCCATCCCCCGGGTGACGGGATTCATCAGCTCCGGCGGCAAGCCGACGCCGCTGACCGAGGAAGAGATCAACAGCCTGATGAGCTCCCTGATGGCGTCGGCGGAGAAGCCCAAGCCCCGTTTCCGGTTCGAGAAGGGCGAAACCGTCAAGATCATCGACGGCCCCTTCTCCAACTTCGTCGGGGTCGTGGATGACATCAACAACGAGAAGAGCACGCTGAAGGTTTCGGTCACCATCTTCGGGCGTCAGACCCCGGTGGAGCTCAACTTCCTTCAGGTGGAGAAGATTTAAGGAGTTCCCATGGCCAAAAAAGCGGTCGGTTTCATCAAACTGCAGATACCCGCCGGTCAGGCCACTCCGGCCCCTCCCGTGGGCCCGGCGCTCGGCCAGCACGGCGTCAACATCATGGATTTCTGCAAGAACTTCAACGCGAAGACTCAGAAGGATTCCGGACTGATCATCCCGGTGGTCATCACGGTCTACAGCGACAAGTCCTACTCCTTCATCACCAAGACGCCGCCGGCGGCGGTGCTCTTGAAGCAGATGGCAAAGATTGCCAAGGGTTCCCCCGAGCCCAACAAGAACAAGGTGGCCAAGCTGTCCATGGCTCAGGTCAAGGATATTGCCAAGACAAAGCTACCCGACCTGAACTGCTACGACGTGGATGCCGCGGTGAAAATCATCATGGGCACCGCGCGGAGCATGGGCATCGAAATTAGTGAATAGAGGTAGATTCCGATGGCCAAACGCGGAAAGAAATACAACAACGCCTCCCAGCTCGTGGACCTGCGGGAATATGAACTGAACGAGGCCGTCGCCCTGATCAAGAAGATCGCCTTCGCCAAATTCGACGAGACGCTCGAAGTCTCCATGCGGCTGGGTGTCAATCCCAAGTACGCCGACCAGATGGTCCGCGGCACGGTGGTGCTGCCCCACGGCCTGGGCAAGTCGAAGAAGGTGGCGGTCATCACCTCGGCCGAGAAGTTCAAGGAAGCCCAGGACGCCGGCGCCGACGAAGTGGGCGCCGAGGACCTGGTGGACAAAATCTCCAAAGGCTACCTGGACTTCGACGCCGTCGTGGCCACACCCGACATGATGAAGTTCGTCGGCCGCCTCGGCAAGGTTTTGGGCCCCCGCGGCCTGATGCCCAACCCGAAGACCGGCACCGTGACGACGGAGGTGGGGAAGGCCATCACCGAGATCAAAGCCGGCAAGGTGGAGTTCCGGGTGGACAAGGGCGGCGTGGTCCACGCCCCCGTGGGCAAGCTCTCCTTTGATGTGGAAAAGCTCATCGAGAACGCATCGGCCTTCATCGACGCCGTCGTCAAGGCCAAGCCGCCCGCCAGCAAGGGCAAGTATATCCATAGCATCTTCGCCTGCTCGTCCATGGGGCCCGGGATCCAGATCTCCCTGCCCGCGTTCGAAAAAGGCGCGAGGAAGTAGCCGTGAACAAGACCGAAAAACAACAACTGCGCGAAGAACTGCACCACATCTTCAATTCCAATCCTTACGCCCTCGTGCTCAGCTTCAGCGGATTGAAGGTGAACGACGTGGCCGCCCTCCGGCGCAAGCTGCGCGATTCCAAGTGCGCCTACCGGGTGGTCAAGAACACGGTTGCCAAGATCGCCGCCGACGGGACGCCCATGGCGTCGCTCCTGGACCACTTTGAGGGGACCACGGCCATCGCCTACCACCCCTCCGACCCCGTGGTCCTGGCCAAGATCTTCCATGAGTTCACCAGGGAGAACAAGGCGATCGGGTTCAAGGGCATCCTGCTCGAAGGCCGGCCGCTGCCCGCCGACCAGCTCGAGATGGTGGTCAACATGCCCACCAAGGACCAGTCGCTAAGCAAGCTGCTGTTCCTGCTCAATCACCCGGTCACCAGCCTGGCCCGCGTGCTCCAGGCGTCGCTCCGCGACCTCTGCCTGGTCATGAAGGAAGCCCGGAAAGAATCCTGAGATTGATAAGCAATAAATTCTGGAGGTACCATAATGTCTATCACCCGTGAAGAAGTCCTCAACTGGATCGAGCAGTCGACAATGCTGGAGATCGCCCAGCTGGTCAAGGACATCGAGACGAAGTTCGGTGTTTCCGCCGCCGCGGCCGCCCCGATCATGGTGGGTGCCGCCGCCCCCGGCGCTGCCGCTGCCGCTGTGGCTGAAGAGAAGACCGAGTTCGAAGTGGTCCTGAAGGAAGTGGGCGCCGAGAAAATCAAGGTCATCAAGGTGGTCCGCGAAGTCACCAGCCTGGGCCTGAAAGAGGCCAAGGACCTGGTGGAGGGCGCGCCCAAACCGGTCAAGGAAGGGGTCTCGAAGGACGAGGCCGAGTCCATCAAGAAGAAATTCGAAGAAGTCGGCGCCAAGGTTGAAATCAAGTAGGTCCGCGCCGGGGGACCGGCGAGAACCGGGAAAACGGGATGGAAGGGAGTGTTTCCCTTTCATTCCCTTTTTCCATTTAACCTTTTCTTTTTGCCCGGTTTAGGGTAGAATTTGTGACATCCCGGCGGACGGTTGCGGACCATCAGCTAGGCGCCCGTCGCCGCTCTGACAGATGCCGACCCCCCTTAACTGAGACGAGCCCGGACCCATTCTTACCCTTGGAGATTTACGCCCATGGCCGAATCTATCACCCCTCAGCAGGATAGGCACGATTTCGGACATATCTCGGCAACCGTCCCCATCCCCAACTTGCTCGAGATCCAGATGAAATCCTACCTGACCTTCCTGCAGATGGAACTGCTGCCGGACGAGCGGGAAGATGTCGGGATCCAGTCGGTGTTTGCTTCGATCTTCCCCATCGAGGATTTCCGCTCCACCGCCAGTCTCGAGTTCGTCCATTACACGCTGGGCGACTGGGAGTGCAAGTGCGGGAGCCTGGTGGGGATCGAGCACCTGCGCTCCAAGTGCGTGGACTGCGGCCAGACCATCGTCACCAATCCGCAACACCTCGGCCACATCATCTGCCCGGCGTGCGGCGCCCGCAACGAGAACAAGTTTTCCCGGTGCGTGTCCTGCGGCGATCCGGTCGAGTTGAAAATCAAGTACACCATCGACGAGTGCATCGACCGCGGCATGACCTATTCCGTGCCGCTCAAGGTCACCGTCCGGCTCGTGCTCTACGACGTCGACGAGGAGAGCGGCAGCCGGACCATCCGCGACATGAAGCAGCAGGAGGTGTTCTTCGGCGAAGTGCCGCTGATGACGCCCCGGGGCACGTTCATCATCAATGGCACCGAACGCGTCATCGTCTCCCAGCTGCACCGGTCGCCCGGCGTATTCTTCGAGGTGGACCCGGAGCGCAAGTACTACCTCGGCAAGGTGATTCCCTACCGCGGCTCGTGGGTGGAGTTCGAGTACGACCACAAGAACATCCTGTACATCCGCATCGACCGCAAGCGCAAGTTCCTGGCCACGATCTTCCTGCGGGCCCTGGGCTACGAGAGCAACGAGGAGATCCTGAACCTCTTCTACCGGCCCGTCACCATCACTATGAAGGGCGGCAAGATCAGCCGGATGCTCGACGAGACCCTTATCGGCAGCAAGCTGCGCCAGACCGTCACCCACCCGGACGATCCCACCGACGTGCTGTACAAGAGCGGGGACCGCTTCAACTTCGGCCACCTCGAGGACCTCAAGGGCATCGGCATGAAGCAGCTGCTGCTCAGCGCCGACGACCTGCAGGGCGCCATCCTGCTCAACGACGTCGTCAACATGGAGACCGGCGAAATCCTGGGTGAGGCCAACGAGGACATCACCGCCACGATGATCAACCGGATGTTCGAGGCCGGGATCAAGCAGCTCCAGATCTGCTACCCCGAGTTCGACGACGCCGGCCCGACCATCTCCGCCACGCTCCACAAGGATCCCATCCAGACGAGCCAGGAGGCGCTGATCGAGTTCTACAAGAAGCTGCGCCCCGGCGATCCCCCGACCCTCGAGGTCGCCTCGAGCATGTTCCAGGGCATGTTCTTCGATTCGAAACGCTACGATTTGTCCAAGGTGGGCCGGCTCAAGTCCAACCTGAAGCTGGACCGGGACATCCCCCTGACCCAGCGCACGCTCACCCAGCAGGATTTCATCGACGTCCTCAACTACCAGCTGAAGCTGCCCGTGGGCATCGGCACGGCCGACGACATCGACCACCTGGGCAACCGCCGGGTGCGCGCCGTCGGCGAGCTGCTCGAGAACCAGTTCCGCATCGGCCTCGTGCGCATGGAGCGCGCCATCAAGGAGAAGATGTCGGTTTTCCAGGAGCTGGCCCAGATCATGCCCCACGACCTGATCAACTCCAAGCCGGTCATGGCCGCGCTGAAGGAATTCTTCGGCAGCTCCCAGCTTTCCCAGTTCATGGACCAGACGAACCCGCTGTCGGAAATCACCCACAAGCGCCGGCTGTCGGCCCTGGGGCCCGGCGGCCTGTCCCGCGAGCGGGCCGGCTTCGAGGTCCGCGACGTGCACACGAGCCACTATGGGCGCCTCTGCCCCATTGAGACACCGGAAGGCCCCAACATCGGCCTGATCAGCTCGCTGAGCTGCTTCGCCCGGATCAACGACTACGGGTTCATCGAATCGCCGTACCGCAAGGTCATCGACGGCCGGGTGGTGGAGCATGTCCGGATCACCGACCGCGGCGACGCAGCGTTCAAGATCTCCGAGATCGTCCTGCAGGAAGAGGCGGACGCTGAAAACGAGCGGCTGCGCAAGCGGAAGAAAAAGGTCTGCCTGTACGAGATCCACCCCTTCTACATGACCGCCTGGGAGGAGGAGAAGTACGTCATCGCCCAGTCCTCCATCCGGCTGGAAGAGAAGGGCCATATCGTCGACGACCACGTGGATGCCCGCAAGGGGGGCAACTTCATCCTCTCCGCCCGCGAGGACGTCAACTTCATCGACGTCTCGCCCAAGCAGTTGGTCAGCGTGGCCGCCGCCCTGATCCCGTTTCTGGAGCACGACGACGCCAACCGCGCCCTGATGGGTTCCAACATGCAGCGCCAGGCGGTGCCGCTGCTCGTGGCCGAGCCGCCCATCGTGGGCACCGGCATGGAAGCCATCGCCGCCCGCGACTCCGGCGCCGTGGTGGTCAGCACGCGGGCCGGGATCGTCGACCGTGTGGATGCCGAGCGCATCATCATCCGCGTCACCGACCCCGGCGACAGCAAGCGCCTCGCCCGCGAGGCCGGCGTCGACATCTACCTGCTCAACAAGTTCAAGCGCTCCAACCAGAACACCTGCATCAATCAGAAGCCGCTGGTCAAGACGGGCGAATTCGTCCAGAAGGGTCAGGTCATCGCCGACGGCCACTGCACCAGCCACGGCGAGCTGGCTCTGGGCCGGAACGTCCTGGTGGCCTTCATGCCCTGGGGCGGCTACAACTTCGAGGACGCGATCCTGATCAGCGAGAAGCTGGTCAAGGAGGATGTGTACACCAGCATCCACATCGAGGAGCTGGAAATCGAAGCCCGCGAGACCAAGCTGGGTTCCGAGGAAATCACCCGCGACATCCCCAACGTTTCCGAGAAGGCGCTCAAGGACCTGGACGACAGCGGCGTCATCCGCATCGGCGCCTCCGTCAAGCCGGGCAGCATCCTGGTGGGCAAGGTCACGCCCAAGAGCGAGACGCAGCTGTCCCCCGAGGAGAAGCTGCTGCGGGCGATCTTCGGCGACAAGGCCAGCGACGTCAAGGACAACTCCCTGAAATGCCCGCCGGGCATCGAGGGCATCGTGGTGGACGTGAAGATGTTCACCCGCAAGGGCGTCCAGAAGGACCTGCGCGCCCTGGCCATCGAGCAGGACCAGGTGGACAAGATGCGCTCCGACCTCGACGAGCAGATCCGCATCCTGCGGGAGGAGCGCGACAAGCAGGTCAGCCACCTGCTGGTGGGCCGGACCCTGGCCAAGCCGGTGAAGCACAAGGCGCTCGGCGTGGCGTGGGACAAGGGCACCGTCCTGACCGAGGAGATGCTCCGGCCGCTGGGCATCAGCGACCTGAAGCTGCTCAAGGTCGAGGGCGAGGGCATCGACCTGGCCCAGGAGATCCGCCTGATCGAGGACAAGATCAACAACAAGATCAGCGTGCTCGACGGCATCTTCGAGGAGAAGAAGAACTCCCTGGAGATCGGTGACGAGCTGCCCCCCGGCGTGAACAAGCTGGTCAAGGTCTACGTCGCCATGAAGCGCAAGGTGTCGGTGGGCGACAAGATGGCCGGCCGCCACGGCAACAAGGGCGTCATCGCCAAGATCCTGCCCGACGAGGACATGCCCTTCCTGCCCGACGGCACGCCGGTCGAGATCGTGCTGAACCCACTGGGCGTGCCCTCGCGCATGAACGTGGGCCAGATTCTGGAGACCCACCTCGGCTGGGCCGGCATCGTGCTGGGCATGCAGTTCACGACGCCCGTGTTCGACGGCGCCAAGGAAGACGAGATCCGCGACCTGCTCAGCCGGTCCGGGATGGACACCTCCGGCAAAACCGCGCTGTTCGACGGCAAGACCGGCGAGGCGTTCGAGCAGAAGGTCACCGTGGGCTACATCTACATGATGAAACTGTCCCATCTGGTGGACGACAAGATCCACGCCCGCTCCATCGGCCCCTACTCCCTGATCACCCAGCAGCCGCTGGGCGGCAAGGCCCAGTTCGGCGGCCAGCGTTTCGGCGAGATGGAGGTCTGGGCGCTGGAAGCCTACGGCGCGGCCCACATCCTGCAAGAGCTGCTCACCGTCAAGTCCGACGATGTGCAGGGCCGGAACAAGATCTACGAATCCATTGTCAAGAACAAGGCTTCGTACGTGCCCGGCATCCCCGAGTCGTTCAACGTCCTGGTGCGCGAGCTGCAGAGCCTGTGCCTGGACGTTGAGCTGATCAAGTTCAGAGAAGACTGAGCGTTTCCGGCCAAGGAGGAACGAGCTTGAGCCAGACAATCTTCCGCGAAGACAAGCGCCGGTTGACCACTGATTTCGATTGCATCCGCCTGGGAGTCGCCTCTCCGGAGAAGATCATCAGCTGGTCGTACGGCGAAGTGAAGAAGCCCGAGACGATCAACTACCGCACGTTCCGGCCGGAACGCGACGGCCTGTTCTGCGCCAAGATCTTCGGGCCCACCAACGACTGGGAGTGCTTGTGCGGCAAGTACAAGCGGATGAAATACAAGGGCGTGATCTGCGACAAGTGCGGCGTGGAGGTCACCCACTCCCGCGTCCGCCGCGAGCGGATGGGCCACATCACGCTGGCCTCGCCCAGCTCCCACGTCTGGTTCTTCAAGGGCCTGCCCAGCCGCATCGGGCAGCTCCTGGACATCAGCCTGAAGAACCTGGAGCGGGTGCTCTACTTCGAATCGTACATCGTCCTGGATCCCGGCACCAGCGGCCGCAAGGAGCGGGACCTTCTCACCGAGGACGAGTACCGCACCATCCGCCAGGAGAACCCGGACAACTTCCGCGCCGGCATGGGCGCCGAAGCCATCCGCGAGATCCTGGCCCGGATGGACATGGAAGTGATGTCCAAGGACCTGCGCGACAAGATGCGCGCCGAGTCCTCGCACATGAAGAAGATCAAGCACGCCAAGCGGCTGAAGGTCGTGGACAGCTTCCGCAAGTCCGGCAACAAGCCGGAGTGGATGATCTTGACGGTCATCCCGGTGATCCCGCCCGAGCTGCGCCCCCTGGTGCCGCTCGACGGCGGCCGGTTCGCCACCTCCGACCTCAACGACCTGTACCGTCGGGTGCTCAACCGCAACAACCGGCTCAAGAAGCTGCTGGAGCTGCGCGCGCCTGAGGTGATCATCCGGAACGAGAAGCGCATGCTGCAGGAGGCGGTGGACGCGCTGTTCGACAACGGCCGGCGCGGCCGCGTGATCCGCGGCTCCAACAACCGTCCCCTGAAGTCGCTCTCCGACAACCTGAAGGGAAAGCAGGGCCGCTTCCGCCAGAACCTGCTGGGCAAGCGCGTCGACTACTCCGGCCGCTCCGTCATCGTGGTCAACCCCGAGCTGCGGCTCCACCAGTGCGGCCTGCCCAAGAAGATGGCGCTGGAGCTGTTCAAGCCGTTCATCTACCACCGCCTCGAGGCGCTGGGCTACGCATCCACCGTCAAGAGCGCCAAGGAAATGGTGGAGACCGAGCACCCCGACGTCTGGGACATCCTCGAAGAGGTGATCAAGGAGCACCCGGTGCTCCTCAACCGCGCCCCGACGCTGCACCGGCTGGGCATCCAGGCCTTCGAGCCCGTGCTGGTCGAGGGGAAGGCCATTCAGATCCACCCGTTGGTCTGCGCGGCGTTCAACGCCGACTTTGACGGCGACCAGATGGCCGTCCACGTGCCGCTGTCGCCCGAGGCCCAGGTCGAGGCCGCGGTGATCATGCTCAGCACGAACAACATCCTGAAGCCCGCCGACGGCCGGCCCATCACCGTGCCGTCGCAGGACATCGTCCTCGGCCTGTTCTACCTCACCAGCCTCAAGGCGCACGCCCGGGGCGCCGGCAAGGTGTTCGGCAGCTCGGACGAGATCTACTACGCCCTGGAAAACAAGGAAGTGGAGCTGCTGACGCCGATCCGCTTCCGCTACACCGGCCGCCTGATCAACCTGTCGAAGGACGACCAGGAGGTCAGCGCCGCCACCGTCCAGGAAGTGACCAATCACTACATCGACACCACCGTGGGCCGAGTCATCCTCAACGACCGCCTCCCGGCGGACATCCCGTTCGTCAACGGCCGCCTGAACAAGGACGGCCTCAAGAAGCTGGTCACCTACGCCATTCTCAACCTGCCCCATCCGGTGACCATCAAGATCCTGGACGACCTGAAGGCGGTGGGTTTCGCCTACGCCACCCGCGCGGGCATTTCCATCGGCATCGACGACCTGGTCGTCCCCGCCGTGAAGCAGCAGATCGTCGACCGGGCCAAGAAGGACGTCATCGAAGTCGAGAACCAGTACCTCGCCGGCACCATCTCCAACGGCGAGCGCTACAACAAGGTGGTCGAGATCTGGAGCCAGGTGACCCACCGCGTGGCCGAGAAGATGTTCGTGGCCATGGAGGAGAAGGAGCGCACCACCGGCGAGTTCAACCCCATCAATCTGATGGCCACCTCCGGCGCCCGCGGCAGCAAGCAGCAGATCCGCCAGCTGGCCGGCATGCGCGGCCTGATGGCCAAGCCGTCCGGCGAGATCATCGAGACGCCCATCACCTCCAACTTCCGCGAGGGCCTCACCGTGCTGCAGTACTTCATCTCCACGCACGGCGCCCGCAAGGGTCTGGCGGACACCGCCCTGAAGACCGCCGACTCCGGCTACCTGACCCGCCGCCTGGTGGACGTGGCCCAGGACATGATCATCACCCACGAGGATTGCGGCACGCTGGAGGGCGTCGAGGTCGGCGCCATCATCGAGATGGGCGAGGTGATCGTGCCCCTGAGCGACCGCATCGTCGGCCGCGTCTCCCAGGAGGACATCCTCAACCCCATCACCGGCGAGGCCATCGTCAGCCGCAACGAGGAGATCACCGAGGAGAAAGCCGCCGAGATCGAGAGCCTCGGCATCGAGAAGGCGCTCATCCGCTCGGCGCTCACCTGCAACGCCGCCCGCGGCGCCTGCATCAAGTGCTATGGCCGGAACCTGGGCACCGGCAACATGGTGGAGATGGGCGAAGCGGTGGGCGTCATCGCGGCCCAGTCCATCGGCGAACCGGGCACCCAGCTCACCATGCGCACGTTCCACATCGGCGGCGCCGTCAGCCGCGCCGAGGTGCAGTCCACCATCGAGATCAAGCACCGCGGCAAAGTCCGGTTCGAGGGCGTGCAGTGCATCACCAACGCCCGCAGCACGCTGACGGTCATGAACCGCAACGGCGCCATCGTCATCGAGGACGAGAAGGGCCGCGACCGCGAACGCTATTCCGTCGTCTACGGCGCACGCATCCTGGTCGCCGACGGTGACATCGTCGATCCCGGCACCAAGATCGTGGAATGGGACCCGTTCTCCAACGTGTTCCTGAGCGAATTTTCCGGCAAGATCCGCTTCAAGGACATCATCCCCGACGAGACGGTCAAGGAGGAGAAGGACGAGGTCTCGCTCAAGTCCATCAGCGTCATCATCTACTCGCCCAACGAGAAGCTGCAGCCCCAGATCGAGATCCTCGGCAAGAAGGGCGAGGTGCTCAAGTCGTACATGATCCCGGCCAAGGCCCACCTGGCCGTCAACGACGGCGACACCATCCAGGCCGGCGACATCCTGGCCAAGTTCCCGCTCGAGTTCACCAAGGCCAAGGACATCACCGGCGGTCTGCCCCGCGTGGTGGAGCTGTTCGAGGCGCGCAAGCCCCGCCAACCCGCCGTCATCACCGAGGTCGACGGCGCCGTCCACTTCGGCAACGTGATCCGCGGCCAGCGGAAGATCGAAATCAAGACCGCCACCGGCGACGTGAAGGAATACTTCGTGCCGCGCGGCGCCTACATCACCTGCCAGGAGGGCGAGTTCATCAAGGCGGGCACGGCGCTCATCAGCGGTCCCATCAACCCGCACGACATCCTGAAGGTCCTCGGCGTCAAGCCGCTGCAGAGCTACCTGCTGAACGAAATCCAGGAGGTCTACCGCCTGCAGGGCGTTCAAATCAACGACAAGCACATCGAGGTGATCATCCGGCAGATGACCCGCTGGATCAAGGTCGAGGAGGTGGGCGACACCGAGTTCTACGTGGAGCAGCAGGTGGACAAGTTCCGCTTCCAGGAAGAGAACGAGCGGATGGCCCGCGAGGGCAAGGTGCCGGCCATCGGCCGCTCGCTGCTGCTGGGCATCACCAAGTCGTCGCTGTCCACCGACTCGTTCATCTCGGCCGCCTCGTTCCAGGAGACCACCCGCGTGCTCACCGAGGCCTCCATCGCCGGCAAGGTGGATTACCTGCTCGGCCTGAAAGAGAACGTGATCATGGGCCGGCTGATCCCCGCCGGGACCGGCTTCAAGAAGTACCGCCAGTTCAAGCTCATCACCGAGCTCCGGGCGGAAGAGGCCGAGGCGATGCTCGAGGACATGAACGGCCACGACGTCGGCGAGCTTTCCGCCGAGGACTACATCCCCGAACGCGGCAAGCTGGCGGAGCTCGACGAGGAGTGAGTCGGATCGAACCGTTCGTTCAAGGCTACCAACCGGCCGGAGCAGATGCTCCGGCCGGTTTTTTCTGGCGGGAGAGGTGCTACACCCGATCCACCGCAACTGACTCCGGGTCTCGGCCGGCGGGCGTCAGCGCGCCCGTTCGAGCCGGCCATGGTGTTGCGGCCGGGGAGTGAAGGTGGACAGGCCGCGTCATTCCACGCATTCCGTGTGCCGTCGGGGCGGACCAGGCGCAGCCGCGCTGCGGGGCATTCGGCGGCGCGTCGCGCGCGGCGCCCTCCCCCGTTGGCATCCCATCCCAAAGATGGTACACTCATCGGTCGGGGTCCGACCCGGCCCCAATCCGGCCAGGAGATCGATGGTGATGCTGATCCGCCGCCTGTTGCTGTTCGCCGCCGCCGCGGTCGCGCTGCTGCTGCCCACCGTCCCGGCGGTGCCCGCGGACGCCCGCCCCGCCGCGACGGTCGTGACACCGGCCCCGGCCGGCTACGAATCCGGCTTGTGGCGGCGCGCCGTCACGCTCACCCATCGCGCCCTGGTCATCGACACCCACTGCGACGCCACCGGCCGGTTGCGAAAAGCCGATTACAACTTCGCCGCCGACACGCCCGATGTCCACGTGGATATCCCCAAGATGCGCCGGGGCGGGCTCGACGCCGAGTTCATGGCCGCCTTCACCTCGCCCCGCCACGAGGGCGCCGACGCGGTCACCGAGGCGCTGGGCCAGCTCGAGGCGCTGCGCGACACCGTCGACCGGCACCCCGGCGCCCTGGTCTTCGCCCGCACCGCCGGCGAAATCGAGGCCGCGCGTAAAGGCGGCCGACTCGCGCTGCTGGCCAGTCTGGAAAACGGCACGCCCATTCTGGTGAATCGACTGGATCTGCTCCGGCTGTACCACCGGCTGGGGGTGCGCTATATCGGCCTCTGTCATAACAAATCCAACTTCCTGTGCGACAGCTCCACCGACAACCCCGTCTCCGACGGGCTCAGCGCCTGGGGGCGGACGGTGGTGCGCGAGATGAACCGGCTGGGTATCATGGTGGACGTTTCGCACCTCGCCGACACCACCGTACGCGACCTGTTCGAGACGAGCCAGGCGCCCGTTTTCGCGTCGCACTCCGCCTGCCGGGCGCTCTGCAGCGCCCCGCGCAACCTGCCCGACGAGCTGATCCGCGAGATCGGCCGGCGCGGCGGCGTCATCCAGGTGAACTTCTACGCCAGCTTCCTGAGCGATGACTACGGTCGCCGGGAAGAGGAGCGGCGGGAGCGGCTCCGGCCGGAAATCGACCGGGTCCGGGCCCTGTTCACCACCGACATGGACGCGTATTTCCGCGAGATCACGCGCATCTTCAAGAGCCACCCCATTCCACCGCCGCCGGTGTCCGTGCTCGTGGACCACATCGACCATGTGGTCCGGCTGGCGGGGATCGACCATGTGGGCATCGGTTCCGACTTCGACGGCATCTCGGCCATGCCCGAGGGGATGAGCGGCTGCCAGGACCTGCCCATGGTGACGTACCACCTGCTGCAGCGCGGCTATTCCGAGCCGGACATTGAAAAAATCCTCGGCCGCAACTTCCTGCGCTACTTCCGGGAGGTGGAACGGACCGCCGCCCGGCTGCAGCGGCCGGCCCCGGCCGCCGTCGGGGCGGGCCAGTGAACCGGCTCCTGCCGGCGCTCTGGGCGGCGCTGCTCCTCGTCGCGGCCTGGCTGCTGACCCTGACGGCCTTTGCCGTGCTCGAGGGGAACGACAGCGGCCTATACTGCCGCGAGGAGGGCAACGCGCTGGCGGTCATCGGGGTCATTCCCGGTTCGCGGTGGGAGATCGCGGGATTCCAGAGGGGCGATCGCATCACGGCCATCGACGGAGACGCCGACCGGCTGCTCGACCGCCTGTATGCCGTCAAGATCGCCCAGCGCGAAGGGGACCCCTACCGTTTCACGACCGCCCGGGGCGGAGTCGAGACGGAACGGGTCTACATCGCCGGGCCCGGCACCGCCCCGTGGCACAATTCGGCCAGCGTCTCCATCCTCTGCGAGACGGCGGTCAAGCTCGTCTATCTCGGCGCCGCGTTCTATTTTTTCTTCCTGTTCCGGCCCGCCGGGCCCGTGAGCCGGGCCAGCGGGGCGTTGTTCCTGCTGCTGGCCCTGTTGACGCCGTTCTTTCAGCTCAACCTCGCCTATCTGTGCGACGTGCTGGGCGTCTGGAGCACCCGGGCGCTGGCGGTGCCGCTGCTGGCGGTGTGTCTGCTGCCGCTGGCGGTGCTGCGCGTGGGGAGCCGGCTGACGGAGGGGGACGCCCCGGGGCCGCCCACGGGTTTCGCCGGACGTTGCCTCGTGGCGGTGTCGCTGCTGCTGTACGCCTCGTTCCTGTATGTGGTGCAGGACTATATCACGGTGCTGGCCCGCGGGGAGCCGCCGGCGGCCGTGGTGCCCATCTTCGGCGTCTTCATGGTGCTCAACGGCCTGCTGTTGTTGCTGCTGGTCACCGCGACGGTGGTCGCCTTCCTGCTGGTCATCACCCGCCTGGCCGGCTGGTCCGGAATCCGGCGCATGCCGGCCACCAACCGCCTGGTGGGCCTCCTGACCCTTGGCCTGGCCCTGCCCCTGGTGGCGGGCTTTTACCTGATGTACACGGATCAGCAGTTCACCCTCCTGTACGGGCTGCGCAAGCTGCTGTACCTGATCTTTCCGGTGCTCTACATCCACGCCGTCACATTCTTCATGCGTCACGCCGGCGGGGAGGATGCCGCCACCGAGACCGCCCCGCGGGACGCTAATCCCTAAGCGCGGGGCCGGCCCCGCCGAGGAGACGCATCATGTCCGTCACGACGACCACCCTGATCCTGATCCGGCACGGCGAAACCGCCCTGAACGTGGAGAACATCTTCCGCGGCCGAACCGACATCCCCCTCAACGCCAACGGCCGCGAGCAGGCCGCGCGGCTGGCCGAGGCGCTCCGGACGCTGCCGCTGGCCGCCGTCTACTCCAGCCCCATGGACCGCGCGATGGCCACGGCGGCGCCCCTGGCCGCCGCCCGCGGGCTGGCGGCGCAGCCGACGGCGGCGTTCCACAACATCTGCCTGGGCGAGTGGGAGGGGCGGTCCAAACGCGACGTCCAGCGGGAGCATCCGGAGCTCTGGCACCAGTGGGTGCACGACCCGGAGCACATCCGCATCCCCGGCGGCGAGACGCTGGCCGACCTGCGCGCCCGCGTCGGGAAGGGGTTGGCGGGAATCCTGGCCGCCCATGCCGGGGCCACCGTCGCGGTGGTGTCGCACCGCAGCGTGCTCAAGGCGGCGCTGGCCGTAATCCTGGGCCTGGAAGGGCGCTACTTCTGGAAGTTCTACCTGGACAACGGCGCGTACACGAGCGTAGAACACCGCGCCGACATCGGCTTCACCATCACCCGGCTCAACGAAGGATGTCACCTGGGTGAGCGGACGAAGGAGCTGTTCTAGCAGCCGGGCTGGAGGCTCGGAGCTCGTTGCCAAACATCGGACATCGGACATCGTGCTCGTAATTCGTAATCGTCATCGTAATCGTAATTCGTAATCGTGCTCGTAATCGAGGCTCGAGACTCGAGGCTTGTTCCCGTAACGCGGACATCGGAATTCGGACCTGAGTTCTGGGACCTGGGTTCTGGGACCTGGAGCACAGAACCCAGATCTTAAGAGCTGTCCGCGAACTTGGAAACCGGCGAACTTGGGAACCGGCGAACATTCCAACGTTCAAACATTCCAATCTTTGAACAGCTCGATTACGATCACGATTACGAATTACGATTACGATGACGATTACGAATTACGATTACGATGAAAAGAGGGGGCTAGGCGAGGCGGGCGTTCAGCGACAGGGCGAGGAGCTGCAGGTTGCGATAGCGCTCGCCGGCCCGCAGCATGGTCAGGGTCTTATTGTGGCGGAGCGGTTCGTCGCCGATCGCCGGATCCAGTACTCGCGCCCGCTCGAAGTCGGGCGTGCCCGGGATGGGCGAGAAGCTGGCCAACTGGATCTTGATCCCCAGCCGGTGGACGTACCGGATATCCGACTCCAGCTCCGTCGGGTCCAGGCCGGGCAGACCGAACAGCAGGTAGGCGCCCAATTCCCGCGCCGTGAAACCGGCCTCGACCAGCGCGGCCACCGCCGCCTCGGCCGCACCCCGGTCCACCTTGCCGGACGAGCGCGCCCGCGCCGCCTCGCCCATCCCCTCGAAGCCCAGCCGGATGGTGACGAAGCCGGCGGCGCGCAGGAGCCGGGCCGTGTCGCGGTCGATGTAGCGCGGATGGACGGCGTTGGGCAGGTGGAACCGGACCGGCGGTCGCCACCGCGCGATTCCCTCCAGGATGGGCAGGAAGTGACGCTCGCGGTCGGCGAGCAGGGCATCGTCGTAGAAGACCACGTGGCCCGCCCCCGTGACCGCCACCGTCTGCCGCAGTTCGTCAAGGACCGCCCCGGGCGCCTTGCGCCGCAGCCCGTCATACATCCGGGGCGTGGCGCAGTAGGTGCAGTGAAACGGGCATCCCCAGCCGGTGAGCACGGCGGCGTGCCGCAGCGGATGACCGTAGAGATGATAGGCCGGCCGGAGGGAATCGGACACCGCCACCGGCAGTCCGGTGATGGCGGCAACCGTCCGGGCGGCCACTGCCGGTTCCGCCGCGGCCACCACGTCGTCGAACAGCCCCGACCGCTGCGCGTGCTCCGGACAGAGCGCCGCATAGACACCGCCGAGCACGATTCGGGCGCGGGGGAACGCCGCCCGCAGTCCTCGGGCCGCCCGGAATACGCCGCCGTACCAGTACGTCATGGCGCTGCCCAGAAAGACGAAATCGGGTTCGGCCATCGCCGCCAGGCGGGCGTCGAAGTTGCTGTCGCCCATCCCGAACCGGTAGTAATGGCGGCGCGTGCCGGTCAGCGGCGCCGGCTTGGCGATCCGCACGGACGGGAAACGGCCGGTGGCGTGGAACCGGTCCGGGCCGCCCACCACTTCGCGGGCCAGGCAGTCGAGCAGCGCCACGTCGGCGCCCGCCGCCTCGAGCAGCGCGCCGATGTGCAGCAATCCCAACGGCCGGAGCCAGAGGTCGTAGGCGGTGAAGTCCTCGATCCAGGGATTGACCAGCAGCACCCGGCTCATGGTCGCGCCTGGGCCAGCTCGCGCCGGTAGGCGTCGCGGAGCTCCGTAAAAAAGGCCTGATAGGCGGTCGAGCGAAAGTCGGGGAACGTCCAGGGGAGTGCTTCCCATTGCCCGCTCCGCCACTGGAGGGTCACCTCGCCCCAGATGCCCTCGGCGAGGTACACGCGGTGAGAAAAATTCTTCGTGCTGGCCAGAACGATCTTGGCCTGCTCCAGGTAGCCCGGGTCCAGGTTCACCGGCCGGCGAAAACCCGCCGTCCCGACGGCGGCCAGCTCCGCCTCGAGGCGGTTGGCGGCCACTTTCATCGCGGGCAACCCGCCCGGCGGCGCCAGTCCCGCGAACGCGGCGAACCGGCGCCATGCTGCCGGTCCCATTTCGTCGCGGTAGTAGTCGGTGAAGTCGAACGGCAACGGTTCGCTCAGCCGGTCGACGGGACCGAAGGCGGCCGTGAGCCGATCCAGGACCGCCGCCCACGGGAAGCCGTCGGCATAGAGCACGCCGCAGAACAGCTTCACCGGCGGGACGGATCGGATCTGGCCCACGACAGCCTCCTGGATCAGCCGCATTATGCCCCAGGTGCGGTGATTTGGCCAGCCGCGGAATCCGACCGGCCGCCAGCCGCGTCATATTTGTGTGAGTCGAACACCGGGGATCTGGTACAATTGTCTTTCTGAACCGGGAGGCCGCATGCTGGATTTCTCCCACCTCAGACCCGAAGAGCGCCATGTCCTCATCGCCGACGACGAACCCATGGTGCACTCCGTGCTCACGGCGATCCTCAATCGGCTGGGTTTCACCGCCATCAGCGCCTACGACGGGCTGGAGGCCGCCAAACAGCTTCAGGCGGTGCGGCTGCCCCTGGTATTCACCGACATCAACATGCCCGGAATGAACGGCATCGATCTCTGCCGCTGGGTGCGGACCCACGCGCCGGACACGTCGGTCATCGCCATTTCCGGCGGCACCGACCTGACCACGGTGGTGGAGGTGATGCAGCTCGGCGCCTGCGACTACATCCAGAAGCCGTTCACCGTCCAGGCCATCGCCATCAGCCTGCAGAAGACATTCGAGAAGCGGACCCTGGTCATCGAGAACCGCAACTACGTGGCCAACCTGGAGAGCATGGTCCAGGCACGCACCGTCGAGCTGCGCAAAGCCCTCCATGACGCCGAGCGGAGTTTCGACAACACCATCGTCGCGTTCGCCCTGGCCCTGGAGATGCGCGAGCACGAAACCCACGAGCATTCCATCCGGGTGCGGGACTACGCCATGCTCCTGGCGCGGCGGGCCGGCCTGGCCGGGAGCGAAATCCACAACCTGTCGGTGGGCGCCATCCTCCACGACATCGGCAAGATCGGTGTCCCGGACCGCATCCTGCTCAAGCCCGGACCGCTGACCCCCGACGAATGGACGGTGATGCGCCAACACCCCGTCATCGGGGCCCGCATGATCGACCGCATCGACTCGCTGCCGGGCGCCACCCACGTGGTGCTGTCCCATCACGAATGGTTCGACGGCAGCGGCTACCCCCACGGTCTCCGGCAGGACCGGATTCCCCTCGAGGCGCGCCTGTTCGCGGTGGCCGACACCCTGGACGCCATGACCTCGGACCGGCCGTACCGCAGCGCCCTGAGTTTCGAGGAGGCATACGCGGAGGTCGGCCGGAACACCGAACGGCAATTCGATCCCGAGATCGTCCGCGTCTTCCGCGACATCCCCATGGCCGATTTTCTGGCCATTCGGGACCGGGTGGCCACCGACGCCCCGACTCCGTCAGCCGGTTCGTGATGCCGATGCCGGACCAGTGTCCGGCCGGTCCTTCGAATCCACCCCGTCCGCTCCGCATCCAAAACCGCTCCGGCGATTCGGATTCCCGCGAACCGCCGGTAATCATGTGCGTCATCATTCCGGCACTCACATTCTGACTGACGAGGGAAAGCGACATGGACAAACTGCTCAATCAAACCTATCCGTTTCAGCTGCCGGCGCTGGGGTTCGCGTACGAGGCCCTGGAGCCCCACTTCGATGCCCGAACCATGGAGATCCATCACTCCAAGCACCACGCCGCCTACGTCAACAATCTCAACGCCGCCATCGAGAAGCATCCGCACCTGCACGGGGCGTCGCTCGGCGACCTGCTGCGCAATCTCCCGTCCCTGCCTGCCGAGATCCAGGCCGCGGTTCGCAACAACGGCGGCGGGCATTTCAACCACGCGCTGTTCTGGCAGATGCTCCAACCCGGCGGACCCGCCGCGCCCGGCGGCGAACTCCGGCAGGCCATCGACGGCGCCTTCGGCTCGTTCGGCGCATTCCAGGAAAAATTCACCCAGGCGGCCGCGACCCGGTTCGGCTCGGGTTGGGCCTGGCTGGCCGTTGACGCGTTCGACCGGCTCCAGGTGCTCTCTACCGCCAATCAGGACGGCCCCCAGATGGACGGCATGGTCCCCATCGTTGGTCTGGACGTGTGGGAGCACGCTTATTATCTCAAGTTCCAAAACCGCCGGCCCGAATATGTCCAGACGTTCTGGAACGTGCTGAACTGGGATGTGGTGAACGGCTGGTTCACCGCCCGGCGCTGATTACAGGCTGCGTCATGAACCCGGCCGGTCCGGCGGTGAAGACCGCCGGACCCATCTTCACGCAAGGAGGCTGTCATGATCCGATTCATTTTCCTGCTGGCCCTGGCGGTGATCGCAACGGCCGTCGTCAACGCCGGCGCCGGTTCCGATGATGGTGACACCGTTCATGCATTCACCATGGACACCATCGACGGCCAGCCCCGTCCGCTGTCGGCCTACGCGGGGCAGGTCCTCCTGATCGTTAACACCGCCTCCCGGTGCGGGTACACCCCCCAGTACGGCCCCCTGGAGAGACTGTACGAGAAGTACAAGGATCGCGGGCTGCGGGTGCTGGCGTTTCCCGCCAACGATTTCGGCGCCCAGGAGCCTGGCAGCAACGAGGAGATTCGGGAATTCTGCGGCCGCACCTACGGGGTCACGTTCGACCTGTTCGCCAAGATCAGCGTCAAGGGCGACACCATGCATCCCCTGTACGGCTACCTGACCACGCATGGCCCCAATCCCGGCCCCATCCGGTGGAATTTCACCAAGTTTCTGGTGGATCGGCAGGGCCGCGTGGTCGCCCGCTTCGAGTCCAAGGCGGACCCGCTGTCCGAGGAAGTCGTGGCTCGAATTGAGGCGCTGCTGCAGTAAGGTCCGGGATGGGAGTGGACCGAGCCGCCGTCAGACGTGCAGCCGGAAGAGCTCGAGAAGCGTGTCGGCGAACGGCCGGGGGAAAAACTCGGGCAACCGTTCCAGAAACAGGCGCCCGATGGCGTCCAGGGTGCTCAGCTTGGACAGTTCCGCATGGAAGCGGGCCAGGGCCGTCTCATCCACATTCCGGAGCACGTAGCGGGCCAGCGGCAGCGCGGGCTTGTTCACACTGAATCCCCGGAATCCCACCGCCAGCAGCAGAAGCAGGAAGAACGGGTGGGCGGCCATCTCGCCACAGCAAATGACCTCCTTCCCCTTGTCCCGCACGCCCGCGAAGATCATTTCCAGCCCCCGCCGCACGGCCGGATGCGCCGGCGAAAAAATGGACGCATCAGGGCTTGCATTGCGGTCGTGGGCGACAGTGTACTGCACCAGGTCGTTGGTGCCGAGGGCGAAGAAATCCACCTCCTCGGCCAGGGCGTCGATGATGAAGATGGTGCTGGGGATCTCCAGCATCACGCCGAGGGGAAGGGGGAGACGGTGCTGGAGGTCCGCCTTCGCGGCGACGTCGGCGAGGATCGCCTTGGCGGTGCACACCTCGTCCACGCTGGAGACGAACGGAAAAGTCAGGCGCAGGTTGCCCCGGTCGTTGGCGCGGAGGACCCCTTCGAGCTGCCGCCGGAACGCGTCCTGTAAAAAGATGCTGAGCCGAATGCCGCGCATGCCCAGGGCCGGATTGGTCTCGTGGAACTGCTCGCGGAGCTGGGGAATCTTGTCCGCGCCCAGGTCGAACGTGCGGATGTTGGCGGTGGCCGGGTATGCCTGCTCAGCCAGACGGCGGTAGACCGACTCATGCTCGGCGACGGTGATGGCGTCCAGCGAACGGCCCAGGTACAGGAACTCCGAACGGAACAGCCCCACTCCGGCAACACCCAACCCGGCGTAGTCGTCGAGATCCTGCGGGAGCTCGGCGTTGATGTACAGGGCGCCGAGTGCCGGGGTCGATGGCGGCTCGTCATTGGCCCGCGCTTCCAGGAGGCAATGGGGGCCGCTGGCCTCGCCGGCCGGCTGTCCCTGCCGGTTGCGGAACCGTTCGATGGTCTCGCGGTTCGGATTGACCACCACCGTGCCGGCGCTGCCGTCGACGATGAGAAAGTCGCCGGTGTGCACCTCCGCCGAGACCGCCTTGAGGTGGGTCACCGCCGGAATGTTCAGCGAACGGGCGATGATGCTGGTGTGGGATGTCCAGCCGCCGAAATCCACGGCGAATCCCTTCAGGTGCCTGAGGTTGACCTCGCTGAACAGCGACAGGCTGATCTCCGGACAGATCACGATCACGTCATCGTACTGCTTGGTGTTGCCGTTAGGGGTCCGCCCGGCGATGTTGTGCAGCAGGCGGTCGGCGATGTCGGCGATGTCGTGGAGCTTCTCGCGGAGATAGGCGTCCCGGAGCCCGACGTACACCGTCTGCAGGTGCTCGGACACCACCTTCACCGCCCACTCGGCGTTCACCGCGTCGGCGGCGATGCGGTGCCGGATGGCCCCGCTGAAGTGGTCGTCCTGCAGGATGAGGATATGCGCGCCGATCATTGCCGAATGCTGGCGCCCCAGCTCGCGATCAAGCATCGCCTCAACCTGCTGCAGTTGGGCGGTGGTGCGGGCGACCGCTTCGTCGAACCGCCGCAGCTCGGCCGGAATGTCGTCCGGCCGAAGGCGGATCTTGAAGACGGGCGGGAGGCCGGGGTCCACCTTCACCGCGTGGCCCATGGCGATGCCCGGCGACACGCCCTGTCCCATCAGTTCCTTCATGGCGATTCCATCCCTTCGTCGAAT
Source organism: Acidobacteriota bacterium (assembly GCA_017996395.1). GTDB lineage: Bacteria > Acidobacteriota > JAAYUB01 > JAAYUB01 > JAAYUB01 > JAAYUB01. The sequence continues at coordinate 14,546 of JAGOHA010000019.1, read as the reverse complement.
GCGTTCGCGAACAGGCGCTCGATCTCGGCCATCGCCGCCGCCTCGTCTTCACCCGTCACGGTCACCCGGAGCCGGGAGCCCCGGGAGGCGGCCAGCATGAGGATGCCCAGGATGCTCTTGCCGTCGATCTGCTCCTGCCGGTCCGGCCGAGCCAGGTAGACCCGTGATTGGAAGCGGGAGGCGGCGGCCACCAGGCGGGCGGCGGCGCGGGCATGGATGCCCAGCGGATTGTTCACCGTCAGCACTTTTTGCACCATGCGTGTTCCGTTCCCGCAAAGGCGGTATTGTACACCCGGGGGCAAGCGCTCGGCGCGGCCGCGGCCGGAAGGGCCCGGCCGGTGAAGACAGCCTGCGCGCCGCTCACGACTCGGCGAGGAACTGGGAGGCCACCGTGATGTTCGATTTGCCTTTCTCGCAGATCTTCTGGGCCAGCGAGGCGGCGGTCTCGCCGTCCGCCTGGCTGGCCGCCTTGATGATCATGGGCAGGTTGACGCCGGTGATCACCTCCACCCGGTACTGGTCCATGAACGAAATGGCCAGGTTGGACGGCGTCCCGCCGAACATGTCGGTGAGGATGAGAATCCCCTGGGTGGCATCGAGGGTGCCGAGGATTTTGGCGATCTCCTCCCGGGCCTCGCTGACGTCATCGTGCCATCCGATGCAGACGGGAATGATGTGCTCGATCTCGCCCACGATCATCTCGGCCGCCGCCACCAGCTCGCTGGCCAGCTGGCCGTGCGTCACCACCACACAGCTGATCATGGCGTCACCTCCTCGGCTCCAGCCGATGATGCGTTGGGATCCATCAGTGTCCGGTGCAAGTCGCCCATGGGATGCTGCCCGCTGGAGCGCATCAGGAAGACGCGGCAAGCCACCTCCACCAGCACCGACAGGTTGCGGCCCGGCGCCACCGGGATGCTCATGCTGGGGAGTTCGACGCCGAAAACCTCCCGCCGCTGCCAGGAGAAGCCGAGGCGGTCGTACTCTTTCTGGGGGTGCCAGCGTTCCAGCTGGATGTAGAAGATCACCTCTTTCATCCGGCTGACCGCCGAGATACCGTACATCTCGCGCACATTGAGGATGCCGATGCCCCGCAACTCGAGCAGATTCTGCACCGGCGGCGGCGACTCGCCGATGAGGTGCTTGCCGCCCACGTTGCGCAGGTCCACCACGTCGTCAGCCACCAGACGGTGGCCGCGGAGGATCAGCTCCAGCGCGCACTCGCTCTTGCCGATGCCGCTTTCGCCGCCGATGAGCACGCCCAGGCCGTAGACGTCCATCAGCAATCCGTGCAGGATCATCCGCGGCGACAGCTCGATTTCCAGAAATTCGGTGAACCGGTAGATCGCCGTGGAGCTGTCCAGCTCGGTGAGCAGGACGGGCAGGTTCTGCGACCGGGCGAACTCGGCCAGGGCCGGCGGCAGGGCCAACCCCTGGGTGACCAAGAGGGCGGTGTTCAGGCGGGGCGCCAGCTTCGCGATCACCTCGCGAAGCTGGTCGATCGGCCGGGACTTGCAGTAGCTGTCCTCGGTGTTTCCGAACACATAGATCCGTCCGTCCTGGATATATTCGGTGAAGCCGGCCAGGGCCATGCCGAGTTTCTGCAGGCGCTTTTTGGTGATGCGCCGCGTCAGCAGGGCTGGATCCGAGCCCGGGTCCAGCCGGACAAACGACCGGTTCTTCTCGAGAAATTCACCCACCGTCAAAGCGGGCGACTGGGTCGGGGTGACGTGGTCCTCCATGGCCGGCTGACCGGATTACGGGCGGATCAGTCCGAAATTGCCGTCGCTGCGACGGTACAGCACATTGATCTGCTCCGACTGGGCGTTGTAGAACACCACGAAGCTGCCGCCTGACTCCCGCAGCTCCAGGATCGCCTCGTCGACGGCCATGGGTCGGGGATTGAGCTCCAGCTCTACCACCTGCGGATTCTCCGCCAGGACCGCCGGGCTGCCGAGGTCCGTGATGGAGCGGTGCACCAGCCGCTCGTGGAGCTCCTCCTTGCCGGTGCCGCGGGCGATATCCTTCCGCCGGTCCTTGAAGCGGCGGATCTGTTTTTCCAGTTTTTCCACCACCGTGCCGATGGAAGCGTACAGATCCTTGGACTCTTCGGTGGCGGTGAACGTGCCGTGCCGGGTGTTGAGCACCCCCTCGGCGATCTGACGGTGTTTCTCGACGGTGAGCACAAAATGGAAATCGCACTCGCCACCCACTAGCTTGGTGAACTTGTTGACATGCTTCTGCACGTGTTCGCGGATGGGGGGGGTGATCTCGATGTGGCGGCCGGTGATTTCGATGTTCATGGCTCCTCCTTGCTTAGTTTTTCCGTCGTCGAGAGCGGGAGTTGGGCAGGCCCATCTCCTCGCGGTACTTGGCCACGGTCCGGCGCTTTATCTCGATGCCGTTCCGGTTGAGGATGTCGGTCAGATCGTTATCGGACAGCGGCCGGTCGGGATTTTCCTTCCCGATGAGATCCCGGATTTTCTCCTTCAGAATGTGGACCGATATGTCGTCGCCCGCGTCCGTTTTGAAGCCCAGGGTGAAAAACTGGCGAAGCTCCAGGATGCCCTGGGGGCAGTGCACCCACTTGTTGGTCACGGCGCGGCTGACGGTGGACGTGTGCAGCCCCAGCTGCTCGGCGACATCCTTGAGCAGCATCGGCCGGAGATGGGCGATGCCGTTGTCGAGAAAATCGCGCTGCCGCTCGATGATGATCTCGCAGACGCGGTAGATGGTGCGCCGGCGGTGATCCAGGTTGCGGATGAGCTCGATGGCGCTGCGAAATTTCTCCCGGATGAACCGCTTGTCCTCGCGGTTGGCCTGCCCGCTCTCGAGGATGCGGCGGTAATAGGCGTTGATGTGAAGGCGGGGCAGACCGTCCTCGTTGAGGGTGATCACATAGTTGCTGCCCACCTTGTGGATATAGACGTCCGGCTGGATGTAGATGGTGCTGTCCGGCTGGTGCTGCAGGCCGGGCTTGGGGTTGAGGTGGCGGATGCGCGCCACCGCCGCCTCCACCTCAGCCGGCGGACAGCCTTCGAGTTCGGCGATCTGGTCCAGCTGGCCGGCCTCCACGAGCCCGGCGTGACGCTCCAGCACCCGGTAGGCCAGGGTGTCGGATTCCTCCCAGTAGCGCAGCTGGATGAGGAGGCATTCCCGCAGGTCCCGGGCGCCGATGCCCGGCGGATCGAAGCCCTGGACCAGGGTCAGAGCTTCGGCGGCGTCGGCCTCCCCGACGTCGGCCGCAACGGCGATCTCATCCAGGCCCACCTGCAGGTAGCCGTCCTCCCCCACGTTGCCGATGATCTCCCGCGCCGCCCGCTCCACCTCCGGCCGCGTCTCGACCAGGTTCAGCTGCCAGTTCAGATGCTCGTAGAACGAGATCGGTCGGACGGCGAAGGTATCGTACTCCGGCCGCTCGTAATGCTCGTACTCCGCGGTTTTGAAGCCGGGCGACAGATACTCCTGGAAGTAGCTGTCCATCTCGACGTCGTCGAAGGAGTCGCGGCCCGGTTCTTCGGTATCCTCGGCCTCAGACGCCGCGGCCGCCGGGGGCCCGTCCACACGCGGCCTCTCCGCGGCGTCGTCGGCCGTCTCGTCCAGAAACGGGTTTTCCAGCAGCTCGTTCTTGATGAATTCGCTGAGCTCCAGGTGCGGCAGCGTGAGCAGCTCGATCTTCTGGAGCAGGGCCGGGGTGAGGGTCAGCTTCTGAATGGGGGCGATCCGCAGGCTCTGGCGGAGGTAGGGATTCTTATTCACCATGCGTTCGTTAAACCGTCACTCTGGACCCATTATAACAGATGTGCGGGCGGGCGGGGAACCACGCCGGCGTCAGAGCAGTTGGAAGTGCTCGCCGAGGTAGACGCGGCGGACTTCCTCGTCCGCCGCCAGCTCCTGCGGCGTGCCGTTCCGGAAGATCCGGCCCTCGTGGATGATGTAGGCGCGGTCGGTGATCCGGAGCGTTTCGCGGACGTTGTGATCGGTGATCACGACGCCGATGCCCCGGGACTTGAGGTGCACGATCAGCTTCTGTATGTCGATGACGGCCAGCGGGTCGATACCGGCGAAGGGCTCATCCAGGAGGATGAACGACGGCTTCAGCAGGAGGCAGCGGGCGATCTCCACGCGGCGGCGCTCGCCGCCCGAGAGGGTGTACGCCTTGTTCTTGCGCAAGTGGGCGATGCCGAACTCCTGCAGCAGGTCGTTGGCGAGCTTCTCCTCCTGGCTGGCGGTGAGATTGAGGGTTTCGGCGATGGCCAGGAGGTTCTCCTCGACGGTCAACTTGCGGAAAACGGACGGCTCCTGGGGCAGGTAGCTGATCCCCTTCTGGGCTCGCAGGTACATGGGCATATCCAGGATGTCCTCGTCGTTGTAGAACACCCGCCCGGAGTCGGGATGAGTCAGGCCGACGACAATGTAAAACGTGGTGGTTTTACCCGCGCCGTTCGGTCCCAGCAATCCGACGATCTCGCGGTCGTTGATCTCCAGGTCGATGCTCTTGAGCACCTGACGGCCACGGTACGACTTGGTGATCTGTTCGGTCCGAAGTTGGGGCATGCTGATAACTTATTATTTTTTAATGGGTTGCGAACCAGAATCCACACGGATTTTATCATCCCCCCGGTGAAATGTCAATTGTGTCCCCCGGGTGGTGCGGCCCTCGGCCCGGTCCACCACGACGGCCGGGGCGCCGCTGAGCACGAAGAGCCCGGCGGCCAGGTCCAGCCGCAGCTGGTCGCCGGTGGCATCCCGGGTGGGCTGATTGAGCCGGACGTTGCCGCGGGCGACCAACTCGGACAACCCGCCGCCTTCGCGGAGCAGGCCGTCAAGGGTGTCGGCGCTCATCACGCCCTGGTCGGTCCGGGTCCTGACCTGGTCTTCGAACCGGATCTCGCGACGCTCGGGGTCGTACTGCATCCGCTCGGAGGTGATCTCGAACCGCTGCTCCTTCCCCTGGCCGTCCCGGGTGAAGAAAATCCCCCGGACCTTGCCTCTGGCGCTGAAACGGCCCCCACGCTGCTCCAGCTCGAATTGGCCGGCCGTCAGGATGTTCCGGCCCTGGACCATCCGGCAGGGACCCCGGTAGACCAGGCGCCCGGCCGCCTCATCGCCCTCCAGCCCGCTGGCGTGGAGGTAGACCGGCTCCCGTTTCCCCTCACCGTTTCCCAGGGCCGACAGGTCGAACTTGGCGCCGGGCTGGCCCGGCATGATCGTCGTCTGCACGGGCCCCTGTCCGGCCAGCGTCCGGCGCCGGACGTCATAGACGAAGATCTCGGCGCGGGTGACGGCACCGCCGGTCTCGAATCGCGGCTCCCCCTTGAGCCGGAGCAGATCGTCCTTGAGGTTGGCCTCGGCCGCCCGCCCCTGCTGCTCGGGGTCCTTATAGGTCACGCCGCCCTTCAGAACCATCGTGTCGATTCGGTTGCGTTCCTTGGGCCGGAGCGATCCGGCCAGCGACCGGCCGGTGGCCTCGCTCCAGCGACCGCCCGCCGCCGTCCGGTGCAATCGGACATCGCCGTCGGCCTCGAACGCCGAAGCATCGGCGCTGCCGGGAAAGAAATCCACCCGGAAGCGGTCGGCCTGAATGGTGGTCGTCTCGTTCTGCGCGGGGCGGTGGAGTTGGCAGTCGCCATCGCCCCGTCCCTCCGCCCGCGCCGGGAATCGGCCCTCGGCGTCGTACTGCACCACCAGTTCGTCCGCGGTCGCCTGATACGCGTCACCGCCGGCGCTGGTGGCGGTCACCCGGCCGCGGTCGAAGATCGTGATCCGGCCGACGGCGGGGGCGGACGCCCCGGCCTGGAATTCGATGCGGATCCGGCCGCCCGACAGGCGGTTGACGCGCCGCTCAGCCTGCTGGCTGATCGCCGCCTCGCCGTCCAGCTGCAAGGTTTCCGGCTGCATGTCGGGGCCGATCGCCAGCCGGAGGCTCTGACTCGTCATCTCCTGGCCGGTCCGCGCGGCGGCGAACCGGCACCCGCCCGTCGCCTGCGTGGCGCTGATCCGGCCGGTGGGGTCCGCGTCGATGCGGATTCGCGCCGCCGTCAGCTCGTCGCCGTTCAGCCGCAGCCGCGCGTGGCCGTCGGCGATCACCGACTCCAGCCGGTCGTTGGCGGGGGTGAGCCGGAAGACGACGGTGTCACCGGCCAGTTCCATCTCGCCGGCCGCGTCGCGGCGGGAGAACACCGCCGCGCCCGAAGTCGCAGCCTCCTGGACGCGGTGCTCCGCGTTGAGCCGGACCAGCATCTCGGCGCCGGTCAGGCGGGAAAGCGCGCTGCGCATGGTCACCCCGTCCTCCAGCCGGATGGTCCGGCCTTCGTCGAGGATCCAGCCCGAACCGGCCGCCAGGTCAAGGTGCTCCTCCCGCCCCTCGGGGCGGTCCCGCATCTCGTCCGGCAGCGTGTATTTCAACTCCAACGGCTGCGTGAGCCGGAAGGTCCGCTCGCGCAACGACACCCGGAAGCCCCGCCCCCGTCCGGCGAGCCCCGGGGCCTCGAGCCGGAAGTCCGCCTCGTTCACCACCTGCTCCTGCGCCTTGTTGTAATCGAGCCGGGAGGTGATGACGGTGTAACCCTGCGAGTGGAGGCGCACGTCCCCCTGAAAGCGGACGTTCTGATCCGACACCGAGTAGCGGCATTGCCTGGCTTCGATGCGGTCCTGGCGTTCCCCCTGCGGCCCGTGGTAGACGGCGGTGACCCCTTCCAGGTCGTTGACACCGCCCCGGGTGGCCACATTCTTCCGGGCGGTGATGACGAACAGGGGGCGCCCGTCGCGCGACTCGACGTACCGGATCTCCCGGGTGTCGCTGGCGACTTCCCGGTCCAGGACCGCGGCTCCGGAATCGGGCACGCCGTCGCCGCCGCGCCGGATGAAGAAGAAGAAAGCGACCGCCAGCAGCACAACCACCGCCATGCCGACGCTAAGTCCCTTGATGTGTCTGAAAAATCGAGTGATGCCCAGGGCCCCGGCCCTCCGGAGGTGGATCGGACGTAATGATTTTACCACCATTCGTCCCCGGCCGCTCACCTGAAAGTTGCCATTTGTCGGCAGCTGTGGCACAATGAGCGTGTTCCACTAAGGCACGTTCTTTCAGTCAGATCGATGCAGGCCCGCCGGCCGTGAACCCCCGTTCCGGATCCTGGGCCTCCTGATGCGTGGTTCAATCGAGGAATCAAGGGGACTATGGCGCAGATCTCCCACGCCGAAAAGGAAATCAAGCTCAAGATCGTCTATTACGGCCCGGCCCTCAGCGGCAAGACCACCAATCTGATCTACATCCACCAGGTGCTCTTCCCCAACCAGGCGGTCAAGCTGTTCTCGATCAACACCGGCGATGACCGCACCCTGTTTTTCGACCTGCTGCCGCTGGAACTGGGCCGGGTCAACGGTTACGACCTGAAGCTGCAGTTGTTCACCGTGCCCGGCCAGGTCCGCTACAACCAGACGCGGCGCGCGGTGTTGAGCAAGACCGACGGCGTGGTGTTCGTCGCGGATTCCCAGAAGGGCTTCGAAGACTCCAACCTCGAAAGCTACGCCAATCTCAAGGAAAACCTCGCGCTCAATCACCTCCCGTACGCCAGCATCCCCCTGATCATTCAGTACAACAAGCAGGACCTGGACGGGATCCACTCCGTCGAGGCCCTGGACCGTCAGCTCAACGATCGCCGGGTACCCAGCTTCGGCGCCATCGCCATCACCGGCGTCGGCGTGCTCCAGACACTGAAGCAATCGATCCTGCAGGTGCTGGGGCAATTCAGCCGGACGTTCCCCGAATTCCCCGTGTCCGAGATCGAGGACCGGATCGACCGCAGCTTCGAAGCGGTGCTCGACGCCTATCAGCAGGGCAGCCGCGCCGCGGCGCCGGTGGCCGAACCCGAGGCCGCCTTCCGCGAGAAGCTCCAGGCTTCGGCGCACAACATCAAGGTGCGGGAAAGCCGGGATGAGATTTCCCAGGCCGAGCTGCTGGAGAAGGCCGTCGAGACCAACATCGAGATGGCCGAGCTCTACAACGCCCTGAACACCACGAAGAATCAACTGGAGCAGAAGAGCCGCGAGCTGACCATCCTGACCCAGGTGACGCAGGCCCTGGTGGAGCCGTTCGATCCCGAGCAGCTTCCGCGGATGCTGTTCAAGTCGGTGCTGATGACGTTCCAGACATCGTATGGCACGATCCTGCGGCTCGACCCCGGCTCCGGACGATTCCAGGAGCTGTTCATCGCCGGTTTCAGCAAGGACCCCCTGGACAGCCTGCCCCTGAGCGGCAGCGACTCCCTGGCCCGGCACCTGTTCGAACAGCAGAAACCGTATTTCTTCAATGCCTTTTCCTATGACGCGGAAGCGTTGCCGGGAATGCCGCCGGCGGAGTTGGCCGAACAGCTGAAGAAGCGGCACATCATGGCGTTCATGAGCGTCCCCCTGCGAGCGGCCGAAACCCAGTTCGGCCTGGTGACCCTCTACCAGCTCATCAACGAGGCCAGCGTCCTGAAGGCATACGGAGCGGAGGAACTCCGATTCCTGAACCGGCTCGGCGCCGTCATTTCCCTGGCCTTCGAGCGGATGGAGCAGGCCAAGCGGTTGAATGCGGCCGACAGTCAGGCGGACACCCTCATCGCCGAACGCACGGCGGCGTTCGAACAACAGGCCCACAACCTGTCCGCCCAGAACGCCGACTACCAGAACCGCCTCCACAAGCTGGAAACGCTGCTGGTGCCCATTGTCCGGATGGATCAGGAACGCTATCAGCGGGTGCAGGCCTTCCGGACCGACATCAGCAAACCGCTCTCGTCGGTGCTGACCGCCGGCAAGATCCTGGAAAAATTCGGCGTGACCAGCAAGGACAACCTGGACAAGTTCCTGGAGGTGCTGCGCGAAGAATCCGCCCGGCTGAACCAGGTGCTGGCGGGGTTCGAAGCGGCCACGACCCGCTACTTCCAACCCGCGGATTTCGTCGAGGGCTCGTTCCCCTTGAGCGAACTGCTGGCGAAAGTGCGCGAGCTGTACCTGCCCGTCATTAAGATGAAACGCCTGGAGTTCCGGGAGGACATCCCCGACGAGTTGCCCAACGTGCTGGGCGATCGGCACAAGCTCCAGTACGTGCTGAACCAGCTCGTGGAAAACGCCCTGCAGTACACCTCCAGCGGGTACCTGGAAATCCGCGCCCAATTCAATCCCGTCCTCAACGACCGGTTCATGGTGGTGTCCGTCGCCGACACCGGCAGCGGGATCAGCCGGGAAAACCTGCCGCGGATTTTCGAGCGGTTCTTCCGCGAGGCCGGCGACTTCGGCACGCAGCAGGTCAACTTCGGGCTGGGGCTGGCGTTCAGCAAGGAGATCATCGAGCATTACAGCGGCCGCATCTGGGCCAAGAGTGAAGAAGGGCTCGGCACCACGGTCTACGTGGAGCTGCCGGTCCACCAACGCGGGAGATGAGCATGCTGTTCTACAACAAGGCGCGCCTGAAGAGATCCGGTGAAAAGCTGGTCGCCCAGGGTCAGCTCGACAAGGCCGTGGCCGTGTTCGACAAGATCCTGGCCCGCGAGCCGGAGGAGACGGACATCCTGTTCCTGGCCGGCGAACTCAAGATCCGGCTCAAGCAGCGGGAATCGGGTCTGGCCCTGCTGCGCAAAGTCGCCTCCCTGTACGACCAGGGCAACGAGACGCAGAAGGCCATTTCGATCTACAAGAAGTATCTCCAGCACGACCCGGAGAACCTGGACATCCTGTCGAAGCTGGCGGACCTCCACCTCAAGGCCGGCCACCCGGGCGAGACGTCGCAGACGCTGCTCCGCGCCGCGGCCGTCGCCAGCACGAAGGACCCGTCGCAGGCCATTTACTACTACGAGAAGGTGCTCAAATACGAGCCCGACAATCCGGAGGGCCTGGCGTCGCTGGCCGAGCTGTACCTGAAGCAGAAGCTCATCCCGAAAGCCGTGGAGTGCAGCTTCCGGGCCGGCCAGAAGTTTTTCGAGAAGGGGAACTACGCCAAAAGCTACATGCACCTCTACACGGTGATCCAGCACGAGCCGGACAACATGCCTGCCAATCTGATGATCCTCGAGACCCTCATCCGGCTGCAGAGCTACGAGGATGCGCTCGTCCACTGGAACGCGATGAGCCAGGGAGAGAAGGAGACCGATCTGAAGCTGCTGCAGTACCGCGGCGACATCCTGCTGGAACTCGACCGGAAGGACGAGCTCAAGAACCTCGCCCACAAGATGAGCTTCATGGTGCCGGACAGCTACACCATCATCTTCCGGTTCGTGGATCGCGCCCTGGGTTCCAAGCGCCATGCGATGGCGGTGGAGCTGCTCGACCTGCTCGATCTTTCCCAGTACCATTCGTTCAGCAGCAAGATCACCGAGGCGCTCTCCCGGATCCTGGCCGAGGACGAGGACAACGTGGGCGCCCTGCAGAAGATGGCCGAGCTGAAGATCTTCACCGGCGACATCCAGGGCGTCACCTCGATGTACGCCAAGCTGTACCAGAATTTCCTCAAGAATGAGGATCACCGCCGGGCGTACCAGCTGCTGGAGAAATGGCTCAACCTCGAGGAAAGCAACGACTGGATCCGCCAGGAGATGCGCCGGCTGAAGCTGATCCTGGACGAAAAATCCGACCGCAACCTCGACCTGATGCGGGGCAAGCTCGAGGAGATCAGTCTGGCCGACCTGATCCAGATGCTGGAATCCGCCCGCAAGACGGGTGTCCTGCAGATCCGCTTCACCGACCGGCTGGGCAAGATCTATTTCAGCAAGGGCGCGATGATCCACGCGGCCTACCTGGACTCCATCGGCGCGGACACCATCTACCACCTGCTCAAGCTGCCGGGCGGCGATTTCACCTTCGACCCCAATCTCCCCGCCGGCCTGGTCACCAGCATTCAGCATTCCAACACCCAGGTGGTGCTGGACGCGCTGCGGGTCATCGACGAGGAAACCCACCGGCTCCGCGAGTCCGGCGAGGCGTCCGACGCGACCTGATCACGCGCGGCGCGCCGCGCGGCCGCCCGTAAACAGCAGGCTCAGTGTGCTGGCCAGGATCAGCAAGCTGCCCAGCAGCGATCGGCCGTCCTGCACCTCGCCGAAGAGCCACCAGCCCCAGACCACCGCGAACACCACGTTGGCGTAGGTGACGATGGAAATCCGCCCGGCCGGCGCCAGCCGGTAGGCGTGGGTCATGGTGAGCTGGCCCACCGCGGCGCTGGCGCCGACACCGAGGATGGGCAGCCAGCTGGCGGCCGGCGGCACCCGGAACCCGGCCACGGTGGGCGGCAGCGCCATGACCACCGACACCAGCGCGAAACAGAGGACGATGTGGAGGGGTGAGAACCACGCGGTCAGCTTCTTGACCGATAGGTAGGCCGCCGCCGAAAACACCGCCGACAGCAGGCCCACCAGTCCGGCGGTCAGCTCCATCGACAGGTCGGGCTTGACCACGTGGTAGACCCCATAGAATCCCACCGCCAGGGCCAGCAGCAGGCCGCCGGTGATCCGCTCTTCCAGCATCAGCGCGGCGAACAGGAGGACAAACACGGGACTGGTCTTGTTCAGGATCACCGCGTCCGCCAGCTTCATCCGGCTGATCGCGTACAGGTAGCAGACCAGGCCGAGACTGCCGAACACGCCCCGCGAGACCAGCAGCCACGCGTTGCGGTCAGCCAGCAGGCGGCGCCAGCGGCTGCCGCCGGCGGGAGCCGCACGGACGGCGCCGCGCCATCCGGTGTGCGCGGGGTCGGCGCCACGCTGGCGCCGCGCCTGCAGCCGGATCAGGGCGGCCATGATCACCGCCAGCATCACACCCCGGTAACAGGTCAACGGCCAAACGCCCACGTCGTTGACCGCCAGCTTGGAGCACACGTCCATCAGGCTGAAGGCCAGGCTGCTGCCCAGCATGAGCCAGACCGCCCGGTTTTCCTCCCGGCTTTTCAGCCGACTCACCGGTCCCGTCATGAAGGATTGACGCTCCATGCCCGACGGAATCATTTACAATAGCCGCGTGCCGGACTATCTTACCGGATTACAGCCGGTCCGCGCACCAAAAAGCGCGCCGCAGGAGGTAGCTGCCGATGGCCCCAGACCTGTGCGATCCGGATCGATACTCGCGGCAGATCCGATTCCGGCCGGTGGGGCCCGAGGGTCAGGCCCGGCTGGCGCGGGCGGCGGTGCTGGTGGTTGGGTGCGGCGCCCTGGGCAGCTCCGTCCTCGAAACACTGGCCCGGGCGGGCGTGGGGCGCCTCCGGTTTGTGGACCGCGATTACGTCGAGTTGTCCAATCTTCCCCGGCAGGCGCTTTACACCGAGACCGACGTCGCGAGGTGCCGCCCCAAGGCCATCGCGGCCCGGGACGCCCTGCAGGCCATCAATTCGGCGGTCGTCTGCGAGGCGGTTGTGGCGGACTTCAATGCCGCCACGGCGCCGGCGCTGGCCGCGGGGATGGACCTGATCCTGGACGGCACCGACAACTTCGGCGTCCGCTTCCTGATGAACGAGCTGGCGATCCGGTCGGACACGCCGTATATCTACGGTGCGGCGCTGTCGGGAGTGGGCACGATCATGCCGGTGGTGCCCGGCCGGACACCATGCCTGCGCTGCATCATGCCCGAGCCGCCCGAGCCGGGCACCGTGCCCACCTGCGACCAGGTGGGGGTCATCGCCCCGGTGGTCCGCATGGTGGCCGCACAGGAGGCCGCCCTGGCCATGCGGGCCATCGTCGCCGGGCGCGGGGAGCTGCCGGCCAGGCTGATCCAGTTGGACGCGTGGGCGCCCGAATTCACCGTCATCGACGTCGCCGCCGGGCGCCGGTCCGATTGCCCGGTGTGCGGATGCCGGCGGTTCGCCCTGCTCGATGGCGCCGGCGCGGAGGACGCGGCGCTGGACGGCAAGGCGATCGTGCAGCTGCAGCCGCCTCCCGGCCCGCCCCCCGACCTGGAGCGGCTGGCCGCCCGGCTGGCCGACGCCGGGGCGGTGACGCACAACCCCCACCTGCTCCGCCTCACCGTGCCGCCGCATGAACTGGTCCTCTTCCACGACGGTCGCTGCTTCGTGCGGGGCACCGCCGACCCGGCCGAAGCCCGCTGGCTGCGCGACCGGTACCTGGGCGTTCCCGAGTGACTTCCGCGCCCCGCCGCCAGCCGCGAGTAAACCCAGCCAGTGCTTGCAATCCACCAGGGGGCGGTCTATACTCCTCTTTATTTTTTTCCCAGTGAGGTATCATCCAGATGTCCCGTACGTCCGTCCTCGACCAGGTGGGTCATACGCCCCTCGTGGAATTGCACCGTTCGTCGCTGCGCCCGGGGATCCGCCTGTTTGCCAAACTCGAACACATGAATCCCAGCGGGTCGCTGAAGGATCGCATCGTCAAGTACATCATCGAACAGGCCGAGGCGAACGGAACGCTCACCAAAGACAAGATCATCGTCGACGCCTCCAGCGGCAACACCGGGATCGCCATGGGCCTGATCGCCACGGCGATGGGCTACCGCTGCCGCGTGTACATGCCCTCCTCCAAGAGCCGCGAACGCCGCATCATGATGAATTTTTACGGGGTCGAACTCATCCTGACCGCGCCGGACAACCCCCATTCCCACATCCACGCCTGCGAGGAGATCGTCGCGGCGCACCCGGATCAGTTTTTCTACCTGAACCAGAACGGCAATCCCGGCAATTACTGGGCCCACTACTACGGCACCGGCGCCGAGATCGTCGCCGACATGGACGGCCTGCCGGTGGACGCCTTCCTGACCGGCCTGGGCACCGGCGGCATGCTGATGGGCGTCGGCCGCCGCCTGCGGGAGTCCTATCCCAAGGCCCGCGTCATCGCCATCGAGCCCACCCAGGGGATTTCCAAGATCGAGGGCCTGCTCCACCTCGATGGCAGCTACCTTCCCCCGATCTGGGAGGAGCGCTGGGTGGACGAGCACATCTACGTCCCCGACGACACGGCCATCGAATACGCCCGCCTGCTGGCGCAGCGCGAGAGCCTCTTCGGCGGCATCAGCTCCGGCGCCAACTACTGGGCAGCCCTGCAGGTCGCCGACCGGATCGGTTCCGGCAACATCGTCTTCGTCTGCTGCGACCGCGGGGAGCGTTACCTGTCCACCACCATGTGTCAGGGCATGGACGGCGGCAAGACGCTCTGAAACCACGGGGTCTGGCGGTATCATCCCCGGATCACCCCGCTTCAGGTGATCCGCAAGCCGCATCTCCGGACCGGCTGCAGCCGGAACAACTTTCAATTCGTTAACTGACCAGGCATGTCCCCCGCGGCCGACGGCGGCACCCCCGTGCTATAATATTCCCAGCTTGTCACCGGGGGTGCCCCATGAGAGTTGCGGCTGCCCTGATCCTGATCCTGCTGGCGGCCGGGTTCGCCGCCGCAGATGTCCAGTATCTGCCCCATGTGGTCGTCGGCGGCGGTTACACGACCACGATCAACGCGACCAACCTGGTGCCGGACCAGACCGACTGGATCCTGATCTATTTTTACCGCGAGAACGGCGCCGCGTGGACGGTGCCCACCAACCTCGGCAATTACAGCCGCGTGGATCTGTGG
>JAGOHA010000018.1 GCA_017996395.1 Acidobacteriota bacterium | reverse complement strand
CGTAGCCGGCGCTGCCGCGGTAGTTCACCTTCAGGACCAGCGCGCCGCGCGCCGCCCAGATGTCCGCCGGGTAGTAGCGGGAGTCGGGCAGGAGGAGCACCGGCCGGTCGATGCCGGTGGGCCCGCCATGGATGACGCAGAGGAGGGCGTATCGTTTGGCCGGGTCGAAGTCGGCCGGCTTGATGAGCACGCCCTCGATGGGCTCGCCGTCCCGGCTGGTCCAGGTGACAAGCTCGCGGGTGCCCAGGATGAGGCTGGCCGTCTGGGCGTTGAAGTCGGTGAGGCGGCGCGGCGCGAACGGCTCCGCCGCGGTCACGAAAACTTCCGGGAGCGCGTCGGGAGCGCCGGCGAGGAACGCCACGGTGCGGCCGTCCCGCGTCAGGCTGAAGGCGCCGGCCAGGAGGCCGTCGGGCTGTGACAACCGGTCGATCCGGCGGTCTTCGGGATGCACCCGGAACAGATGCACGGCGGTGCGCTGCAGGGCCGAAAAATAGATGCCATTCGTTTTCCAGGCCAACAGACTCGGATTTTCATCGAAGGCGTCTGTGAGCGACACGGGCGCGCCGCCGGCGGCCGGCATCACCGCCAGCCGCGAGTTGAGCGCGAAGTACCGCGGGTTGCCCATGGCCGAGGCGAAGGCGATCCGGGCGCCGTCGGGCGACCAGACAGGCGACGTGTCAGGGCCGGGCTGGTCCACGATCTTCGTCACCGTGTCGTCCGCGAGGTTCAGCAGGTAGATGTCCGCGCTGGCGCTCTGCACCAGGTCGGGATTCACCGTGGCGCTGAAGGCGATCCGGGTGCCGTCGGGCGACCAGGCGAAGTCGCCGACGCTGAAATCGCGCCCCTTCGTCCGCTGCACGCCGGCGGCGGGCGTTTCCAGGGCTTTCTCCACGTCGATCGTCCAGAGATGGGTGTGGCGGTAGTCGCTGCGGACCACCCGGAAATCACCCAGGTGCTCCGTCCGGTCCTTGTCCGCCGGCACCTCCGGCTCCTCGGCGAGGAAGGCGATCTGGCGGCCGTCCGCCGACCACTCGTAATCTCCGCCGCCGTCCTTGACGTCGGTGATCCGCACCGCCTCGCCCCCGTCCGGGCTGATGAGGAACAGCTGGTTCTTGCCGCCGTCCCGGCTCGACACGAACGACAGCCAGCGGCCGTCCGGCGACCACTTCGGGTTGCCGGCGCCGTCGTCGCCGCGGGTGAGCTGGAAGGTGCGTCCGGTGGCCGTCTCCGCCAGCCAGACCTGCGGCGTGAACGCATCCTTCTTGAAGTCGGGCGTCAGCACCGAGTAGGCCACCCAGCGGCCGTCCGGCGAGATTTCGACCAGACGCGGCACGCGCAGCTGCAGCAGCTCGTCCACCGTGGGCACGTGCCGCGCCGCCGGCGGCTCGGCGGCCAGAGCCCAGCCGCACACGCCAAGGACCACCACCAGCCAGAGACCGGTCCATTGTTTATACATGGAATTCTCCTCGGATTATTTGTTCCGGTGATTCTTACGGATCGTTGACCAAACATCTTCTCCAAATCGCGCTGGACTCCATGGTCCGGTTGCTATACTAAGGGGGACATGATGAGCGATACAACCACCGAATTCGTCTGGGTCACGGAAACGTCGGATCCGTTCTTCCATTGGCCGGCGGTGGCCGAGGCGGCCGAATCCGGCCAGCCGCTCGTGGTCTATTCCAAGAACCTCATCCCCGTGGATTTCTTCCGGGACCACCCGCGGGTGGCCCTGGGACTCACCATCACCGGCTGGGGCGGCACCTGGCTGGAGCCGGGCGTGGCGCCGCCGGAAGCCATGGTGGCGCATTTCAACCGGGCGGCAGACGCCATGGGCCTGGAACGGCTGCGGCTGCGGGTGGACCCCGGCATCCCCACCGCCGAGGGATTGCGCCGCGCCACCGCGGTGCTCGGCGGCATCGCCGCGCCGGTGCGCACCATCACCTCCATCATCCAGTTCTACAAAGGGCACGACACCCTGTTCCACAAGCTGGGGATCGACCGGAGCCGATACAACAAGAAGTCGGGGCGGGCCGTCTATCCGGACCCGGAGCTGGCCGTCTGGTGGTTGAGCGAGTTGCTACAGGCCCGGCCCGATTTCGTCGGCTGCGTCTCGTTCTGCGGGATGCCCTACCAGGTGGAAGGGGCCGAGCACACCGGCTGCGTGGACGACGCGCTGCTCGCGGCCATCGGCGTGGACCGCTTCAAGCGTATCGCCCCGGGGCGGCAACGGCCGGGATGCCGCTGCGTCATCGCCAAGCGCCAGGCGCTGGGGGGCGCCTGCGCCCACGGCTGCCTCTACTGCTACGCCCACAAGGAGCACCTGCGCCACGTGCCCTCATAAGCGACCGGACGTCCGCCGCGTCCCGCTCGCCCGATCGGCCGGGTGACGCCCCGGGACCGTGTCCGGCGTCAATCCGGGAGAGGCCCGGCGGGCGGTTCCCACAGCTCCACGCGGTGGCCTTCCGGATCCATGACCCAGCCGAATTTGCCGAGCTCCGACACCTCGGTCCGCTCGTCGACGGCGCACCCCTCCACCCGCAGGGCGGCCAGGACATGGTCGAGGTCAGCCACGCGGTAGTTGATCATGAATGGGGCGGGACTCGGATCGAAGTAGCCGGTATCCGCTTCGAAGACATTCCAGACCGTGGCGCCCGCCGCTTCGGGCCCGTGAAAGACCGCGCCGCCCCATTCCAGGATCTCCAGGCCGAGGTGGCGGCGGTACCATTCGCGCAGGGCCGCCGGGTCCTTCGCCTTGAAGAAGACGCCTCCGATGCCGGTCACTCGACGCATGGCCGCCCTCCCTCAGTCGCGTATGAACACTTCGTAAATGTAGACAATTTTCAGTTCTCCGCCTGACGGCAGGTCCGGTTCCCAGGTGAGCACGTGCTTCGGATTGACCTGCTTGAGGCCCTTGGCCGTGACGACGTCCTTCGCCTGGAGGGACGCCTCGATCACGTCGCCCGACAGCTCCTTGATGATCTCGAGCCGCACCGCCCGGTCGAGCCGGCTGCGGAGCTTCAGCTCGCCGCGTACCTTCACCCGGTCATACGAATTGCCGTGAAACGTGGCCGCGTCCCGGGTGCGCGCCACTTCGACCTCGGCCTGCTCCGCCACGATGTTCATCGCCCGGTTGATCCGGATGGTGGTCTCGGCGCCGGGCGCCGTGTACCGGCAGATGTCTTGGCCGGTGAAGGCACCGCCGGTGACGAACTCCGCCGCCGCGGTGGTCAGGGGCATCTTCAGGCTGTTCACCAGCCGGCAGCAGTGCCAGATCTCCTCGGATTCGCCGGAGCGTTCCGACGCGTCGCGGTAGTGATCGTCCCGGTCGAGGTAGTCGTCGATCTGCCAGGTGTAGATGTGCCGGTACGGCATGTCGGCGGTGAAGAGCGGCACCCAGGCCGTCTCGCCCCGTTTCAGGGAGAAGCCGGGCACCGGGTAGAGGAACAGGTCTTCCACCGCCTGGCCCTCCGCCACGCCGGCGTATGACAGCTCCGGTGGCGGCGCGGCGTCGAATTCCGCGACGTTCGACAGCACGGCCTGCTGCATCATGACATCGGACCGGCGACCGCCGCCCCGGGCGTCGCCGCCGAGCGAGGCGAGGAATCCCTGCAGGTTCTGGACCATGGCGATGGGGCTGGACACTCCCCCGAACCGGATGTTCGGAAAGCCAGTGACGAGCTCCAGGCGTACGTTGTTCAGATCCACCAGCTCGTTGACCACCACCGCGTGGGCGCTAAACCGGGCGGTCTGCGGGTCGGTGAGGTCGATCCGGTAGGCCGGCGCCCAGGTCGCCCCCCGGGCCAGGCAGCTGGCGGCAATGCGGCTGCCCCCTGCCGGCCGCTCCAGCTCCAGCCGGAGGCCGGGGCGTTTTTGCAACACTGTCACCGTCCGCGCGATCTCGCCACCTTCGAATTCCACCCGGTGGATCGATCCGGCAGACAGGGTCACCGGACCGGCGTCGGTCTGCAGGGTGATCAAGTTCGTTGCGGTCATGATTGGAGACCGGGAGTTCCCGTCGTCACCGTCGGACCGCCCACCCATGATGTAGGGGCCGGTGGACTCGGCGGGCGGCAGGAGCGGCGCGGCCAGCACCGTCCCGGTGACCACGTCCCGGTCGCCGGGCCCCACGCGGAGCGTCACCCGGCGGCCCGCGTTGGCGTGCAGCAGCTGGGCCATGCTCTCCACAGCGACGGGAACCGCTGTCTCCTCCTGTGCCGCCACCAGGCCGCGCAGGGCGACTTCGGGGCCGTAGCTCACCCAGAACGTCCCGTGCACGGGCACGGGCAGCGGACCCAGCGCAACGGTGGCGGCACCCGCAGGCAGAGTCGCCCCGGAAATCAGAAACGCGGTGCCGTCCTTGAACAGCGCCACCTTTTCCACGGTGACTGCGGCCGGCGCAGGTGCTCCATCACCGGCCGGCGCGCCGAATGCCACCAATCCCAGCGTGATCACGAGTTCCAGGAACACGGCCAGTGCGACGGTACGTCCAGTGTGCATGCCACACCTCCTCATGGTGGAAGCCGATCATCATTCCATCCGGTCAACGCAATCGCTGCCCTGCGGCTATCGATGCCGGATGGCCACCTGTAGTTCATCGCCCGACAAGCGACATTCAAGGCAGAAACTGGTCTGTCTGCCACTGTAAGGGGATCGAACGGAATGTCAAGGGGTATCCAGCCCGCAGGTGGCCGCGTGATTTTTTTCTCCGAATCGCATACAATACGCTTGCACTCAACAGGCGATCGGATCGGGCAAGGAGGTTTCGATGGACGGACGTAGGATTCTGACAGCACTCATGGCGATTGCATCGGTCATGCTGTTCGGCGGCCTCATCGCGGGCCAGGAGGCGAAACCGGCGGAGCCGGCGTCGGCCAAATTTTACGAGGCACTGATCATCATGCCGATCATCCCGGCCCGCTCCGCCGACGCCATCCAGGCGGATCTGACCCGTGCCGACGAGGATCGCCAGAAGGCCGAGCAGGCGGTCGCCGCCTGCAACGCGCAGGTGATCGAAGCGGAAGGCTGGATCAAGCTGCAGAAGCTGGATATCGACGGCCTCAAGCTGCAGATCGACGCCGCCAAAAAGGAAAAGCGCGACGCCGACAAGGCCGCGCTGGAAGCGCAAAAGAAAGAACACGAACTCGTCCAGGATTTCCTGGAAAAGCTCAAGTCCGTGCGCGAGGCGGCGCTCAACCTGGCCAAGGCCCAACAGGTGCTCGCCAGCGCCTGCCGCGCCGCCGGTCAGGCGGATCAGGATCTGGCGCAAAAGCGGGGCACCTGGGCGGCCCAGCCCGCCGGGGATGCCGGTGCGGTCACCGCCGCCCGGTCCGCCTTCCTGGCCGAGGAGACCGTTTCCCAGGCGTTGAAGGATCTGGCCGACAAGCAGTCCGAGGTGTACGACAAGCAGAAGAAGCTCAACGACCGGCGCATCGATCTGGCCAAGGCCCGCACCGTCCTGCTCAACGACGGACGCCTCAAGACGGCCCAGCCGCCGGTCCTCGCCGAGTGACTCCGGCCGGTTGACGATCCGACATCCGGCAAGTTCGTGCCGGCTGGTCTGCGCCCGCGGGTACTGCGCGGACGAGTCGGTTGACTAGAGGAAGTCCCGGTCCTCCGCAGCGACACGATCCCCCGTAAACCGATACAGGTGGGGCGGGCGCCCGCCCCGCCGGCCCACCGCCTCAGCCAGAATCCTCACACGCTCGATGAGCCCGCGCTGCAGCATCAGGCTGCGGAAATTGGTCTTGTTCACCTTCCAGCCCAACACCGCTTCATAGACCGCCTGCAGCTCCTCGATCCGGAACTCCGGCGGCAGCAGGTGCCGGGCGATGTTGGTATAGCGCAGTTTCCCCTTCAGCCGGGACTCGGCGGCGGCCACGATCGCCTCGTGGTCGAACGGCAATGCCCGGTTGGCTGAGCCGGCCGCCGCCGCCCAGCGGCCGCGGCCCGGTGTCAGAACGCCCTCGCGTGCCAGCGCCAGGTAGGCGACGCTCACGGTGCGGCCACGCGGATCCCGGTACAGGGCGCCGAACGTGGCCAGCTGTTCCATGTACAGGCTCTCGGCCGCCGGCGTGGTGCATGCCGCCTTGTCCACAAGCGCCCGGACGGCCGCGGACTCCAGCGGTTCGTCCGCACGCAGCGCCACCCCCGGAAGGGCTTCGGCACCGGCAAACGGCTCGTCCGCCCGCCGGACCAGGAGCACCTCCAGCCGCCCGCCACCGGCCCGCAGCGCCACCACGTCCACCGCCACGACGGGCCGCTCCAACACGTTCCGGTTCATCTGCACCCCCAACTCTACGGCTTTTGTTAATTTTATAGAAAACCAGTCGAGCGGTCAACCCCTTCGCATCATCAAAGCCGTGTCGTTTTATATCCTTATATATCAAACTATTATTCGTTTTCTGTTCAATTTTATTTTACCGGCTGAGATAAATTTGACCTTCACAAACTAATAATATTGAAATAAAATAAAACCATAAAGGAGGCCGACATGACACCCATCACCCGCATCCAGAACGATCGGAAGAAACACCCGCGTCCCGTGTGCGGCGAACATCCCCTGCTCTGGATGCCCGAGCCCGAACTCGAGCGTCCCGATCCGGCCGCCGTCTTCGCCGCCGGGCAGCGGCACCATCATCTGGCGAACACCGCCTATCCCATCGCCCATCGGAAGACCATCTGGCCCTTCCGCCAGGATCCGGAGCGGCACCGGAACCTCCTGCGCCGGGCGCTTGCCGGGCCGCGCCTCTGCCTCTACGTCCACGTCCCCTTCTGCGAGCGGCGCTGCGCGTTCTGCGAGTACACCGTTCTCGAGCGGCACGACGACGCGGCCGAAGCGGCTTATTTCGCGGCGCTGGAGCGAGAAGTCGAATTGTACCTCGAACTTCTGGATCCCGGCGCCCACGAGCTGGCCGGCCTGGACGTGGGCGGCGGCACGCCGCTCCTGGCCCGGCCGGCGCGCATCGGCGCCGTGCTGGACCGGATCCTGAGGGCTTTTCCGCTGGCCGCCGGTTTCGCCATGAGCATCGAGACGACCCCCAAGATCGCCGCCCTGGATCCCGACCGGCTGGCAGCGGTGCACGCCCTGGGGTTCGAACGGATCAGCATGGGCCTGCAGACGGTGAATCCCGAACTCCTGCGGGCCTACGCGCGCGACCAGGCGGGTTACAACCGGCTCGCCGCCGACCAAATCCGCCGGGCCGGCTTTCGGGCCTTCAACATCGACCTGATGTACGGTTTCGCCCACCAGACCGTCGACGATTTTGCGGCCAGCGTCCGGTACGCCATCGACTTGGCCCCCGACTACATCACGCTGTACCGCATGCGCTACAAGGGCACCCGCGTCGCCGGCGAAGCCGGGCAGGTGGACCTGGACCGCATCAACGCGATGTACCACACCGCCCGCGAGCTGCTGCTGGCGGCGGGCTACGCCGCCAACCCGGGCAAGAACGCCTTCAGCCGGATCCCGGATGATCCCGGCACCAGCCGCTACCTCACCGAGCGCGTGGTCTGGAGCACGCCCTATCTGGGCCTGGGGCTCGGCGCCCAGACCTTCACCAACACCGTTCTGGGATACAACCTCGGCGCCGCCACGAAGACGATGGGGCCCTACCTGGACGCCGTCGCCGCCGGCCGGCTGCCGCTGCAAGACCTCTACCACCTCCCACCCAGCGAGGGCATGGCCAAGATGATCGCCGTCTCGTTCTACTTCGGCCAGATCCACCGCGAAGCGTTTAGGCACGCCTTCGGGCGTCCCCTCGAGGCGTGCTTCCCCGAAGCGATCGCCTTCGTGCTCGCGCGCGGCTTGATGGAGTACCACGGACCGGTCCTGCGCCTGACCCCGGCGGGCGCCGCGGCGTTCAACGGCGTCATCGCCCTCTTCTACTCGCCGCGCGTCCAGGCCCATCTGCTGGGCCTGGAGGAGGAATGACCATGGACCGCTTCGCCAACATCCTCCTGACCGGGCCCTGCAACCAGCGGTGCCCCCACTGCATCGGCCGGACCCTGGCCGCCCGGGTGCTGCCGGACAATCTCGACCGCTTCCCCCTCCTCAACCTCGAACCATTCCTGGATCTGCTGGTCCACGAGGGGATCCGGGAGATCTCACTCACCGGCACCAACACCGACCCCCAGCTCTACCCACACGAGGCCGCCCTCCTGGACCGGCTGCGTGACCGCCTGCCCGGCGTGCGGGTGTCGCTGCATACCAACGGCCGGCTGGTGCTGGACAAGATTGATATATTCAACCGCTATGACCGGGCCACGGTTTCCATCCCGTCGTTCCGGCCGGAGACGATCCGCCGCATGACCGGCTGCAACGGCGGGCCGGACCTGGCGGCCATCCTGCGCCGGGCGGTGATTCCCATCAAGATCTCCACACTCGTCACACCGGACAACCGGCGGGAGATTTCCGAAATCATCAGTCGCTGTCAGGAGCTGGCCGTCCGGCGCCTGGTCCTGCGCCGGCTGTACGGCGAGACGCAGCCCGAGGACTTCTTCCCGGGCTGCGCGCCGGTTCGGCTGTTCGCCGGCAATCCCGTCTATGACGTGGACGGACTTGAAGTGACCGTCTGGGACTTCGCGCGTTCCACCCTGCGGTGCCTCAACTTGTTCAGCGACGGGACCATCAGCCGGGAATACCGCCTCGCGGGGTGAGCCATGCACCGTGTGACCATCGCCAACCTGACTGAGGACGCCCGCCGGACGCGCACCCTGGGCGTGATCGTCGGGTCGTTCGACCCGCTGCACCGCGGGCACGAGTGGATGGTGCGCCAACTCCTCCGTCGGTGCAACCGCGTCCTGCTGCTGGTGCCGCTCCGCCATTTCGACAAGCACCCCGTCTGGCCGGTCAACGCCACCTTCACCCAGCGCCTGGCCATGATCGCCCGGCTCTCGGAGCGCTCCGGCGGCCGCGTCCTGGGCGGCGTGACGCGCGAGGCGTTGTTCGTGCGGCTGGCCGACGAGCTGGCGGCGCTCTTCCCCGACGCGGCGATCACCTTCGCCATGGGTGACGACACGTGGCGGCGGTTGCTCCGCTCCCCGGAGTACTTCGCCCGGCTCGGACTGCCATGGACGGCGGCGGACGCCGGCCGGCTCGCCCGGTTGAGCCGCCGGGTGATGGCGTTCGGCCGGTCGGGCGACGCCGCCGGGCGGATTCGGGTGCCCGCCGCGGTGCGCGACATCTCCTCCACCCGGATCCGCGCGCTGGCTGTCGCCGGGGCCGACGATGCGGCGCTGCGCCGATTCGTCGCCCCGGACATCCTGGCCATCTGCCGTCGCGCCGGACTGTACCGTGAGCCGGCAACGGGCCGGTCCCGCGGTGAGCGCGGTTCTGCGCCGCCGTCACCACAACCCCCAGTTGTGCCTGACCCGACTTTGTGCTGAAATGGAGTCGTCTCACCTTGCCAAACGCGGGGAGGTCTACGATGTGTCCCACCATCGCCGTGTTCGGCGGCGCGTTCAATCCGCCCGGTCAGCATCACCGGGCGATCGCCGAGGCGCTCAGCCGGCAGTTCGATCGCGTCGTGGTGGTCCCCTCGGGACCGCGACCCGACAAGCCGTCCATGCAGGACGTGGAACCCATTCATCGGGCGGCCATGGCTGACATGGCGTTTCGCGGGCTGGCCAACGTCCGCGTGGATCTGTTCGATCTCGAGGAAGGCACGTTCACCCGCAACCACGACCTGGAAACCCGCTATGCCGCCGAGGGGGAGGTGTGGCACGTGGTGGGCGGCGACCTCGTCGGCGGCGGGAGCGCAGGCCGCTCCTTCATCCAGACGCGGTGGTCCCGCGGCGAGGCGCTCTGGCAGGAGCTGCGGTTCGCCGTGTTCACCCGGCCCGGCCATCCGCTCATCCCTCTCGACCGGCCGCCCCGATCCCGCCTCTTCGACCTGAACCTCGCCGGGTCCAGCGCCGACGTCCGCGAACGCCTGTTTCGCCACGAACCGGTCACCGATCGGCTGGACCCCCGGGTGGCCGAATACATCGACCGCTACGGACTCTACCGCGGCCGGCCTCCGGTGCGCACGGCGCCGCTGCGGCTGGACCCGCCCCGGCCGCTACTGGTCGTGGATGAGTCCAATCCGCAGGCCGGCGAACTCGCCGCCCGCCTTGCCGGCACCGAACCTGCGAGCCCGCCCAACTGCATCCTCGTGGTGGGCGGCGACGGGACCATGCTCCACGCCATCCGCCGCCACTGGCGCGAGCGTCTGCCGTTCATCGGCATCAACACCGGTCACCGCGGGTTTCTGCTGAGCGGCGCCGCCGATTTTGCCGCCGGCTGGCCGTCCGGGCCGCTGGTGGTCCGCCAGGCCCCGCTCCTGCATGTGGAGGCGGTGGCGCCCGGCGGCCGGGTCACCACCGGCGTGCTGGCGTTCAACGACGCCTGGGTGGAGCGGTGCACCGGCCAGACCGCCTGGGTGGA
The DNA here is from genome assembly GCA_017996395.1 of Acidobacteriota bacterium. Taxonomy (GTDB): domain Bacteria; phylum Acidobacteriota; class JAAYUB01; order JAAYUB01; family JAAYUB01; genus JAAYUB01. The sequence goes on along the minus strand of JAGOHA010000018.1, from coordinate 31,364 downwards.
GGTCCGGGTGGGGGGGGAAATCCGGATCCCCCGGTTGATGGGCGACGGTATCTTGCTGGCCACCGCCGCCGGTTCCACCGCCTACGCCCGCGCCATGGGCGCCACGCCCGTGCTGTTCGAAACACCGGCGCTGGTGCTCGTGGGCTCCAACGTGCTGGAGCCGCCCGGCTGGAAGGCGGTGATGCTCGCCCTCGACAGCCAGGTGGTCTTCCGCGCCCTGGAACCCGTCAAGCGCCCCGTGACGGCCTACGCCGACGGCGTCCCCCTGGGCGAGACCGCCGAGCTGCGCCTGCGGACCAGCCGGATCGCCACCGCCGAGCTGGCGTTCAGTCCGGCCCACGACATGGCCGAAAAGATCGCCCAGATCCAGTTTCCACCGGTGGCATGATGGTTGTTTTTCCAGCAGTCACTCACCGGGTCGGTGTCATGCCGATTTCGTCCGACACCAGTTATCTCTGCACGCCGGCGACGCATTCGGAAAGCGCCCTGGCCGGAACAGACGATTACCCGGCTCCACGCAGCCGGTTCCATGAGGATTGCCATGCCTGAGGTGGTTCCACCCGCACCCTCGAGCCACACAGACCCGTGCCCCCTTGTCAGCGTGATCGTGGTCAATTGGAACGGTGCGCCGTACCTGGACGCCTGCCTGGCGTCCGTCGCCAGCCAGACGTACCCCCAGGTTGAGCTCCTCGTGGTGGACAACGGCTCCACCGACGGCTCCGCCGACACGGTCCGCCGTTGGAGTGAAAAACCAAACGTGCGGATCTTCCTGCTGGAATCCAATACCGGTTTCACCGGTGGCAATAATTTGGCGTTCCGCCATGCCCGCGGAGAATGGCTGGCCTTGCTCAACAATGATGCCGTGGCCGAGCCCGATTGGCTGGCCCACCTGGTGGCACGTGGAAATCCAACTGCCGGCATCGGCATGCTCGGCGGCAAGATACTGCTCGCCGGCGCACCCAGCGTCATTGACAAGGCCGGCCACCTCATCTGGCCCGACGGTCAGAACCGCGGCCGGGGCACGGGTGAAACCGACCATGGCCAGTACGACCGGGAGGAGGAGATCCTCTGGCCCGACGGCTGCGCCGCCCTCTACCATCGCGAGCTGATCACCCAGACGGGCGGATTCGATGACGCATTCTTCGCCTACGGCGACGACGCCGACCTGGGCCTGAGGGCACGACTGCTGGGCTGGCGGGCCTGGTACGTACCGCAGGCGGTGGTACACCACCATCACAGCGCCAGCGCCGGCGCATTTTCACCGCTGAAGATTCGTCTGGTGGAGCGCAACCGACTGCTCCTCGCCCTGAAGGATTTTCCCCTCGGCTTGTTGGTTCAGAACCCTTACTGGACCCTGCGGCGGTACCTGTGGCTGACGTGGGGAGCGATCAGCCGGACAGGCACTTCCGGCCGTTTTGTCCGCGAACACAGTCGGTTCCGCCTGCTCGCCGTCCTGGTCCGGGCCTACGCCGGCGTGCTTCGACTGATGCCGCATGTGCTGCGCGAACGACGACGCGTCCAGCGGAACCGGTGTCTCTCCGACCAGGAAGTTGCCGCGTTGCTGCGGCGCTTTCGAATCGACGTGCGCGAACTGACGCTCAAAGGAGATCGGCCATGATTGCAGTTGCCGATGCGGTCGCATCCGCGCAGTGACGTTCAACCGAATCGGGCGACACCCTCATTCATGTGAGTCTCGGATCGAACCTGTTTGTTCAGCCGTCACAGAGTGATGTCCGACTACTCGTACTCGGGCGGTGGTCGGAAACGCGTCAAGCGGATCAGATCCAAGCTGAAACCTTCGACATTTTTTCTGCATCTTCGTCTTTGCATCTGGCGCCGTCATCTCTTATGATTCGACCATCGCCGATGACCCGGCCGCGATCGGTCACCGGTTCCCGCAAGGAGGAAAGTCGCATGCATCGTGCCTTCATTCTGAGTGTGCTTATCCTGTGCTGCGCTCTGCTCGACGTCGCGGCCGGAATCAATGAGGACCTGATCGCCGCCGCCAAGGCCGGCAACCTGGAACAGGTCAAGGCGCTGGTCGCCAAGGGTGCGAAGATCGAGGCCGGCGATGAGAACGGGCGGACCGCCCTGCAGTTCGCCGCCGGCGGCGGCAAGCTCGAGGTTGTGCGCTTCCTGCTGGCCAAGGGCGCCAACGCCGCGTCTGCGGACAATTTTGGCAACTCGACATTGTTGAAAGCCGCCCACGGCGGATACACTGAGATCGTCAAACTGCTGTTGGACAAGGGACTCGACATCAACCAGCCGATCGGTGTATCCAAAGCCACTGCACTGTACGTCGCCGCCCAGCAGGGGCACGCCGGGGTCGTTGGGGAACTTCTCAAGCGCGGCGCCAAGACCGAGATCCGCACCCGATTCAACAGCACCCCGCTCTTCATCGCGGCCGATGCCGGCCACGTTAAAGTCGTTCAACTCCTGCTGGCCAGCAAAGCCGAAGTCAATGTCCATTGTTTCGAGGAGCGAACGCCCCTGATCGCCGCAACATCCAATGATCGCACCGAGGTCGTCCAGCTCCTCATCAAGGCCGGCGCAGACGTTAACGCCAAGGATGGCAACGGGCACGCTGCGCTGTATTATGCGTTCCGCCCTGAAATCAAGGAAATACTCACGGCCGCTGGCGGCAAGGAATAAGGTGGGGGGGGGCGGCATGAGCCACGATCCGGCGGCTAAAATTGAAACCCTCCACACCTTCATCGATGAGCTGGACACCCGCCTGGGGGCCCTGAGCGAGGAGGAGATCGAAACCCTCTTCCGCCAGTTCGCCGACGAAACCCAGCCATGGCTCATCGGTCTGTTCACCGCCATCGAGGAATCCCACCAGATTGAATCCGAATTCCTCGGCGAATGCGTCTTCCACGTCTACGCGCTGCAGGCATATTTTGACGAGCGGCTTCAATCACCGCCCCCGGCCTTCGGCAAAGAGGACGTGCTGGCCGCCATCGACGCCGTGGACCGCTTTTTCGACAAAGCCGCAGTCGACGCCTGGGATCATCCGGTATTGTCTCGGGAGTGGGCCCGCCTGTTTTACACCGTCTGGGACGGTTGCCTCGACGAACTGACCGAGGAGGGGAGCGTCGATGAGGCGCTGCGCGCCGACTTGGTCAAGTTCTTCCTGGTCGTGCTGACCCTTTTTTCGGACCGCTTCCCAAAAGCCGCCATCTGACCCGATCGATCGTCCCCGCGGCCGGCCGCTTTCTGCCGCCCATAATCGAGCCCCCGCCAGTCGGGGCACTCCACTGGTTGGCGCCGGGCATAATCGATTGGTTGGTCGTTCCCAAGATACCGTCAAACGCAACGGCAGTGATTCCGTACAATACAGCGTCTTGTCACCTCAGATGATACGCCCCACGTCGCACCATCGACCATTCCGGAGGAGGTCCCATTTGAAAATCAACAACATCCCCTTCGACACCACCGATTGGTCCGCCGTGGAGGCGACCGTCCACCCCGGCACCACCGGCGAGGCCCGGTGGCGCACCCGCCAGTGCGGCGAGATCCGGGTGCGGATGGTGGAGTATTCCCCCGGCTATGTGGCCGACCACTGGTGCCAGAAAGGTCACATCCTGCTCGTGCTGGACGGCGAGCTGGAAACCGAGCTTGAGGACGGCCGCCGCGTGCACCTGGCCGCCGGCATGAGCTACCAGGTGGCCGACGGCGACGTCGCCCACCGCTCGGTGACCCGCACCGGGGCGACGCTATTCATCGTCGACTGAACGACCTCTCGAACGAGTTGTTCATCCGATGCACGGCGCGATCGCCCTCATCGCCGATATCCACGGCAACCGCTGGGCCCTGGAAGCCGTCTTGAAGGATTTGGACCGGCGGGGCATTCGGGACATCGCCAATTTGGGCGACAGCCTGTACGGCCCCCTCGACCCGGACGGCACCGCCGACCTGATTATGGCCCGGTCCCTGGCAAGCGTCCGGGGCAATCAGGACCGGTTGCTCCTCCAGTCGTCACCCGATGGGGAGACAGCCCCCAGTTGGGCCTTCACCCGAAGCCGGCTCACTCAGCGCCACCTCGATTGGCTGGGGACTTTGCCGCCCACCGCGGTGGTGGCCGGTGTGTGTTTCTGCTGCCACGGCACGCCTCAACAGGACGATGCATACCTTCTGGATCGTGTCGGCCGCGATGGCCGCGTCCGACCGATCGGCCGGCGACCGCTCGAGCGGCAATTGCAGGGGCTCCCGTTTGAGATGATCGCCTGCGGGCACAGCCACACCCCGCGGCGTGTTCTCCTTTCCGGAGGGCGGCAAGTGGTCAACCCCGGCAGTGTGGGCTTGCCGGCCTACCGGGACGAAGAACCCTATCCCCATGTGATGGCCGCCGGCACGCCTCTTGCCCGCTATGCGATCCTGTGTCACCGAGCGCCGGGTTGGGAGGTCGAGTTCGTGGCCGTCCCGTATGATTGGGCCGCTGCGGCACGAACGGCGGCGGCCAACCACCGACCCGATTGGGCGCACTGGCTGACGACCGGGTGCGCGCAGCCGATCTGAGCGGATCCGGCGAAGCCGCACTCAGGCGAAGTTAGGATTCAGATTCCAGCATAGGGATCCGCCAGGTCGTCGACCGGGCGGGTTTTCCAACGGCGATGCCCCCACAGCCACCGGTCGGGCCACTGCCGGATGGCTTCCTCGATGCAGCGGGCGTAGCGGCTGGTGTTTTCCAGGACATCGGCCTCGGTGTTGCCGGTGTTGCGCACAGGGATGGACGGCAGCGCATGGATCAGATAGCGAGTCCGCCGTTCCGGATCCGGCACCAGAAACGACGGGATCACGGCCGCGCCACTCCGTAACGCCAGCAGGGCCAGGCCCGAAGTCATACACGCTTTCTTGCCGAAAAAGTCCACAAACACGCCTTCGCGCTCCTGCACGTTCTGGTCCGCCAGAATGCCCACGTCGGCGCCCGACGCCAGCGCCCGAAGCACCTTGCGCGACGCGTCCCGTTTGGAGATGGCCTGGTTGCCCGACAGCCCGCGATAGCGCAGCAAGGCATTGTCGATGCGCGGATTATCCAGAGGGCGATACAAGTAGTGGATGGGCCGGTGGAACACACCGTGAGCAAACGACAGCAGTTCCCAACATCCGAGGTGTGCCGTCAGGATGAGGACCGGACGGTTCTCCGCCTTGAATTTAACGTATTCGTCCGTGAAGTCGTACCGAACCAGCTTACTCAGGCGTTTTCGGTCGCGCAGGCGAGGGAAATGGGCGATCAACGCGAGCATCTCACCGAGGTTCCGATAGGAATCCCGGGCGACCTGCTGCCGCCGGGCCGGCGTCATGTCCGGAAAGGCAATGGACAGATTCACGTCCGCGATCCGCTGGTGGCGACGGTCCAACCGGAAATACAGGCCGGCTACCCAACGGGTGAAACCGATGGCCGCACCGAGCGGCAGCACGTACAGGAGCGTCATGATGCCGCGGCCGAAACCGTAAAGTAAGGCATCCGAACGTTTTGAGGCCACGCGCGCTGTCCTCCCGGCCGGCACGCCCCACCCACGCGGATGGATCGCACGCGGAAGTTATTCAATACCCGAGGACTGCAATTCTCACGGAGAAAATGTTTTTTTGCAATCGGAAAAATACTTGTCATTTCATGTCTTTTTGGATACAGTATCACTCTTTGTCTGGGAGTCTATAACGAGGTGTCCGGATGAGCGAGAACCACCCCCTGGAAAACAACATCCAGCCAGTGCCTGAGGCGACCCCGAATCCCACCGAGGAGGCCCGTCCGCACGTGAGTGAATCCGCGCCGGTCGAAGCCGTCCCGATGGAAACCGCGGCGACGCCCCCGGCCGAGGTTCCCGCCGCCGCGGCGGAGCCCCCAGCGCCGGACACCGGCTCGGAATTCGAGAAAATGATGGCTGCTTGGGACCAACAGGTTCCAAATGTCCAGAAAGGCGAGTTTGTGCAGGGCACCATTGTCAAGATCAAGGACAATGATGTGCTCGTGGACATCGGCACCCGCTGCGAGGGCAGCTTTCCCGCCGAGGAAATCCGCAATGCCCAGGGCGAGTTCCTGTACAAGGAAGGTGATACCATCACGGTGCAAGTGGTCTCCTCGGTGACCACCGATTTCACCATCCGCCTGTCTCACAAGAACGCCCGCCGGCAGGAGATGGTCCGCCAGTTCAAAAAGGCGTACGAGGACGGCACGGCGGTGACCGGAATCATCAGCGAATCGGTTAAGGGCGGCCTGCGTGTCAACATCGAGGGGTTTGAGGGCTTTCTGCCCGCTTCACAGATCGATCTCCGCTTTGTCGAAAACACCGACACCTGGGTGGGCCGCACCGAACAGTTCCGCATCATGAAATTCCATCCCCGGCTGGGCAAGCTGGTCGTATCCCGTCGCGCCCTGCTGCAGGAAGAGAAAGACCGCCTCAAGAACGACCTGTGGAGCCAGATCAGCGTCGGCCAGGTGGTCAAGGGCAAAGTGACCCGACTCACCGGTTACGGTGTCTTTGTGGATCTGGGCGGCATGGAAGGCCTGATTCACATCTCCAATCTTTCCTGGGACAAAGTCAAAAAACCTTCTGAGATCGTCAAGGTCGGCCAGGAAATTGATGTGCAGGTCATCGAGCTGGACATGGAAAAGGAGCGCATCGGTCTCAGCCTCAAGGAATTGGTAGCCGATCCCTGGCTCACCGTTGGCGACCGGTACATGCTGGGACAGCGCGTCCAGGGCAAGGTGGAAAAACTCGAATCTTTCGGCGCCTTCGTGAAGCTGGAACCGGGTGTCACCGGCCTCATTCCTATCTCCGAGATGAGTTGGGCCCGCCGGATCAATCATCCCAGTGAAGTGATCAAGGCGGGCGACCTGGTGGAAACCATGGTGCTGCGAGTGGATCCTACCGAACGAAAGATTTCCCTGTCCCTCAAGCAGGTCACTCCTTCGCCGTTTACCCAGTTCGCACTGGATCACCAGCCCGGCGACGTCCTCGAAGGGGAGATCACCAACGTGGTCGGGTACGGCGCGTTCGTCAAGCTCTCGGAACAGGTCGAAGGGCTGATGCATATTTCGGAGATCTCCTGGTCTCCCGTGCGTAACATCGACGAAACCCTCCACGTCGGCGACAAGGTGACTGTCCGCATTCTGCATATCAACAAAGACACCGAAAAGGTCGCCTTGAGCGGTCGGATGGGCGAGCCGCCCGCTAATGAGGCCGGTGAAGCGGGTGCCGGCCACGCTCCGCGCAAGGGCGGCCGCCGTCCGCCGCGCCGCGAAAAGGAGAGCGACGAGCAGCGGTACATGACCGATGTGGCGTCATTTGCCACCAAACTGGGCGAGCGGTTTCCCAAAGAACTATTGGAACGGATGAAGGCGCAGAAAGGCGACTGATCGCCGCGTTGCCTGTCACATCCGGATGATCGCGGTTCGGGCCGGCTCCAGCCGGCCCGAACCTTATTGCTTTCCCTACGGTAATTTGTTAGATTGCCCTCGGCATTCTTATGAAAATGAAGGCAAAGCGTACTGCAGCGCCAGCTCCCGAAGCACCGGTTGGGACGTTGCGTTGCATCTACCTCAATTTGGATACCCGATGCATCGAGTTCGACTCAGAAGGTCTGGAGGTGAACTCGGTCAAGACCGTTACGGACGTGTTCCAGCTCATCAGGGGCAACCCGTCCGACGACTGGGTCATCATCCTGGGCCTTTCCCGCAACCTCATGGACAACTATCTGGCCATCGCCTCCCTGTTCTTCCGCCAACAACCGGGAAAGATTCCCATCATTCCGGTCACGCACGCCGGCAACAAGATCGCTGAACACAAGGCGTTTCTGTTCGGTAAGAAGCCCTATCCGTTCAAACGTCTCGATCTGGCCAAAATCCAACAACTGGTCGAAGTCCTGACCTACAGCCCCCGGCATTTCACCCGAATCCCGGTTGAATTTGTCGCATTCGCCCAACCCGAGGGGAGCACGGCGCAGTATCCGGTAGTCTGCCGCGACATCAGCTGGAGTGGCACCTATTTCGAAACCCGCGAACCGATCGAGCTGGAGCGTTTCACGCTGATCCTTCGATCGCGCATCCACACCGTCGAGCTGCCGTCACGCATCGTCCGCCGCGTCAATCTAGTCAACGCCTCACCGCCCCGACACGGATTCGGTGTGGAATTCCTGATGCCGCTCCCTCTGAGCCTAATCCATTACATGTACGCCAAACATATGAAAGACCAGCAGTGACGGTGCCGGATCCGCCGCTTTTTCCTGGCCCGTGCTTGGGTCCGACTGCAACCGGTTTTACCTTATCCGGCTGATTGTGAGCACTGCGAGAATTGTGATATACTCGCTTCACAATCGGTCCCCGGCTTGGACGGCACGGGAACCCGAGGCAATATGTTAGGCATCCGGAAGACGGGCAAAAAGCGCGGCCGCATTGTCAATTTGCTGGTCCTGTCCATGCTCATCGTCGGGACCATCCCCCTGATCATCAGCGGCTACAACCTCATCTCGTACAATGCCGGCATTCTGGATACCGACCAGAAACTTCTGCATTTGCAGATTTGCAAATCGGTGGCCAGCGAAGTCGCCCTTTTCCTGAGATCGTCCGCCAATATCATCACCCCAGTTGAGAAAAGCGTTGAGATCGGCTTCGTATCCGACAATCCCAGCGCGGTGTTCTATGACAGCAAGACCCGCGATCTGATCACGGCATTGTTCCAGTCTCACAACCGGATCATCAATATCCGGGTGTTGTATCTGAACAACCGGGGGGTGCAGGCCGGATATAAAATCGACGAGGCATCACCTATCAACAGCGAGTTGATGGACACCATCCAGCGGTGTCTGTCGTCGGACTACTTTCATATTTCCCGACCACAATACTCCGAGGACTTCAATCAGGTGCTGTTTGTCATCGGCAAGACCGTGCTGATCAACAACAAGATCCAAGGTGTGATTACCATGGTCTTCAGTATGGCCGATGTGATGGACACCGTCCGGCGGGCCCACCAGTCGAGCAATACCGCTTTCGTTCTGGATGGCCAGGGCAACATCATCCTCCATCCGGAAATCCGGGTGATCCGCGCCGAGATCAACGTCGCCGACAGTCCCATTTTCCAGGAACTGCGCAAACTGCGCTCCCATGCCATTTCCACCTTCCCGTTCACGGACCGATCATCCGGGCGCCCCGTCGACATGTTGGGCACCGTGTACATGATTCCTGACACGGTCGTCGGCTGGGGAGTCGCCGTTCAGACGCCGGCCGAGGTGGCCAATGTCGTCATCCAGAACATGCGCCGGCAAACGGTGTACTGGATTCTATTGTCGATCATCCTGGCGCTGCTAATGAGCTTTCTGTTCTCGCAGCAGATCAGCATTCCCATCCAGATCCTGACGCAGAAGACTCTCTCCATCACCGACGGCAACTTCAGCGAGCGGGTGGACATCCGATCCAACAACGAACTGGGCATCCTCGCTGAGAACTTCAACCTCATGACCGAAGAAATCGAGGACTACATCAAGCGCCTGAAGCAGGCGGCCGAGGAGAACCGCCAGCTGTTCCTGGGCGCGATCCGGACTCTGGCCGCCGCGATCGACGCCAAGGATCCCTACACCCGCGGGCATTCGGAACGGGTCACCCGCTATTCGGAAATCATTGCCACGGAACTCGGTCTCCCGACCGAGGAGGTGGAGAACATTCAGATCGCCGCCCTGCTCCACGATGTGGGCAAGATCGGCATATCGGACTCAATTCTCCAGAAACCGAGCATCCTCACCGAAGATGAATATGCGGTCATGAAACAGCACCCCGAGTTGGGGGGCAACATCATGAGCCAGATCCAACAGCTCAAGCACATCATTCCGGGCATGCGCTATCACCATGAATCGCTCGACGGCTCCGGCTACCCGCGCGGTCTCAAGGGTGACGAGATCCCGTTGGCGGCCCGCATCATCGGCGTCGCCGACGCGTTCGACGCCATGACCACCGAACGACCGTACCAAAAACCCCTTGCCACCGATGAAGCACTGGAGATCATCCACCGCAAAGCCGGCCAGAAATTTGACCGCCGGGTGGTCGATGCGCTGGCGGCCGCGGTTTCCCGGGGTCTGATCGACCTGCCCAATCCGGAAGACGTGAAAAAGCCGCGATACGTCACGAGCAATTGACCATGCCCTTTTCCAAACTGCTCGCTGACTTGGTGGATTCGGTCGCCGGCGCCTCAGGCGCGATTTTTCTCGACGGCGAGTGCGAATACGTGCAGTATTATGGTCATCTCGACTCGTTCCGAACCAAGTTGCTCGGGGCATACCAGGGGATCCTTCTCCAGCACATGCGCGGCATCGTCAGCCGGCTTCGGGTATCCGGCCTGGATAAGATCGTCACCGGTTACGAGGGCGCCAATTTCATCACCAAGAATTTGAAGGATAATTATTACGTTGTCCTCGTCCTGGACCCTTCGGCCAACATCGGCCAAGGGATTCATGAAATCGACCGCGTCGCCGCAATCATCAACGCTGAAATCGCCTGAATCGCCGGAGTGTGGCATGCTGCTCCTTCTCGACGTTGGCAACACCAACGTAACGTGTGTGACATTTTCTGAAGCCGACAGTCCGGAAAATGGATGGCGGGTGGCCTCGCAGCCGATCAAGATTGTCGACGAGTACAGACAAGCAATCCGCCACAATAATCCGCCTTTCACCAGGTCGACTTGGCAGCTGTCCAGGCTGCGACCATCGCTTCGGGAGTACCGGTCGTGACCGACGCATTGATCCGGGCAGTCAGATTGTACTTGGATTTCGAGCCGTCCGTTATTACTGTCGAAAATCAACCGCTTCTCACCACCGCATATGCGACGCCCGGTGATTTGGGTGTAGATCGCATGGTCACGGCCGGCGACAACTTCACGCCCGCCGGCATTTATTATGCTTTCAGAGAGTCTCATGGGCGAGCCACGCTTTAACTATTTCAACTATTTTACCGACATCGAAGATCACTTCATTACCAAACGCGGCAAGCACATTCTGCTGTCCCCGCTGGATTGGACACTGATCGAAACCTGGCAGACGATGGGCATTCCGATCCATGTGGCGCTTCGCGGCATCGACCGTGCGATGACGGCATTTCGCGAAAAACAGCTGCGCCACCGTCTGGTCAACTCATTGTTCTACTGTAACCAGGCCGTGCTGGAAGAGTACGAACACCACCTGCTTAGTCTGGAAGGCCAGTCCGCCGAGGCAACGGAACCGTCGCAGCATCCCGCTCCCATGATGCTGGCGTCAGACTTGCCAGGTTTCCTGACCAAACGTCAGGTCGAGTTGCGCTGTCTGGCTGATCGGCATCCCGGCACCCCGGCTGCGGAAAGCGGCGTGCGGTTAGCCCGGCGCCTCGAGGAAATCATTGCTGCGGTGAAGCGCTCGGACCGCCCTGACCCCGAGCGGCTGGAAAACGACCTGCGCGCGATCGACGACGATCTCGCCCCTGCGCTGGCCGACACGATACCCGTCCCTGAGCGCAAGGCGCTGGTCGAGGCCTGCCGACGGGAGCTCCGTCATCACCGCGCCAGCCTGCCGCCCGAGATGTACCAGCGCATTCTGGACAGTCTGACCCGCCGCCGCATCCGCGAGCGGTTCGGCTTGTCCGAACTCACGCTGTTGGACAGCCGATGACCGAGATCATCCACATCGACAAATTGATACACCGAGGACTGGGACTGGGCCGGCGGCCCAACGGCCAGGCGGTCTTCGTTCCATTCAGCGCCCCCGGAGAAGATGTCCGGGTTCGTGTGCGCACCGAGCACAAGTCGTACGCCGAGGCCGAACTGCTCGACGTGCTCAGCCCATCGCCTGATCGTCGGACGCCGCCCTGTCCGTACTTCGGCCGGTGCGGCGGCTGCCAATTGATGCATCTCGCCTACCCCTGTCAAACGCTTTGGAAAGCGCGCATAGCCGAAGAATTTTGGTCCAACGGCCCACCGGTTGAGAGAGGCAGCCGGCACGGTCAGGAATTCGAATACCGGCACCGGGTCCGCTTCCAGGTGGCGCCCGACCTGAGCGGTTTCGGATTCGCCCAATTAAATACTAATAATATAGTAAATATTTGTGATTGTTTGATCTGCGCGGCGCCGATCCGCCGGATTCTGCCCCACATCCAAGATGAACTGCTGCCCGCACTCCGTGCCGCTGGTATCAAGCCGCAATCAATAACTATAATAATAGTAGATAATGTGCCTTTCGTCCGGCTGCACAACCGCCTGCCGGTTCATTCAATCGATCGACAGACGATACAACGAGCGGCTCCCTACCCCGTGGCCTTTGACTCCCAGCCGGAACCCGTGCCGGCCGGCGATCTGGATTTCGATGGACTTCGATTAACAATCGGTCCGGATGTTTTTTTTCAAGCGTTTCCTGCCGCCGCAGCAGAAGTGGGACGGCACCCCGCCATGCACCTGAGCGCCGATTCGCGCCTGCTGGAACTGTATAGCGGAATCGGCTTGTTCAGCCTTCTGTTCGCGAAGCGGGTGCGTTCGGTTCACGCCGTCGAGGGCGATCCGGCGGCGGGCCGGTTGTTTCCCTTGAACCAGCGGCGCCATGCGGCGGCCAATCTGACATTCAGCAACCAGTCCGTCGAACATTGGTTGGCTGAGAATGGAATGGATTCGGTTTTTGATGCCTTGTTCCTGGATCCGCCGCGCACCGGGCTCAGTCCCGCTGTCCGTCACTGGGTCGGACAGTCACGCCTGAACCCCATCCTGTATCTGTCCTGTGAGATCGCCACCCAGCGCCGGGATGTGAGCTCCTGGCTGGCTGCCAGCCGGCGGCTGACCGCGCTGGTAATTTTTGACTTCTTCCCCAACACGTTTCACATCGAATGCCTGGCCCGGATCGAAGGCCATGCGTGAACCGGCGACACCGGCCAGTCTGGGACTCGCATCTCCGCTGTTGCCGGCCGTGGCCCTGATCGCCCTCGGCATCCTGCTGGCCCGCGCAGTTTCTCTGCCGGGTTGGCCGTTAGTGGCCGCAGCTGCAGCCGCCATGTTGATCCCGGCGCTCATGGCCGTGCACTGGCGATTCAACCGGGCCGCCCTGCTGGCCTTGGGATGCCTGTTTGTGCTGGCGGGCGCAGTCCTTGAACTTCGTGAGCAGGACCGGTTCAGCCGATCCGTTGCTGAAACCGCAGCTTGGCGTGACGATTCAACGGCCGGCGAATACGAGCGGATTGAGGGTGTGACCCTGGATCTGCCACGGCGAACACCCACGCGCGACGCCTTGGAGGGTGTGGTCATGGTGGATCGGATCTGGCGACAGGGTCGCGAAACCGAGGTGGCGTTGCCCGTTCTGCTGCGGGTGTACTCGCCTCACGACTGGCCGGGGCACTGGCGTCGGGGCGACCGCATCCAGTGTCTGGCCCGCCTGACCCTCCCCCGCGGTTTCCGGAACGAAGGCTCGCGGCCGGCCGGCCTGTATTACTGGAACCGCGACATCCGGTTGCTGGGAAGCTGCAAATCACCCAGCCTGTTGACAATCCAGAAACCGGCGGCCGAAGGTCCGCGCGACCGCCTCGCCCGGCGCCTGGGCACCCTGATTCATGCGGAATCCGGCGACTTTGTCCGCGCCGAGGTGTTGGGCGCCCTGCTCCTCGGTTCGAATATCAGCACGCCCGAACTGCGCAGCGCGTACATCGATGCCGGTATTTATCACCTGCTGGTGATCAGCGGCACCCACTTCACGCTCATCGCGCTGTTTGTTGGAGGTTTGCTCGCACTGCTGCCGCTGTCGGCGCCGGTGCGTCATGTTCTGCTCCTGGCGGTCTTGTCTCTGTATCTCGTTTTGGTGCAATACCACGTGTCGGTGGTTCGAGCGTTTTTGATTGCGGCGATTTACATCCTCGGGCGCCTGTTGGACCGCCCCGCGGCATTCTTGAACGCCATTGCCCTCGCCGCCCTGATCCTGCTGGCCTGGCAGCCGTGGTATTTGTTCGATGCCGGATTTCAGCTCACTTTTACGGCCGTGTGCGCCATCGCCCTCGTAGGCCGACCGTTGACGCAGGCCGTGGCGGGACCACTCCAGTACGCCGCCGGGACTCTGTTCTCTCCGCGCATCGACCTCGATTCGGCCCGACCCCACTCGATCGGGCGCCGTTGGCGTTATCGGATGGAGTGGTTGCATTTCCGATTTGTCCGCCGGTTGGCACCGGCGGTTTTCGGCCGTTGGGCCGGGCGCGGACTGCGCGCGGCAGCCTGGGTGGCCAGCGGCCTGCTCGCTTCTGTGGCGGTGCTGATGGTGAGCCTGCCGCTTCTGGCCGCCCTGCACTTCCCCCTGCCCCTGAGCGGCACGGTCCTGACGCTGGTCGCAACGACACTGGTCTGGCCCATCATGATCCTGCTGCTGCTGGCTGTGCCTCTCGCCGCCGTTGGTGGCACCGCCGCCGGAATGCTCATTCAGACCGCCGGTTGGCTGGTCGGCGTCCTCAACACGCTGGTGGACGCCTGCCGCTGGCCGCCCTTCTGGATGGTTCCGCCCGGCGGCGTGTTGACGGCGTGTTATCTGACCGCGCTGTTGTTTTGCTTCGTGACGAAACGTCCTCGGCACCGGTCGGCGTTTTTGGTTTCCGCTCTCATGCTGGTGGTGCTGATTGGCGTCCCCGTGCCAGGGCCGGATGGGTTGCACTTCAGCGTACTTGACGTCGGGGAAGGTGACAGCCTGCTGCTTCGGACCCCCGAAGGGGACACCGTGATGGTGGATACCGGCGGCACGCCACCTGTCGGGCCGCCCAATCAGGCGCGGGATGGTTCCGGCGATCTGTCTCGGCGCGTGCTCATCCCCGCGCTTCTTGAAAAGGGGATCCGCCGGCTGGACGCACTTGTGATCACCCATTTCGACACGGACCACACCGGTTCGGCGATCGGACTATTGCGCGCATTTCCCGTCCGTGCCTTGCTTGTCTCCGATGCCGAGTGGCGCAGGCGTCCGCCGTTCGCTGCAGAGCTGGCCGCTCAGGCGCAGCTGAATCGGCTGGTCATCCGTCCACTGGCCACGGGCGATACGCTGCGATTTCACTCACTGACTCTCCGCGTGTTGCACCCCGAACGAGGAGAACCGGACCCGCGGGCCAACGCTAACTCGCTGGTGCTGGAGGGGCAGTGGCAAGGTCACCGGATCCTGCTCACCGGGGACATCGAAGCCGCCACCGAGCAGCATCTGGCCGAAACGGGTCGCCTGACCCGCTGCGCGATTATGAAAAGCCCTCACCACGGCAGCCAGACGTCGAGCACTCCTGTGCTGCTCCGGTCCGTCGATCCTTCGCTGGTGCTGATTTCCAGCGGCTCACCCTGGCGCTTCAACCATCCATCCCCGCGCGTCATCGCCCGACTGGAGAGTCGGGGCATCCCGAACCTGACCACTCACCAGCATGGCGAAATCCTGGTGCAATTCCACCGGCCCGGGTTCCGTCTGGCCTTCCCTAGACCGGAGATCACTTCCGTTTCGCATTGATTTGTTATCTGTCGCATTTGAACTGATTTAAAATCAGCGGATAGTGATCTATCCACTCTCTCCCCGTCAGTTTTTCGGAAACCGGCCCACCGGCCACGTTTGTCAGAGTGAGTCTCGTGATCGCCCGCGCGCAGGCCGTTCACGCAACAAACGTCGGAAGGGAGGGTACCATGACCGTGAATCGCAGATGGATCGTCGGACTGATGTTGGCTATGCTGATCGCGCTCCCGCCCGTGATCCTGGCGGAGGGGAGCGGGAACGACACCCCCAAGGGGCAGGCGGACACCGTCCGCAAGATCAACATCAACACCGCCACCGCGGCTGAGCTCGAGGAACTTCCGGGCATCGGCCCCAAGACCGCCCAACGGATCGTTGAATGGCGGAAGGAAAACGGGAAGTTTCTCAGAGTCGAGGACCTGATGGCGGTCAAGGGGATCGGGGAGAAGAAGATGGCCCAGCTCAAACCGCTGGTCACCGTCCAGTAATATCTCCCGGGGTATCATGGATCACGCCCTCCCCGCCACTCCGGCGGGGAGGTTCTTTTATGTCGGGCGGGATGACGGGCAGACGGAAGATCGCCCAATACAGATATCAGCTTGACTCTGAAATGCCTCGATGATAATTGAAAAGGGTGGACATCTGACAGCACGCTCGGCGCAATTTGCGCTCATCTCGCCGGTGGCGAGACAGGAGGATTAATGCCATATCGGTTGATCGCGAAGAAAGATTTCACCGACTTCCTGGAAAAGATGGCCCGGGATTTTCATCTGGTCGGACCTGTTGAGAAGGAGCCGGGGCAGTTCACCTTCGCCCCGTTGGACGATTACTCCCTCCTGCGGATGGACTACGTCCACACCATTCTGCCGCCCAAGAAGTTCTTTTTCCCCCAGCGCGAAACGCTCCTGAGGTTTGACCTGTCAGCGGACCAGCCGACGATCGTTCCGGTGGTGGAACGGCAGCCGCTGGCACTTGTCGGGGTCCACCCGTGCGACCTCCACGGCATCCAGCGCCTGGACATGGTGTTCCAGGACGAAAATCCGGATCCGAATTATCTGGAAAAGCGCAACGCCGCTCTGATCATCGGCGTCAACTGCATGCCGGACGACCAGTGCTTCTGCGCGAGCATGGGCACCATCCGGCCGCCCGACAACAGCTTCGACCTGTTTCTCACGGATATCGGCGAGGGGTATGCCGTGGAGATCGGATCGCCCAAAGGGCAAACCGCCCTCGATGCTTACGCCCGCACCGTGCCGATCGTGGACACGGCGGTGAAGGCAGTCGGCGAGTGGTACGACAAGAAAGCCGCCAGCCAAAAAATCGCCGTCCGGACCGACGTGGAGCATCTCCCGCTGCTGTTCGGCGGTGAGTACCACGATGGGATCTGGGAGGAACTGGGACAGCGTTGTCTGTCCTGCGGCGCCTGCAACCTTGTGTGTCCCACCTGTTACTGCTTCGACGTGCAGGATCACGTCGACATTGCCAGCCTCAAGCGGGGCGAGCGAGAGCGGGTGTGGGACGGCTGCCAGCTCGAGGATTTTGCCCTGGTGGGCAGCGGCGAAAACTTCCGCGAGCACCGCAGCGACCGAAACCGCCATCGTTTCTATCGCAAGTTTCTCTACCCCGTCATCCGGTACAAGAAGACGTTCTGCGTCGCCTGCGGACGGTGCGTCCGCAGCTGCCTCGTGCACATCAGCGTCGTTGACACCGTCAACCATTTCGCGGAAAAGAGCCCCCAAGGAGGCGCGCGATGAGCCAGTCGCCCTATCTGCCGCAATGGGCCACCATCAAGCGGATCCGCCAGGAGACCGAGTTGGAGAAACTGTTCGAGCTGGAACTGCCGGACAAGGCGCCCCTGGGACACAAGCCGGGGCAGTTCGTCGAAGTCGGCATCTACGGCGTGGGCGAGGCGCCCATTTCCATCAGCTCGTCCCCAAATCGCAAAGAGAGCTTCGACCTGGTGGTCCGGAAGGTGGGCAACTTCACCAACCTGCTGCACCAGCACAAAGTCGGCGACAGGGTGACCATCCGCGGCCCTTACGGCAACGGCTTCACCCTGGACGCGTTCCGGGACCGCGACGTCCTGTTCGTGGCCGGCGGCATCGGTCTCGTGCCGCTCCGCTCGCTCATCCACGCCGTCTTGGAAGACCGCCTGGCCTTTGGGCGGGTCATCATCATGTTCGGCGCCAAGACTCCGGCCGATCTGCTGTTCAAGGACGAGCTGGCCGAGTGGACCAACCGCCGGGACATCGACTTCTACATCACGGTGGACCGCGCGCCGCAGGCCGGCTGGAGCGGGCACGTCGGAGTCATCACCACGCTTTTCCCGAAAATGGAGTTCGACCCGAAACGAACCGTGGCGGCGGTCTGCGGCCCGCCGATCATGTACAAGTATGTGCTGCTGGAGTTGCTGGCCCGGAGCGTCCCCCAGCAAAATATTTACCTGTCGCTCGAACGACGGATGAAATGCGGGCTGGGCAAGTGCGGCCATTGCCAGATCAACAACGTGTACGTCTGCCAGAAGGGTCCCGTCTTTTGCTACCCGGAAGTCACCAAACTCGAGGAGGCAATCTGATGGCCAAGCCGAAAGTCGCCTTTTTCGATTTCAGCTGTTGCGAAGGGTGCCAACTGACCGTCTCCAATTGCGAAGACGAACTTCTGGATCTCGTGTCGCACATCGACATCGTCAATTTCCGTGAGATCATGACCGAACGCTCGGACGACTACGATATCGCCTTCATCGAAGGGTCGTGCACCCGCGAGGAGGAAGTGGCCCGCCTGCAGAAAATTCGCGAGAACGCTCAGATCGTGATAGCCCTCGGCGCCTGCGCCACCATCGGCGGCATCAACTGCCTGAAGAATTTTCACAACCTGGACGAAGTACGCCAAACGGTTTACGGCGACAAGGCCCACTATTTTCCAACCTGGGAAACCCGCCCCATCGACCGGGTCATCAAGGTGGATTACCACCTGCACGGTTGCCCCATCGACCGGGGTGAGTTCCTGCGGGTGGTCAAGGCCCTTCTGACCGGTCAGACCCCGACGTTGCCCAACTACCCCGTCTGCGTGGAGTGCCGGTTGAAGGAGAACGTCTGCCTCTACACCCAAGGGAAAACCTGTCTCGGCCCCATCGCCCGTGCGGGCTGCGGCGCCATCTGCCCCGAATTCGGTGACAGCTGCGTGGCCTGCCGCGGCATGGTGGACCAACCGAATATTCCATACATGATCGAGGTGTTGCACGAACACGGCCTGACCTACGAAGAAGCCCGCCAGACAACGAGGATGTTCCTGGGTTACAAGACGTTCCAGGAGAAGATCCAGGATGCGGTCATTCCGTCCCTGACAGAATCCAAGCAAGAGGGTAAACCATGAGCCGCAATGCCAACGTCACGGTCAACGTCCACCACATCACCCGCGTGGAGGGCCACGGCAACATCCGGATCAACGTCAAAGACGGCCGCCTTGAGGAATGCAAGCTCGAAATCGTCGAATCGCCCCGCTTCTTTGAAGCCATGCTCAAGGGACGGCCCTATTATGAGGCGCATCACATCAGCTGCCGGATCTGCGGCATTTGCTCGGTGGGCCACACCTGTGCCTCGATCCAGGCAAGCGAGGCAGCTCTGGGGGTGACGCCCACCGAACAGACCTCGCGGTTACGGAAGATCTGCCTTCACGGCGAAACCCTGCAGTCCCACGTCCTCCATGCTTACTACCTGGCCGCCCCCGACTTTTTCGGCGTGGGCAGCGTGCTGCCGCTGGCGGCCTCCCACCTGCCGGTGGTGCAGCGGGCGCTCCGGCTCAAGAAGCTCGCCAACGACTTGTGCGCGGCGGTCGCCGGCCGCCACGTCCACCCCGTGTCCATGGCGGTGGGCGGATTCACGAACGTTCCGGATCTCAAGAGACTGAAGGAAATGCAACTACGCCTCATCGCCGCCCGCGAAGACTTCCGGGAAACGGTGGAGCTGTTCAAGTCCGTCCGGGACAAGATTCCCGCGTTCAACCGCCCCACGGAGTACATCTCCCTGACCCGGGACGACGAATATGCATTTCTCAACGGCGACATTCTCTCGTCCGACGCCGGCCGGGTGCCGGTGGGCGAGTATCTGAAAATGACCAACGAACACATCGTCCCCCACTCGTCCGCCAAACACGCGAGAGTCAAGCGCGACAGCTTCATGGTGGGTGCGCTGGCGCGGTTCAACAACAACCATGCCCAGTTGCGACCCGAGGCGAAGCAGGCGGCAGCCGATCTGGGTCTCCAGGCCCCGTGCCACAACGCCTACATGATCACGGTGGCCCAGGTCGTGGAGTGCCTGCACTGCCTCGAGGACGCGATCGAGCTCATCGACGAGGTGCTGCGGCGGGGCGTCCGCCGCGAACCCATCGAGGTGATCCCGCGGGCCGGCCGGGGTATCGGTGCCACCGAGGTGCCCCGGGGTGTGCTGTACCATGACTACACGTTCAACGACCAGGGTCTGATCGAAAAGGCCAACTGCATCATCCCGACGGGTCAGAACCTGGCCAACATCGAGCTGGACATGCGGACGCTGGTGCCGCAGGTTCTGGATAAAAGCCCCGAGGAGATCACCCTGCTTTCCGAGATGCTGGTGCGCGCCTATGATCCGTGCATCTCCTGTTCCGCGCATTTTCTGAAGGTGGAATTCGTGGAATGAGGATCCGGGTCATCGGCGTGGGCAACCTGCTGCTTGGCGATGAAGGTGTGGGCGTGCACGCGATCCGGGCGCTGGAGCAGGCCGGAGTGCCGCCCCGGGTGGAATTGATCGACGGCGGCACGGCCGGGCTGGGTCTGATCGAATACCTGGAAGACATCGACAAGGTGATCTTTATAGACGCGGCGGACATGGGGCAGTCACCGGGGACGTTTCGGCGGTTTCAACCCGACGAAGTTCGGGCGCTGAGCGCGGAGCGGGGACTCTCCCTGCACGAGACCGGCTTGTTCAACGTGCTCGGCCTGGCCCGGCAGACGGGCGCCTGGCCGCCGGAACTCGTCATCTTCGGGGTGCAACCCGCCACGCTGGGACACACCGTGGAACTCAGTGCCGCCTGCTCCGCCGTCCTTCCGGCGCTGGTCGCGGCGATACGGACGGAACTCGACTGAGTCTGAGCGAACGGAACATTCTGGCTTTACTTTGGAGGTTGCGTTGGCAAAAATCCTGATCATCGATGACGACTTCGACATCGTGGAAGCCATGAAGATGACCCTGGAGGCCCGCGGGTACGAAGTCTTCACCGCCTTCACCGGATCCGAGGGCTTGAGCAGGGTGAAGGAGGTCTCGCCCGACCTGATCATCCTCGACGTGATCATGGAAGACGACACCGCGGGTTTCAAGGTCTCATGGGCCTTGCGCAGCGCCGACCCCAAGTCGGAATACGCCGCCTATCGGCGCACCCCGCTGCTGATGATCACTTCGATCTCAGAGAAAAAAGGGATGAAATTCGACCCGAAGACGGACGGTGACCTTCTGCCCGTGGATGAATTCATACCCAAGCCCGTGTCGCCCAAACAACTGCTGGAGAAGGTGCAGACTCTGCTCCTCCGACGATAGGACACCTTTCGAGTGGATATCAAAGATCTACCCCTGGAAAGTGAATTGCCGGAACGCGTCCGCTGGTTCGTGCGACTGCGCTGGTTCGCCGCCACCGGGACCGTGCTCCTGGGGTTGGCTGGGCGCTGGCTGATTCCGGGACTCAACACGACGCCACTGTTCTACATCGGCCTGGCCATCCTGCTTTACAACCTGATTTTCCGCCAGCTGCGCCAGTGGCTGGACGCCCGCCTGAGCATTCACCTGCAGATCATCCTGGACTGGCTGGCCCTGACCGCGCTGTGCCATCTCACCGGCGGGGTGGACAGCCCGTTCATCCTGTTCTTCCTGCTGCACGTCGTGTTGTCGTCCATCGTGGTATCGCGGCGGGAATGCTTCCTGCAAGGGTTTCTGGCCATTGTCATGGTCAACGGGATGGCGCTCATGGAGATGTTGGGCGTCTGGCCGCTCCCCGACTTCCCGGCCATACCCGTTCTACCCCATTACGAAAATCCCTCATATCTGCTGGTTTTCCTCCTCTCCTTCAATGCGATCATCCTCTTCATCATCTATCTTTCCACCTTCCTCGTCCAGCAACTGCGCCGGCGGGAAGCCAATCTGCTGGAACTGCAGGACACCCTGCGCCGCGCCTACACCGATGTCGTGAAAATGGATGAGGCCAAGACTCGTTTTTTCCGGATCGTGAGCCACGAGATCCGCGCCCCCCTGGCGGCCAGCCAGAGCCTGCTCCAGGTGGTGCTCGAAGGATATGCGGGTGATGTCAACGCAAAGGCCCGGGAGATGATCGGCCGGGCCGATCATCGGATGATGCAGCTCCTCGAGTTCATCAACGAGCTGCTCGACCTGGCGCGCGGCAGCCAGCGGATGCCCGAAGAAGACAAAAGCGACATTCTGGTTTACGAGTCGATCTCCCGGATCGTCAAAGAAATGGAAGCCAAGATGGCCGAGAAGGGACTTCGCCTCAGTATCCAGATCGAGCATCCCAATGTGATCTTCCGCGGTGACCTGCAGGATCTGGAACGCATTTTTCATAACCTGCTCGGCAACGCCATCAAATATACCCCGGAGGGTGGCGAGATCGCCGTGATTGGCACGCTGTTGC
Source organism: Acidobacteriota bacterium (assembly GCA_017996395.1). GTDB lineage: Bacteria > Acidobacteriota > JAAYUB01 > JAAYUB01 > JAAYUB01 > JAAYUB01. The sequence continues at coordinate 9,245 of JAGOHA010000018.1, read as the reverse complement.
CCGACAATTTCTTCCTCTTCAAGATCTGCGACACCGGCATCGGCATCCCGCCCGAAGAGCTCCCGCGGGTGTTCGACGAATTTTTCCGCGCCACCAATGCCAAAAAGGAGCTCAAGACCGGCACCGGCCTCGGCCTGTCCATCGTCAAAAAAACGGTTGAAAAGTACGGCGGCCGAGTGGACGTGACCAGCGAAGTTGGCACGGGCTCCTGTTTCAGCGTCTACCTGCCGGTCATCACCCTGGATAGGCCCGTCTGAGCACTGCCACCCGCAGCCCCGCGGGCACCCGGGGATGTGCCCTTCGAACCGAACGTGATTCGTTCCGTATAACCAGTTGTTCAGTCTCCTCCAAACGCTGGTTGACCACCGATGAAGGGGAGTGAACCAAACCGGACAGCCGCGCATCTTAAACCGGGGATAGTGTGCGCGCGGGATTGACTTGTCCTGAAACGGATTGATATAATGTTTGCAAGAGGTTGGGCAAAATGTCTGGCACGTGGAAAAAACTCCCGAGCACGATTGCCCTGATCCTGTTGCTCGTTTACTGTCAGCTGGCACCCGTGTGGGCGGCGCCGGGTGGATCCGTCTCGATTCTGGAAGGGATAGTCCGGAACGAGTCCGGCACGCCGCTGGTGGGTGCCGTGGTTTCCCTGTTCAGGGAGAACTGGACCGACAAGCCGCTGTTCACGGTCAAGTCCGGCCGTGACGGCGCCTTTTCCCTAAGCGATGTCAAACCGGGCCGGTATATCATCAGCATCGTCAAATCCGGATACCAGCCCACCTCCTACAGCATCCTCGCTCCCTTGCAGAACAACCCCCTGTTTGTCATCCTGAAAAACCTGTCGTCCGACGAACAGAATCCCGGCAACTGGGACGTGGCCACCGTCCTGCGCTCATCCAAGGATCGGGGCCTGATTTTCCGCGCCTCCCCCAACGCTCCAGAGCCGCCGCCCGGCCGGCGGCTGCTCACCGAGGCGGACAAGAAATCAACCGGTCGCAGCGGACAGGTTCAGTTCACCACGTCCCAGCCGCTCAATCCGCTGGGCTATTCCGTGTGGCCCAACCCTATCGGCACCGGATTCTCCACCCGCTTCGCCTACGTGGAGCCGCTGGGCGGTAACAACAGCTACGTCGTCACCGGCCTCCTCACCACCGGGACAGACAGCCAGTACCGCCTCAAGAACATCGTCAACTACCACGTCTCCGACAAGCACAAGCTTCAGCTGAACCTGAGCTACAACAAGGCGGGCGAAAAGGCCCGGGCCATCCATGATCTGGGCGGAGTCGACGCCAACGCGCTGGAAAACGACATTCTGAAAACCATCGAGCCCATCCAGAACATCAGCGTCGGCATCCAGGATTATTTCAAGATCGCCGAACCGCTGACGCTGGTCTACGGCTTCGACATCGATTACTCCAAGAGCAACCGGAAGGCCGCTCACATCAGCCCGCGGTTCCAGGTTTTCTTCAATCCCGTCGAGGACTTGTCGTTCCGATTCCAACTCAACAGCGACCGGGTGTCCCACGATCAGAGCATCGCCCTGCCCGAAGGCGACCTGATCTCGCTGCACACGCCGCTCAACATCGCCAAGGTCAACAACAGCGCGTTCACCAACCGGGTGGACCACATGGAAGCGGGATTCAGCTTCTTCCTCGGCGACAACACCAACCTGGAGGTCAGCTCGTTCCTCGACGAGGTCGCCGGTTCCGGCTACCCGTTCGTGGCCATCCTGAAGAGCCCGGAAACCGGCACCGCCCAGTTTCCCTTGGTCCCCTCCGAGATGGCCGAATCGCAGGGTTTCCGGTTCAACCTCACCCATTCGTGGACCCAGACGATCAGCACCTCGGTCCTTTACATCTACGGTTCCGGCGCCGAGCTGACACCGGTCGGGTTACAGAAACCCGCCATCTCGGACCTGTCGTCCCAGATCAACAACCGGTATTTCAATGTGCTTGCGGCCTCGATCAACGCGCGTTTCGAGAAGACCGGCACAGACCTCACCGCCGTCTACCGCCGGGCCGACGGCAACCCGCTGTCGCCCATCGACGCCTATTCCGACTTCTACGACGTGACCGACAACTCCCTGAGCGTGTTTGTCCGCCAGTCCATCCCCCTCTTCGAGACAGCGATCGGCAAATGGGAAGCGATCGTCGACATCCGCAACATCCTGAACCAGGGCGTCCAGGTGTACGAGACCACCTCCGGCGACCTGATCCTCGTCCGGGCACCCCGGACACTCCGCGGCGGCATCAGCTTCCGCTTCTGACGCAGTCCAATCCCACACATTTCTCCGGCTCCCAAATCATGAGACCTGCGCAGGAAAAACCCGCTCACATCAAGCTGATCGGGCTTGTTCAATTTATTGAACCCTCGTTCAAATTATTGTAAAATATGTTTCGGAATATTGGATTAGCGGCCGGCAAAACGAATAACCTGATTGTTTTCAGTTTATTGGGATAGCCGCCGCAAGAGCGTTCATGGCATGGGTCTTGCAGCGATTTTCACAGCCGCGGCGCTGAAGGAAGCATGAGCCATTCCACCCTGACCGACAAGCTGAAGGTGTACGGGCTGTTGTTGGTGGGAGTGGGCTTTCTGACCGCCGGAATATTCAACATCCGTGACCGGATCAGTTGGAACGACCCGTCCGACGGCATCGCCTGGATCGAACGCGATGAAGGCGTGGTGGTCCTCACGGTGACCGGCGAGCAACCCCTGCCGGATGTCCAGCCCGGCGACACCCTGCTGCGCATCAACCAGCATGAAGTCCTCAACATGGGCGATTACACCGACGTGCTGTTCCTGCTCAATCCCGGCGAAACCGCCCATTACTTCCTCAAAGACCGGTCCACCGGCGACGTCAAGGAGGTCCGCCTGACGATCCAGCCGAAGCCGGTCCTGGCCATGAAGGACTTCTTCCGGATCATCGTCGCCTTCGTCTACCTCTGCGTGGGTGTCCTGATCCTGGTCAAGTACTGGCGCAGCCGCGGCAGCATCCACTTCTACCTGGTGTGCCTGTTCTCGTTCTCGCTGTATCTGTTCAGTTACATCAACCGGCTGCAGCCGTTCGACTATCTGGTGTACTGGATCTCGGTGGTTTCGACCCTGCTGCTGCCGCCCTTGTTCCTGCACTTCAGCATGAACTTCCCCACCCGCAAGAGCTGGCTGCGGACCCATTCCCCGGTGGTCCTCTTCATCTACCTCCCGTTCGTGTTCCTGCTGGGACTCCAGATTTTCTGGTTCGCCGGGCGGCTGGCGTGGATCGGCTTGCCTCGCACCCTGTCGGCCCGTATCACCCTGGACATCGTCCACCTGATCTATTTCAGCCTCTACTTCCTCGGCGGCCTGGCGCTGCTGTTCATTTCGCGCTACAGCTCCGAATCCACCGAACTGCGCCAGCAGATGAAGTGGATCGTCATCGGCACCACGCTGTCGCTCGTCCCGTTCTTCTTCTTCTACGTCCTCCCCTTCCTGCTGAACCTCGACATCAACCCGCTGATGCAGGCCTCCATCCTCTGCCTCATCTTCCTGCCCATCTCGTTTGCGTACGCCATCGTGAAGTACCGGCTCATGGACGTGGACATCCTGTTCAAGCGCGGCGCGGCCTATTTCATCGCCAGCGCCGCTGTCCTGGGCATCTACTTCCTGCTGATCGGCCTCAGCGGCGTGATCCTGCAGTTCTTCTTCCCCGAATCCAACACCTTCGCCATCGCCATCTCGGCGCTCGTGGTGGCCTTCCTGTTCGCACCCATCCGCCGGCGGGTCCAGCAGGAGATCGACCGCTTCTTCTACAAGGACGAATACAAGTACCGCCAGTCCCTCATCGAGTTCGGCCACACCATCAGCACCGAAAGCAGCATGGAGACCATCACCTCCGCGATCATCGAGCGCGTGAACAAGTCGCTGAAGGTGGAGACGGTCGCCATCTTCCTGCGCCACCCCCAGGAGCCCGAGCAGTACGACCTGCTGGCCTACCGCGGCCTCCGGCGGCCCCTGCCGGCCCGCCAGCGGTTCGCCATTCCCGATGCCTTCCTGATCACCGGGGTGAACGTGCCCACCCTGCCCTTCACCATCATCGAGGAGGAAACCCGCCCGGAGCAGCTGGCGCTGCGGGACGAGTACGCCCGGCTGTCCCTGTTCTACTTCCAGCCCATGGCGCACCGCAACGAGACGATCGGCGTCATCGCCCTGGGCAAGGGACCCCAGGAGACCTTCCTGTCCTCCGAAGACCTCCAGCTCCTGGGCATGATCGCCGGCTACGCCGCCATCGCCCTGGAGAATTCCCGGCTCTACTCCTCGCTCCAGACCAAGGCCCACGAGCTCGAGGCGCTCAAGGCGTACAACGAAAACATCGTCGAGGGCATCAACGTCGGGGTCGTGGCCGTGAGCAACGACGGCATCATCACCACCTGGAACCAAGCGATGGTCCAGCTCTACTACCTGCCGGGCCGGCAGGCCATCGGCCGCCGGCTGGAGGAGGTCTTTGCGCCCGACCTGTCGGCCACCATCCGCAACGCCTTCCCCGCGGATTCCTACACCACCAGCGACACGGCCAATTTCTACAAGCTGTTCCTCGAGAACCGCCGCGGGGACAAGCGGTTCGTGAACCTGACCGTGAGCCCGTTCGTCCGGGAAACCGGCCAGGTGGCCGGGACGCTGCTGGTGTTCGACGACATCACCGCCCGCGTGCAGCTCGAGACCCAGCTGCTCCAGGCGGAGAAGCTGTCGTCGCTGGGCCTCATCGCCGCCGGCGTGGCCCACGAGGTGAACACGCCGCTCACCGGCATCAGCAGTTTCACCCAGATGCTCATCGACGAAACCGGCCAGAGCCATCCCCATCACACCATGCTCAAGAAAATCGAGAGCCAGTGTTTCCGGGCGTCCGAGATTGTCCAGAACCTGCTGAACTTCGCCCGGGTTCAGACCACCGAATTCTGCCCCGTCTCCCTCAACGAGCTGCTGCAGGAGTCGGTGGCCCTGCTGGAGCACCAGTTCACCAAAAAATCCATCGCCATCCGCATGGATCTGGCGCCGGACCTGCCGCCGGTGCGCGGCAACGAGGGCCAGCTCATGCAGGTGTTCGTCAACATCCTGCTCAACGCCCGGGATGCCGTCCCCCCGGGCGGACACATCGACATCCGGAGCCGCTTCGGGGACGGCTTCGACGTGATCCAGTTCGAGGACAACGGCAAGGGGATCCCGCCGGAGATCCGCCAGAAGATCTACGATCCGTTCTTCACCACCAAAGAGGTGGGCCAGGGCACGGGACTCGGCCTGTCCGTGAGCTACGGCATCATCCAGGAGCACGCGGGCCGGATTTTCGTGGATAGCGAACCGGGTCAGGGCACCCGGTTCACCATCAAGCTGCCCGCGGCGGAACCGGCCGCGAAGGAGGCGTCCAGCTCATGACGACCAAAGAGCGCCCGGACCAGGAGCGGATTCTGCTCATCGACGACGAGGCCATCATGCACGACGTCCTGGGCACGCTCCTGCGCAAGGAGGGCTACATCCTGGACGGCGCCGTGAACGGACGGGAAGGCCTGGAGAAATTTTCGGCCAACGCCTACGACCTGGTCCTGGTCGATTTGATGATGCCCGAACTGGACGGCATGGAGGTGCTCCACGAGATCCGGCTGCTCGATCCCCAGGCGGTGCTCATCATGATCACCGCCTACGGCACCATCGAGAGCGCCGTCACCGCCACCCGCAACGGCGCCTACGGCTTCATCACCAAGCCGTTCAAGAACGACGAGCTGCTCCTGGAGATCAAGAACGGCCTGCAGAAGCGGGCGCTGGTCCTGGAGAACCTCTACCTGCGCCAGAGCTTCCAGCGGCAGTACTCGTTCGAGTCCATTGTGGGCAAGGCCCCCCGGATGCAGGAGATCTTCAAGCTCATCCGCCAGGTGGCCCCCACCAAGAGCACGGTGCTCGTGGTGGGCGAGAGCGGCACCGGCAAGGAGCTCGTGGCCAAGGCCATCCACAACTACTCCCCCCGGTCCGACCAGCCGTTCATCCCCATCAACTGCGGCAACATCCCCACCGAGCTGCTGGAGAGCGAGCTGTTCGGCTTCAAGAAAGGCGCCTTCACCGGCGCCGTGGCCACCAAGAAGGGCCTGTTCGAAGTGGCCAACGGGGGCACCATCTTCCTCGACGAGATCGGCAATATCAGCATGGAGCTGCAGGCCAAGCTCCTGCGGGTGATCCAGGAGAAGGAGTTCCGCCGCCTGGGGGACGTGGAGAACATCCGGGTGGATGTGCGGCTGCTGGCCGCCTCGAACGAGGACGTCAAGAACCTTGTCCAGCAGGGGAAGTTCCGCGAGGATCTGTACTACCGGCTCAACGTGATCCGGGTCGACCTGCCGCCGCTCCGCGAGCGCCGCGACGATATCCCCCTGCTCGTGGAGCATTTCATCGAGAAGATCTGCGACGACAACGGCCGCCCCCATTGCACCATCGAGCAGGACGCCATGAACCTGCTCACCAGTTACCGCTGGCCCGGCAACGTGCGCGAGCTGGAGAACGTCATCGAACGGGCCATCGTGCTCAGCGGCGACGACCACTGCATCCACCGGGCCCAGTTCCCCATGGAGATGACCGCCGGCCAGGACCTGTTCCGCGTGGTGGAAGACGTCCCCGACACCGGTCTGGCCCTCAAGGAGGCGGTCGCGGACTTCGAGCGCCGGCTCATCGTCCAGGCCCTCCGGAAGACCAGCGGCAACCAGAAGCGCGCCGCCCAGCTCCTGCAGCTCAACGCCACCACGCTGAACGAGAAACTCAAGCGCCTCGACATCGACCCGTCCCGGATCTGAGCCGGCCCGCACCCCCGTCGCCGCGCCGGCGCGCCCGGCGCGGGCGCGCCGCGTCACAGGTGGAAATCGCCCGCCGCCTCCGGCTGGTACAGGATCTGCTCGATCCGGATGCGCCGGGTGCCGCCCGGCACCGGCCATTCGATGACATCCCCGACGGCGTACCCGATGATGGCGGTGCCCACCGGCGCCAGGATCGAGATGGCGCCGGCGCCGATGTCCGCGTCCTTCGGGAAGACCAGCGTGTAGGTCATCGTCTCGTCCGAGTTCAGGTCGCGCAGGACCACCCGCGAGTTCATGGTCACGACGTCGGGCGGGATCCGCTCGGGCGGCACGATTTTGGCGCGCGCCAGCTCCTTGGCCAGGTTCCGCAGATCCTGCCGGTTGCGGTTGGTGGAGTCCGGGGTGGCCGGCAGAATCTTTTCCAGCCGCTCCTTGTCGTACTCGGTGATGAAGATTCGTCTCGGTTGCATGCTCACCTCTTTTCTCCCTGACCTCGGATCCGGTGGCCGCTGCGCGCGGCCGGCGATGCGTCCGGCGGGCCGCCCGGGGCGGTCGGGGGCCGGCCGCGGCCGTTGACGGGTTATGCTTCGGATTCGCCGAACACGTCGGCGGTGAACGCCTGGATGCGCGCGCCCTTGCGCCACGCATCGTCGGGCAGGCCCGCCTTGCGGCAGGTGTGGCGCAGAAACTCCTCGCGGTCCCAGCCGTACTCGGTGGCCACCTGGGGCAGCAGCAGCCCGCGGCGAAAGCCGGTGGAGATCAGCAGGCCGTCGCGGCCCACGGCGATGTCCGCCGGGTCGGCCACGTCGCGCATGGGCGAGAGCACCGAGATCTCGATGGTGATCGCCGCCAGCTCGTCGGGCGCCACGGGCGGGAAGCGCGGGTCGTGGCTCGCCGCCGAGACGGTGCAGTCGGCGATGGTCTCCCACAGCGGCTTGACGGCCTCGACGTAGCCGATGCAGCCGCGCAGCTCCCCGCCCCGCTTGAGGGTGACGAAGGCGCCGCACGGGAGTTCCAGCTCGGGGTGCGCCGGCCGGTAGGCGTCGCCCGCCTGCTGCCGCCGCACGTGGGCGTGCAGGGTCTTGCGCGCGAGGAACAGGCACTCCGTGCGGACGTCATTCGACAGAGGGTTCACTGCGGGCCTCCCGGATCACGCGGTTCTGCCGCCGCTGGAACAGCATGCGTTTCAGGCGGATCCGCTTTTTGCGGTGCGCGTCGATCTTGCGCCAGAACACGAAGAAATAGTGCACCATGCTGCTGACGGCGATCACCAGCACCAGCCAGAGCGAGATCTTCCCCAGCAGCAGCCAGATCCCGCCGAACCGCGCGCCGGCCAGGATGAGGCACACCGCCACGACCTGGAAGACCATCTTGGTTTTGCCCAGCGCCGACGCCCGGATGATCAGCCCCTCCGTGGAGGCCAGGTTCCGCAACCCGGTGACGGCGAACTCGCGGCCGATGATGATCACCACCATCCAGGCCGGCACCAGATGGAGCTGGACCAGGATGATGAACGCCGAGGAGATGAGCAGCTTGTCGGCCAGGGGGTCCATCAGGATGCCCATGGTGGTGACCTGGCGCCGCCGCCGGGCGATGTAGCCGTCCAGGACGTCGGTCACCGACGCCGCGAGGAACAGCGCGATCCCCCAGATCTCCTTGTTGGGGAATTCGGTCAGCAGCACCGTCACCAGGAAGGGGATCGAAAAAATCCGCAACAGAGTCAGGTAATTGGCCAGGTTCATCGCCATCCACTTCCCGTGCCGGATCCGGCCCGGCGCGGCAGCGTGTTCGGTCATCTATCCCTTTCACCATACCACACCGGCCGGCCCGCAGGCAAGGCGGGTCGTTCCGGGCGGCATCCCGCCACCGGCGGCCCCGATGCAGCGATCGATTGCCCCACATTTCCAACGTCTGCTATAATCGGTCCGTCGACACCACAACCGCGCCCGGGAGAGTCCGCCGTGCAAGCCAACCCCGCCGCATTCCACAGCGAGCCGGTGCTCCCCTCCCGGACCGTCACCCGAGTGTTCTGCCCCAACGGCCACAACCTGCTCGACGTGTGCTACACCATCCAGGGTCTGGCGGGCATCAAGCTCGTCTTCACCGACGCCCGGGGCGAACGGGGTTTGCTCGTGCTGAGTCCCACCCTGGGCTGCTTCGACAGGCTGGTCCTGGCGGGACGGCTCGTCGACGGGGAAAAGATCAGCCTGGCCTGTCCCGAATGCGCCGCGCCCCTGGACGTCCTCGGCCCCTGCGCCTGCGCCTCCGGCGACGCCGGCGCCCCGGGGGAACTCTGCCTCCTCTACCTCACCGAGGCGCACACCGCCGACGAGGCCATCGCCGTGTGCAACGTGGTGGGCTGCCACCGGTCCTCGATCCGTCACGCCGGCGAGTACATCCAGGCGTGAAAAAACCCGGCATCCGCATGCCGGGTCTTCC
>JAGOHA010000017.1 GCA_017996395.1 Acidobacteriota bacterium | reverse complement strand
GCTCCCACATCCAGGCCGATTCGGACCATGGCGCCTCACCTCCGGCGGTTTTTGGAACGGATGACGGTTTCATTGTAGCCGCCCGGGGCCCCGCCGGGCAACGATTTCCTGCCGGATTCGGACCGATCCACCACAAAGTCACGAAGGGCACGAAGGGATCAATCATTTTTCATCGATCATCGTTCATTTGTCATTTTCCATTTAATGGTTATTGCGAATTGCTTATATTTTATTGGCTATTTGGAGTCGAGTCCGTATTTGCTGATCATGGGATCTGGGATCTGGGACCTGGGGACTGAAACCTGGAGACTGGAACCGGATCTCTGGGAACAAGGAGCTGGGATCTTGGACCTGGAACCCAAGATTTAGAACCCAAGACCTGGGACCCGGAACCCAAGACCCAGGTCCGAATTCCGATGTCCGATGATCGGGAACGAGCCTCGAGGCTCGAGCCTCGATCACGATTACGATCACGATTACGATCACGATCACGATTACGATTACGATTTACGAGCACGGATCCGCACTCCTTACTCCTCACTCTTCACTTTGAAGTTCCCCGGTGTATACTAGGCCCACGATCAACGGCTCAGGTGCGAGACGACCATGACCCGAGCGGATGATGATATTCCCGGCGCCGGACCGGACCCGACGCCCGCCGCAGCCTTCGAACGCCTGCCGCGCGCGGGCGCCAAGCCCAGCGAGCAGTTGACCTGCGTCTTCCTCCTCGGCGTTCCGCTCTTCCTGTTCGGCGCCGCCATCATCATCCTCTTTATCTTCATGCCGAAGAGCGACGAAGACCTCTGGGTCATGGCGGTGGTGGGCGGCATGTTCGGCGGTGTGGGTCTGCTGCTCCTGAGCGCCGGCCTCAAGGGCTGGCGAAGCCGGAAGATCCCGTGGACCGACCTCGGCATCTCGCCCGGTGCGACCCTGCGCCCCGGCCAGACCGCGCGGCTGCGGCTGCGCCAGCCCGGACCGGTGGCGCTCAAGAAGCTCACGGTCACCCTGGTCGGCGAGCGGGTGTACCGCCGCCGGGTGAGCGTCAAGTCGCATTCCACCGTCGAGGACCAGGAGCAGCTCTGCGAACGCCCCGTCCTCGAGATCCGGGACACCCGCGTCCGCGAGGGCAAGGCGCTGGAGCGCGAGCGCGACTTCACCGTCCCCGACGACGCCCGGCCCTCCGGCCCCACCCACCCCGACGGCCACATCCGCTGGCGGCTGGATGTGGTGGGCCAGGCCGGCTTCATGCGGGGATTCCGTCACCCGTTCGACCTGACGGTCTCGGCTCACGGCAAACGCAAAAACCGGGACGACGCGCCGCCACCGGAGGCCGGCCATGCCTGATTCCGGTCGCCTCAACCACCCCCGTGGACGACCGGTCGCCCCGTTTTACCGGGGCGCCGCCGCCGCGCTCGGTCTGATCCTGGCGGCCACGCTCCTGACCAGCTGCACCGAGAGCCGCGTCCGCGTAGCGGACCGGCCCCTCCTCGTCACGAAACAGGATCTGGCCGGATTCGGCATCGATCCCGACACGCTCCAGGGCCAGGAGACCTTCCGGCGGAACCATTATTTCGACGGATCGCTGGAAGTCGAATATGCATTCGAAACCCCGGAGGGCGCCGCCGAGGTGTTCTATATCAACACCGTCGTCGGCTTCGAAAACTCCGTAGCCGACGCCGCCGACAGCTACCGCCTGTTCAAGGGCGGCATCGGCGTCGGCACCCAGATCGGCGGCGGCTCTCTCCGGGAGGTCCCCGATTTCTACCGCTGGGGCGACGAGTCGTACTGCGCCGTCGTCCCGGGCCGGGCGGGACCCGCCGGCAACGTCTTTCTCACCCGTCGGGGCAAGAAAACATTTCTGGTGGCGATCGTGGGCATATACTTCGACGATCCCATGGCATGGGACGTGCTCGTTCGTCCGAAGCTCGAATATCTGGACGGCTACACGCCGCGGGACGACTAACGTCCCGGACGAGGCGGCGCTGGCTTCAGGCATCCTACAGCCGCCGCCAGCCGTTATCGCATCCTCGGGAGGATGGTCGACATGACGTCACAGCCCACCGCACCCGATCCCGAGTACGCCGCCCTGGCGGCGGTGGCCGTCAACTGGATGGAACGCGTCTGGCGGCAGCGCGACCTGGCGGCCCTGGCTCAGCTGCACGCGCCCGACTTCCGGGACCGCTCACCCGCCGGCCGCGATCCGGGGCTGGCTGCCTACGCGGCGGGCGTGGCGGAGCTCTTCGCCGCGTTCCCCGACTTCGAAACGACCACCGAGGACCTGGTGGTGGACACCGCCACCGCCACGGTGGCCATCCGCTGGACCGCTGCCGGCACCCATCGCGGCGTGTTCCTCGGCGCGGCGCCTACCGGGCGGCGGATCACCTTCCGCGGCATCGAGATCATCCGCATCGCCGGCGGGCGGATCACCGAGCGCTGGGGCGAGTGGGACGGTCTTGACCTGTTAGACCAGCTCGGCGCCGCCGGCCCATCCGATTCAGGAGGCATTCCATGACTCAGTCCCGCCGCCATCTGATGTTGAACCTGATCGTCCTGGCCTGTTTCCTGGCGTCGACCGCCGCAGCGCTGCAGACGCTGGCGGGCACGACCAGCATGGCCGGTCTGATCGCCCTCATCGCCGGGGCGTTCGGCGCCGGCGCGTCACTGACCGCCGCCTTGCAGGCCTACCGCGCTCAGCGGGCCACGGAGCAGCGCCGGCCGGAATCCGCCGGGCGCTACCATCTGCTGTTCTACACCACCGTCGAGAACTATGTGGCCCGCCGCGCGCCGTTCCGGGACGCGCACCTGGCCCTGGCCCAAGCGGCCCACGCCCGGGGCGAGCTCGTCATGGCCGGCGCCTTCGCCGAACCCGCCGACGGCGCGGTGCTGGTGTTCCGCGGCGACTCGCCCCGTGTGGCCGAGGCGTTTGCCGAGAGCGACCCGTACGTGCAGAACGGATTGATTGCCGAATGGCGCGTCCGTCCCTGGACCGTGGTCATCGGCGGATAAAGCAGCGCCCGACCCGCCGGTATGCAGCGGGGACTGCGCCGTGCTGATGGCGGAGGGGGGACGATCAACCAAACGCGCGGACTGGGGCTGTTCATCCTGTTCCACTGCGCCTTCCACCCCAAGACCGAACAGCTCCACAGCCACGGCGAACCCGATCCGACGTCGGTGAGTGAGGGTATGGCGGTGTGCCGGCGGCGCCGATCTTCCCGCTTGGCCGCTCCGGGAACATCCGATCCCCAGTCGGCGTACATCCGTGTGTGGGGTGCAGGTCTTCGTCTGTCCGCCAGATGACAGGACCGCACCGGCCCTCCGGCCGGATCCGAACCGTTGCAGGTTCCGGACTCGGTGGAATCCAACTCACGCGGAGGAACATAGCCATGACATTCGCCAGATGGGTGTTCCGGATCGCCGGAATTTTCGGGATTCTCGCCGTGGCGCCGATGTACTTCATGGAACACCGGATGGCCCCCGGTCTGGAGCATCCCGTCTTCTTTTACGGTTTTGTCGGCATCAATCTCGTCTGGCAGATTCTCTACCTCGTCCTGGCCACCGACCCGGCCCGTTACCGCCCCATCATGCTCCCGGCCATCCTGGTCAAAACCCTGAGCTTCGTCAGCATCACCTGGTTGTTCGCCGCCGGGCGGACGGATTTCGGCATGGTGCCGGCCGCCGGCGTGGACCTGGTTCTCGCCATCCTCTTCCTCGCGGCCTGGCGGGCGACCCGCCCGAAGCCGTCTCCGGAATCGCCCGCTTAGATTCCCGGGGGCCGTCATCACGCCGTCCGCGGTAGCCGGCATCTTGGGGCTTGTATCCGCCTCTCCGGAGTCATATAGTGAGTCGGTCCGGCCCGGGAAAGCGGCCGGCGAACGGGGCTGAATCATGGTTCAAACGGAAAACCGAGCGCCCGTCTGCGTCTACTGCGCCTCGAGCCCGGCGGCCGACGCCGCCTACCGCGACGCCGCCTTCCGTCTCGGCGTGGCGCTGGCCGACTGCGGCTATCCCGTCATCTACGGCGGCGGCGGCATGGGCTCCATGGGCGCGCTGGCCGACGGCGCGCTCGCCCACGGCGGCCGCGTCACCGGCGTGCTGCCGCGGTTCATGGCCGACCTGGAGTGGGGGCACCCCGGCCTCACGGAGCTCCGCCTGGTGGAGGACATGCGCGTCCGGAAGCACCTGATGCTGGCCGAGAGCGCCGCCGCCGTGGCGCTGCCGGGCGGCTGCGGAACCCTGGAGGAGCTGCTGGAGGCCGTCACCCTCAAGCGGCTCGGGCTGTACCTGAACCCCATCATCCTGGTGAACACGCGCAACTTCTTCGACCCGCTGGTCCGGCTGCTGGAAAGCGCCATCGCCGAGCGCTTCATGGACGAGCGCCACCGGTCCATGTGGCAGGTGGTCGCCGAGCCCGAAGCGGTGCCCGACGCCATCGCCGCGGCGCCCCCCTGGAGCGAGGACGTGCGGCGCTTCGCCGTGCGCGACCGCTGACGCCGCGGCCGGCCGCCGCGCCCGCGTTCCCCGGTGGACGGCGGCCGCCTCCCTGTATTATCATCTCAGCCGATGTTCCAGCAACCCGCAACCCTGCTCCATGTGCTCGATCTCGTGGGCGTGGCCGTGTTCGCCGCCAGCGGCGCCCTGTCCGCCGGGCGCAAGGGGCTGGACCTGCTCGGCGTGCTGGTGATCGCCGTGGTCACCGCCATCGGCGGGGGGACGCTGCGCGACATCCTCCTGGACCGCCACCCCATTTTCTGGATCGCCGACCCGGTGTACCTGGTGGTGATCGCCATCGCCGCGCTGATCACGCTCCTCTACGTCCGCCACCGCCAGCCGCCCGGCCGGGCGCTGGCGATCGCCGACGCCCTGGGACTGGCCCTGTTCACGATCACGGGCACCCGCATCGCCGAAGCCGCCCACGTGGCGCCGCTCATCGCCGTGGCCATGGGCACCATGACCGGAGTGGCCGGCGGCATGGTGCGCGACGTGCTGAGCGCCGAGATCCCGCTGATCCTGCGCCGCGACATCTACGCCACCGCGGCCATCGCCGGCTCGACGGTCTACGTGGCGCTCCAGGCGGCGGGCGTCGGCCGGGACGCCGCCGCGTTGATCGGACTGGCCGTGGTGGTGCTGCTCCGACTGCTGGCCATCGTCTGGGGATTGCGCCTGCCGGTGTTCCGGATCGAGGAGTAGCAGGTAGTCGATGACGATGACGATGGCGAGAACGAGTACGCCGATGATTGTGGGCCTGAACCTTCGAACCTGTGAACCTGTAAACCTGCGATTGCTGGATCGATCGGGAGCGAGTCTCAAGCTTCCAGCCCCGAGCCTCGCCGAAGGATGCCCATGAGCTTCGTCTTCATCACCTACGTCCCGGCCGACGAGCCGCTGGCCCGGACCCTGGCCCGCGGGCTGGATATCCAGGGGTTCCACACCTGGTACCGCTGGCGCGACGGCTGCCACGGTCCGTCGTTGGCGGGCCAGAACGAGCGGCGGCTGGCGGAGTGCGCGGCGGTGCTGGCGGTCGTCACGCCCGCCGTCTGGGGAAAGCGGGCCACGCATTGGTTCCACGGCGACATTCAAGCGATCCGGGGAACCGGGAAACCGCTGCTGCCCGTTCTGGACCGGCTGACCGCCGGCGAACTGAGCCGCCAGGCGGACGAGACCGCCCGGACGCTCGCGGCCGCGGATCCCCTGGTGCTGCCGCCGGACGATCCGTGGCCGGCGGTCCCGGCGATCGCCGACCGGCTGACGGCGTGCGGCGCCCCGCGCGGCCGGCGCACCCAATGGCCGCCCGAGATCACCGCTTTGATCCGTAAATACCGTCTGCCGGCGGTGGACTTGCGGTTGCCGAACGCCGCCGATCCGGATTGCGTCTGCCACCTGGATCGCGCCTCGGCCGAACAGTTCACCGCCCTCCCCATCGAATGCACCGGCGCAACCATTGTCGCCCTGGGCGACCCGGCGCGGGCGCCGGAGGTGGCGGCGGCCGGCGGTTTCGGCATGTTCGAGATGGAGCCGGTCATCGCCGATCCCGCGGCGATCCGGGCACTCATCCCCTGGTGCTACGGTGACGGATCGGATGGTCCGCCCCCGACCCCGCCCGACGAGGCCTGACGGGTCAGAACCTCACCTGATGGATCCGCGGGCGCTCATCGCCCCGGACGCCGGTGACGACGGCCGCGCCGCGGCCGTCCCCCTCGAACCGGCCGTCCAGGACCAGGCCGTCGTACGCCTGTTCCATCCGGAGTTCGCCACTGGCGGCATCCCAAAGCTTCAGGCCGCCGTCGCAGCTGCCGGACAGGAGCGACCGCCCGTCGGGCGAAAACAGGACGAGGCTGACGATTCCGCCGTGCGCCTCCTTTTCGACCAGCCGGGCCCGCCGCTCGAGGTCCCAGACGCTGACCTTGCCGAACTCGTCTCCCGTGGCCAGCCGTTGGCCGTCCGGGGAAAAACTGATGGCTCGGCTGGCATCCCAGGGCAGGGTGTTGACCCGCTCACCGGTGTTCACGTCGTAGATCATGGGCGCGCTGTAACCCGAGAACCCCCAGCCGCCCGAAGCCAGCGAGCGGCTATCGGGGGAGAACGACAGCGAAAAGACGCCGCCGATCATGCGGTCGCTCGAAAACGCCTCGACGGGTGGTGCCGCCCACGATTCCCCGATCCGCCAGACGCGCAGCGTGGTGGTGCCGGTTTCGCAGCTGCCGGTGGCCAGCCACCGGCCGTCGGGTGAAACCTCGATCACAACGACGGCCGTGGCGTCCGCCTCCCAGGCGCAGAGCGCCCGGCCGGACCCGGCGTCCCAGACCGCGGCCCAGCCGTTGGCGACGGCCGCGGCATAGCGCCGGCCATCGGGAAACCAGGCGACCGCCGTGATGGAGCCGCCGCGGACGGCCGCCAGTATGTCCGTTCCGGGAGGCGGGGCCCCTTCCCCAAAGGCGCCCGCGTGCGGTGCTGCCGGGTGATCCTCATTCCCCGCTGGATCCAGCAGGAGGCGGCGGCGCCGGGCGCTATTCGCGTCCCACTCCGCCAGCACGCCGTCCACGCTGCCGGTGAGCATGCGCCGTCCGTCCGGCGAAAACCTCGCCGCCTGGATGAGAATGTCTTCGCCCATCGCACCTCGCGCCTCAACCTCGGTCGTCGCCCATCCCTCCGGGCCGGCCCCAGTATGGCACCCCGCCGTGATTTGTCAATCCACCCATGCGGAGACCCGCCCGATGGGTCATTCGTAACGGAGCGCGTCCACCGGCCGGGCCGTCGCCGCCCGGTAGGTCCGGTAGCCCACCGACACCCCCACCACCAGCACCATCAGACCGGAGGCGGCCAAGAACACTCCGGGTTCCAGTGGTACCCGGTAGGCGAACTGGTCCAGCCACGCCGTCATCAGCAGGTAGCCGGCCAGCCAGGCCAGCAGGTTGGCCGCCAGGACGAGGCCGGCATACTTCCGCAGGATCAGGGTGGCGATATCCCGGGTCGGCGCACCGCACGCCTTGCGGACGCCGATCTCCTTGGTCATCCGCTCCGCCGTGAACGCGGACAAGCCGAACAGTCCCAGGCCGGCCACGAAGCACGCCAGCAGGCTGAACAGGTCGAACAGCAACCCCAACTGGTGATCGGCCCGGTATTGTCGCTGATACAACTCGCTCAAAAAGATATAGCGGAACGGGTATTCGGGCGCGAACGCGCCGAACACCTCCCCGATGGCGGCCAGCGCCTCCGGCACGCGGTCCGGCCTCACCCGGACGAACACCCGGGAGTGCCAGGGGCGGTACATCCGGAACAGAAACGGCTGCACCGCCTCGCGTAGCGGCCGGGAGTGGAAATCCCGCACCACGCCGATGACGCGCAGCCGCTGGCGGACCGGATCGACGCCGGGATGGTTGAAATGGAGGCGGCGGCCCACCGGATCGGGCCACCCCAGCGCGGCGGCCGCCTTCTCGTTGATCAGGCAACCCTCAGCGGCGTCGGCGGGGAAAGCCCGCGAGAACGCCCGGCCCCGCACGACAGTCATCCGAAAGGTCTCGAAGAAATCGTAGTCCACGTCGCAGTAGCCGAATCCGATCTGGTCACGGTCCGTCCCTCCCTCGGGCCACACGCCCAGCCCCGTGCCCACGTCGGTGGGATTCTGGGAGGCGGCGGTGACGCGCACGATTCCGGCGCGTGACTCGAGCTGCGCCTTGAACGCGTCGAAATCCCGGTTCAATCGCGGGTTGTTGAACAGGACCACCACCTGATGCCGGTTCAGCCCCAGGTCCTTGTCCTGAATGTACCGTAGCTGCCGGGCCACGACGAGGGTGCACAGGAGCAACCCCACCGAAACGGTGAGTTGGAAGACGATGAGGACCTTGCGGAACAGCACGCCGCCGCGGCCGCCGGCGGCGCGGCTCCGGAGGGTGTCAACTGGGCGGAAGGCCGACAGCACGAACGCCGGGTAGCTGCCGGAGACCAGTCCGGTGACCAGCGTCGCCGCCGCCAGGATGGCGAACATTCCCCACGCGTCGTCGCCGAATAGTCGCAGCGACAGGCCAGCCGCCTCGTTCACCAGCGGCAGGAGCAGATAGCCGCCGAGCACCGCCAGCCCCATGGACAGCACCGCCAGCACCATCGCCTCGGCGATGAACTGGGCGGCCACCAGCAGGCGGGAGGCTCCCACCACCTTGCGCAGGCCCACCTCCCGTGCCCGGAGCGTGGCCCGCATGGTGCTCAGGTTCATGAAATTGACGCAAGCGACGACCAGGATCAACAGCGCGATGCCGGAGAAGATGACCACCCGGCTCAGGTTCGCCGGCGTCCCGTCCTCGCGGAGGTGGACTTGGGGCAACGGCTGCAGCACCGGCGAGATCATCCGCTGCATCTCGCCCAGCTCCCTCCGGAACAGAGATGCCGCCTTGGCCTCCACCGCTTCGGCGGAAGCCCCCGGCCGGAGCATGACGTAGGCGGGCGCCACCCACTCCTCCCACCGCGCCAGCCGGTCCTCGCCCAGCCATTCCACCCGGCCCACCAATTCGAACTGCAGGTGGGAGTTGGGCGGCAGGTCCCGGATGACGCCGGTGACCCGGAAGTCCTCGTCGATCTCCGCGACATGCAAGGTCTGGCCGAGCGGTTCGTCGTCCCCGAAGTACCGCCGCGCGGCGGACTCGGTCAGGACCACCGAGTGCAGGTCGGGAAGCGCCATCTCCGGAGTTCCGCGGACGAACTCGAAGCTGAACATCCGGAAAAAGTCGGGATCGGTCAGGTGGATGGCGTCTTCCTGGTGGCGGATGTCGCCGCGGATCACCAGGGAGCCGGTCCAGGGCCACACCCGGGCGCTCGCCTCCACCTCGGGGATCTCCGCGGCCATCCCGGGCGGCAGCGCGTACGACACCGCGGTGTGCAGGCCGCCGTCGCGCTCGGCGTACAGCACTCGGTAGACCCGGTCCTTGTGGACGTGGAAGCCGTCGAAGCTCAGCTCGTCCCGCACCCAGACCGTGATGAGCAGGAAGCAGAGCATGCCCACCGTCAGCCCGGCCACGTGGATCAGGGCGTACCCCTTGTAGCGGCGCATCTGCCGCACGGCGACCTTGACCATGTTCCACACGAGCGGCGACAGGCAGAGGGGCGCCTGCCAGGGCGGGCGCCCGGAGCGGCGGGTGGTGTACACCTTGTGAAACTCGGCGCCCACCGCCTCGACGTCCCCCATCCCCGCCACCGCCTCGCGGAACGCCGCCTCCTCCGCTTGGCCCGAACGCACGCGGGCGGCCACTTCGTCCCGCAGTCCCGCCTCGAGCTCCGCGACATAGCCGTCCTCCAGCGCCGAGCTGGCCGCCAGCTCCCGCTTCCACTGCCGGATGGAGTCTTCCAGATCGAACATGGCGCCCCCCTACTCCTCCGCCGCTTCGATCCGGCCCCAGAGCCGGGCCAGCGAGGCCGTGACGGCGGTCCAGTCCTCCTTTTCGGCCGCCAGCTCCAGACGCCCGGCGTCGGACAGGGTGTAGTACTTGCGCATCCGCCCCTCCTCGGAGAGCTTCCACTCGGAGCGGATGAGGCCGTCCTTCTCCAGCCGATGGAGCACCGGGTAGAGCATGGCGCTGGACCAGCCGAGCCGGCCGCCCGACACCTGGCGGACCCGCTGCAGGATCTCGTAACCGTAACTCTCCCCTGTCAGGAGTAGCGACAGGATGATGGGCTTGGCCGAAGCGGCGATGAGAGCTTTGGATGTCATATTTCCTCACTTTACATATCTAACACCTCTACATATGCAACCGGCATACCACTTCCCCAGCGGGGACGGATTCCGCCGAACCGGCCGCTACCCCGCCCGCAAATCTGAACCAGGTTTGACATTGATGGTAAAGGGGTTACAACAAGGACTACCAGGGGCGGGATGAACCATCCGCCGGTGAATCACTCAACCCAGGTCCCTTGCCGGACATTCACGTTTGTTTGAGAAGCGGACATGTTCTGTCCGGAAACGGACAGAATGCGTCGGGACTCGGATACTGGGAATCGGATGCTGCAGACCGATGTCCGATATCCGATGTCCGCGTTACGGGAACGAGCCTCGAGTCTCGAGCATCGAGCCTCGATTACGATCACGATTGCGATCACGAGCACGATTACGAGCACGAAAGGATCGATTCACCGATTCACCCATTCACCGATTCACCCATTATCCTATTCACCCTTGCTCCTCGATCCAGGTGCGCTCCGGCAGCAGGCCGTGGAACTCGTCGGCGCTCAGCTCCTGGCGGTGGTCGGCGGGCGGGAGGTGCTCCTGCCAGCCGTGCACCTGCCAGAACCCCTGGTAGAACCGGCTGTACAGCTCGTTGAACGCCGCCGCCGGTTCCGGCCCTGCCTCAAGTTCCGCCACAACCGCTGCCACATGAGCGGGCGTCACCCGGGGATCCGGCGCTTCGCCGTCCATTTCGGGAAGCGGCAGGCCCACCGCCGCCGCCAGATGCCGCGCGACGGCGGCGCGGGCACGCCGCGCCGTCGCGGCGATGCCGGTGAAGCCGCGCGCCACGGCGGCGCACACCGGTGGCTCCTCATAGCCGCCGGTTCCCTCGGCGGGGAAGAAGCGGCGCAGGTGCCAGAGCGGCATCACCGCCTCGAGATAGCGGTTGCGCGACGGGAGCAGCGACTGGCCGAAGTCGATCCGGACGTAGCCGCCTTCCGCAAGGTCATCCGGGTGGGTGGCGATGAGGTTGCCGCTGTGCCGGCCGAAGAGTCGGCATGACCACGCCAGCGCCGACTCCCGGCCCAGCTCTTCGGCCACGCGCGCCACCGCCGCCGGGCTCCAGCACCGGCGCCTCGGCTCGGTGAGGGGATTGCCCGAGATATCGCGCAGCGACCGGCCGGCCACCGGCCGCATGGCGGACCAGGCGGAGCCGGTCCAAAGAATGTCCACCGCCGGGAGTTCGAACACCTCGGCGACCATCGCCGCCAGGACCCGCTCCACCGCCATGTCCATCTGTTTGAGAACCAGGCGCTGCCCGGCCGCCGCCCCGCCCAGGCGGACGTGGAACGCGCCGGTGGTGGCGCCCATGACGCCGGTCTTGACGTCCTCCCAGGCCACGTCGGCCACCGCCCCGGCGAGGTTCACCGGCGCCGACAGCGTCGGGCAGAGCCGCGGCAGGACCTCGGCCAGGCCGGGGAAAGCGGCCTCCAGCTGAACGGCGACGAGGGTGGGCGCCGTTCGGGCCGCCACGGCATAAACGGGCGAGCCGGGCGGGAAGCGCAACAGCGCGGCGCCGGCCCGGTCGGTGAGGAGCGGCAGGTTGCGGGCCAGAAAGGTGTCGGCGAGGAAGGCGGCCGGGTCGAACGGGATGCCCAACTCCCCGGCGGCGCCGGCCTGGGCGAACGCGACCATCTCCCGGGCCGCCGCGGCGGGGTCGGCGTAACCGGCGAGGAAACGCGCCGCCGCCGCCTCGTCCACGGGGTGGCCCCAGGCGGCGAAGATGCGGCGCAGTTCGGGCGTCAGCACGTCGGCTCCTCCGGTTCCACTGCCGGTGCAGTATAGCGGGAAACAGGCGGCGGCGTCCACCACGGGTCGGACCACGGACGGTCGATCCCGCGTGCCACCGGCAGGAATATTCGGTTCCGGACAGCGACAATTCTTGACAATTCAGACCCAAAAAATACAATCGAAATATATTCATCAGGTGGAATGAATCCTCTACGGTAGCCGGCGCGAGTCAACCGACGAGCAGGCGAGTGCACGCTGACGGTGTCGCTGTCGGGAGGGACTATCACAGATTCAGCCAATGGAAGGGCCGGCGGGGATGACAGAACACAGATCCCAGGAGGCGGCATGATGACCACGAGCAGAAACCGGAGGCGGAGAAACGGTCTGAAAACGGACGCAGGACGGATGATCGTCGTGCTCGCCGGGCTGGTCATCTGCGCGGTCTCTGTCGCCGGCCAGGGTGACCCGGCCGAAATCGTCCAGCGGGCCATTCAGACCGACCGCCACCTGGCCGGCTGGACTCCCAAGGATCCTCATGTGGGCGTCTCGCCGACTTCGAGTGTGACCAAAGGCTATGCCTACGCCAGCCAGGCGTTGGCCCGGTACGGCGGCACCAACATCCCCCACGTGTACATCGACTTGAAAAAATTCAACGCCGCCGACGAGGCGGAGGAACACTTCAACTGGGCCATCGGCGAAATCCAGCGGAAGCGGTGGGAGGTCCTCGCCGAAAACTTCGGGATCGGCAGCCGGAGCACCATGTACAAGTACTTCGAGAGCGTCAAGCGGGACGGGACGCCCGTGGGCCGCCCCGCCTACAAGGTGGAGGCAGTCGGGGACGGATGGTTTCTCTGGGTGAGCGTGTACAACCGCCTGGACGAATCCGTGGTGGACGACGGCACCGCCGGCCGGACGGCCCGGAGCGTCGCCGAGACCATCTTCGGGCTGATCCAGCCGGCAGCCAGCCCCGATCCGCCCCGGATCCACAGCGCCCGGGTCCGGCTGCAGCATCTCTCCCGAACCCGCGCCGCGCTCACCGTCATCGCCTACGTCCGGTATCCGCAGGCCACGGGAAATCCTCGGCCCGGCGACGTGCTGGTCGCCGTGCGCCTGGGCGACCAGGTCCTCAATTCAGAGCCCGGCGACGCTTCAATTGCGGTGTCCGAGCGCGAAATCCGGGTGGAGCGCGTGCTGACCACCGAACGCACCGGCCCCATCACCCTCCGGGTGGACCTGCTGGACCGCCGGTACCACATGCCTTCCAACCGCGCGCTGGCCTACGAAGACCGCTTCCGGATCGAGGTGGACGTGCCGGCGCCGGCGGCCGAAATCAAGGGCGTGTCGGGAAAAGTCTTCGTCATCCGAAAACAGGACGTCGCCCGGAAAGACGGCGCCCTGTTCGTGCGGGACAGCGCCGCCCCGCCGGCGGACCGGAGCGCCGACGCCGAAGCCATCCATTCGGCCTGGCTGTATGACGGCGACCGGGTGGTGCTGGCCGACACCGGCCAGCGGGTCACCCGGACGGCGGGCGGTGACACCCGGTGGCCGATCCTTTCCAGCGTCGACCTGGAGTGGGAGGGCGGGGTGCGGGGCCGGGCATTCTACCGGCCGGGTCTGTACACGGTGGGCGGGGGGCAGTTCACGGTGGGAGTCACGCGGGGTCTCTCGGGCGAGATCACCAACCGCTGGGGCCGGACGCTGCGTGATTACGGGATCCTCTTCACCCAGGTACCCAACGAGACCTTCGACGGCTCGTCGAGAGATGCATTCAACAAAGTCCACAAATTTCCCAACCCGGTGGAGTGGGTGCTGCGCCGGATCCCGGGCGTGGGCCCGGCCATGGCCAACGCCAAGAAGTACGGCGTGTTCTCCTGGCACGCCGGCGACACGGTGCTCAGCGACATCCAGTACCTGGAGCTGGAGTCGGAGGTGTACGTCCAGCCGGAGGCGGACGCCCGGTTGAAATTCTTCGTGCTCGAGGGGAAGCCGGTGCTGCACGCCGGCCGGGGGGACGCCCGGGTGGACCTCCGATCCGGCCAGGTGGCCACCTGCGCGCCCGCCCAGCCGGCCGTCACGGCGGCCTTCGATCCCGCCCAACTGGATCGGGTCTGGGAGAACATCCGGTACGTGTCCTGGGAAAATGCAGACCGTGGGGAGCCGCAACGCGTGGCGGATACCACGAGGACGGCGAATGCCACGGGCACGGCGGATGCCACGGACACGGCGGGTATCTTCGGCGCCGATCGTCCCGCGGAGCCCATCGACCTCGACCTGGCCGCCCGGATCATGGAGGGGCTGACGCGCGAGCCGGCGGCCGGCATCCCGTCGCTGCAGGCCACGGTGACCAGCGTGAAATTCTTCGAGAGCGGGATCGACGCGGTCCCCGCGGAGCAACGGGTCTACACCACGCGGTTCCCCCGGTCCACCACCCGGCTCGTCTGGTGGGAGACCAATCTCGCCTATCCGGACCCGGGCCGGCGGATCGATTTTTCGATTGAATCCTTCTGCTTCGGACCGGACGGCTCGCTCCTCAACCGGCAGACGCAGAATTATTTCATCCAATCGCCGTGGACCAGTTCGTCCCACTTCATGGGTTTCGGCGGACGCGAGCCCGGTACCTGGGCGCCCGGCGTCTATCGGGTGGAGCTATTCGTGGCCGGCCAGAAGGTGGCCGAAGGGACCTTCGAGGTGTTTTAAGCTTAGCTTCACCCGGCGTCCGAGCTGTTGCGCGAGCCGACCCGTGCGGCTGGCGCAATCCGTCGTCCGGGAGAATCGTAAGTAAGTACACACCGGGAAGGATGTGCCCGATTCCGGACGCGCTGCCTGACTGAGAAATCGCCGGCAGCTATTTTTCCGCTTCTTTGGCCAATTCCGACACGCGGCCCAGGCTCGGCCCGATTCCATAGAATTGGGAACTGCCGGGAGAGAATACGAACGGCTTCAGCTTGCCCATGTCGGGAACGCCATCCTCACCGAGAATGGACGGGTCCGCCTTCACGTCCACGATTTCCCCGATGAACACGGTGTGCGAACCCACCTCCACCGTCTGCCGGACCTTGCATTCCGCGACCAGGGGGAACTCTTTGACGAACGGGGCATCCACCCGGGCGCTTTTCACCGGTGTCAGGCCCGTCTTTAGAAACTTGTCCTGAGTCCTTCCGGATACCCGGCCGACATACGCGGCGTACCGGGCCAGCGATTCCGAAGCGATGTTCACCGTGAAGGCTTTCCGCTCCATGATGTTGCCATGCGTGTAGGTGGCTTTCCGCAGACAGACCGTGACGGATGGCGGGGTCGAGGCGCAGATTCCCACCCATGCGGCCGTCATCAGGTTGGGCTTCCCCTCCTTGTCATAGGATCCGATCACCCACACCGGCGCGGGGATGATGGCGGTTTTGGCGCCCAGCGAGATTTTTTCACCGGTTGCGCTGTTGCCGGGCGGATCCACTTGCGGGCTGCCCGTCTCTGCCGACTGGCAGCCACGGCTGTCGCCACGGACCGCCACCCCGTCGGACAAGAGCGCGGTCAACCCGGCCCCGGCCACAGACATCGCCACCAGGATCCCGATCCAACCCAGACGTCCGTTCATGGGACACCTCCCGGTGAGTTCTTGCAGAATCATCATTATTACAGCAAATCGCTGCCCTTGCATACCGATAACCGAAGGGGCGGCAACAACCGGGTGGACGGGCGGTCACGAACGCACCGTCACGCCCCGAGTTCTGCCTGGCCCCGCGCCGCCCGTGCACCGCAGCGGCGCGAATGCCGGACGGGTGCAATTCATCACGTGCCGAACCGACGGTTCTTGATGCCGCCACGCACCGCATGGTACCATTGTTCCGACTCCTCCTTCTTTGCGGACATCCACTCGGGATCCTGCGCCTGCACCGTTTTGGGCGTTGGGGCAGGATGTGGCGCCGCCCGGCCCGCCGGCGCACGACCAGGAAGAAATGGGCCAAACCGATACGGTTCAGGAGGTCACTCATGCCCACGGTGCATGCATCCGGTGCGGAGGCGCCCGATCCTTCCGTCCGGACCCGTTCGACTACGCCAGGCATCGTTTCAGCCGCCGCCCTGCCCCTCCTCGGCTCGATGGCCGCCCTGGGCACGATGGGGCTATGGATCGCGAGAAGTCAGCCGGTGGCCGGAGCGGACATCTGGGCGGCAATCCCCAAGCTACATCTGCTGATCTGGCTGGCAGTGGCAGCCACGGCGGTGGTTGTCGCCGTTGTCTGTCTCGTGCTCCGCGGCCTGGGTTGGCGCATTCCGGCCGCCGCCTGCTGGGCTGCCGGAATTCTTCCCTGGCTGGCCGGAGAGTTTCTGGCCCGGCCCGGCTTGGCCGAGATCGACAAGGCCGTGGCGATGGGAGTTGGGGGAATGGGGGCCGTGGCCGCCGGCCTGGCCGAGATCATGCTGTTTCCTTTGTCGGGCTCCTGGTTCGCCTGCTGGCTGCTGGCCTCCATCGGAGCGGGCTTGCTGCTCCTGGCCCTGGGCGAGCGGGAACGGCGGCTCCAGCCGGCGGGCATTTTACCGGCCGCCGCGATGGGGCTGCCGGCGCTGGGATTGATCGTGTTCTGGGTGCTCCGCCACGAATCGGCCGGGTGGTTGGTGCTCCTGGCCGTCGGAGCGGTGGTGCTGTGGGCTCTGTCCGGATGGGCGGGGCGCTCGCCAGGCGGGGTGGCCGCCGCGGCGGCGGTGGGACTGGCCTTCTGGTCGGCGGCCGGCACAGTGGCCCTGCTGTTCCGGATCGACGTCTGTACGCAGTTCGCCATGACCGCGTCCCACGATCTGGTCCTTTCATCTCCTCATCTGACGCTGTTGTATTTCGGCGGTGGTATCCTGGCTCTGCTACCGGCAGCATTCCTGGCCTGGCGGTACCGGCGGGACGGCGGCCGGACAACCGCACCGATGATCCAGCCAATCGTTTTTTTGGCGATTCTGGCCCTGGCGGTCGGCGCCCACTGGTGGGTCCATCGAACGATGGCCGGGTACATTCACGCGCTGGCTGAGGGACCGGCCGTGTCCGCTCCCCCGGACCGCCTGGATCCGGCATCATCGGATGAGGTCTCGATCGAGTTGCCGCCTCCCCCGCCCTCCGCCGACGACGGCGCCGCGGACGAAATTTTCGAGGGAGGCGTCGAGGGAGGTTTCGAGGGAAGCGTTCTCGACGCACCGCTTGGCGACGGGAAATCGGTCCGGAAGGGGGCAGCGGCTCCCCACCCGGCAGGGGACGGATCACTGACCGACGCAGAAGACGAGACCCCGATCCATGTATCCACGGACTATCTGGAGTCCGCCCCCCTGGAGCGTGTACCGCCGCAATATCCGGCGGTGGCCCGTGCGGCGCGCCTTCAGGGCACTGTCGTTTTGGATATCCAGGTCAACACCCGGGGCGAGGTCAGCGACGTGCGCCCCGTGTCCGGACACCCGCTGCTGCAAGCAGCGGCGGCGGATGCGGTTCGAAAATGGCGGTACAAGCCGATGATCCTGAACGGCCGTCCAGTCCCGGTTCGCGGCACGGTGACCGTCCACTTCCGGCTGGCAGCGGAAGAGGAGCCGCAGGGACAGGTGGATTCTCCGTGAATGGGTCCGTCACCCTGACGCCCCACCAGAAAATCGATCCATATCGCGGCGTGTCATTTCCACCACCGGATGGCGTCCAGCGCCGGCGCATTCTGATCAGACCATTCGCCCGGGGCGGGCGGTCGGCACGCAGTCGTCGATGCTCGGCGGCAGCAGCTGTGCCAGGCGCCGATTCCCGTAGCATAACGCCATGCCGGCGCGCCTCATAGTCGGGTGGTCCATCATCTTGATTGTTTGCCGCCGCTTCAGCTGCGGCATTCGTTCATCATCATTGGATCTGGGATTTGTCAGCAAGGACCTAGCACCCAGGTCCCAGGTCCAAAGTCCGACAACCAGAACCCATGTCCCAGGTCCCAAGTCCGACTATTGTTGAAGGTTGATAGTTGATGGTTGATCCTTGGTTGCGAGTGCCGAGCCCCGAACCCCGAACCGCGAGACCCGGTGGCCGGGAACGAGCCTCGAGTCTCGATGGCGATGGCGATGGCGATGGCGATGGCGATCACGATTACGATTACGATCACGATTACGAATGACGAGCACGACGGGCAAGGAACTCCTATCTCCTCACTGTTCACTGTTCACCGTTCACCGTTCCGCCTCCCGGTTGCGCCCCGGCGGGCGGCGCATTACAATAGGGGCAACAGGCCGCCGAGGAGAAACGCCATGAAGTACCTCCTGCTGTGGGCCCTGCTCGTCGCGGGGACCGGGCTGGCCGTCCTGCTTGCCTGCCGGGCGCCCGGCGCCGCCGGACCCAACGGCGCCCCATCGACACCGCCGGGGCCGCCCGGCGACGACGGCTTCGCGGCGCTGCGACGCCGCATGGTGGACGAGCAGATCCGCGCCCGCGGCGTCCGCGACGAGCGCGTGCTTGCCGCCATGCTCGCCGTGCCCCGCCAACGCTTCGTCCCGGAGCCCTACATCGCCGCCGCCTACGAGGACGGGCCGCTCCCCATCGGCAGCGGCCAGACCATCTCGCAGCCGTACATCGTCGCCTTCATGACCGAGGCGATCCGCCCGCGGCCCGAGCACAAGGTGCTGGAGGTGGGCACCGGCTCCGGCTATCAGGCCGCGGTGCTGGCGGCGCTGGTGGCCCAGGTGTACACCATCGAACTGCTGCCGGAGCTCGGGCAGAAGGCGGCGGCCCTGCTCGCGGCGCTCCCCTGCCCCAACGTGCGCTGCCGCATCGGCGACGGCTACGGCGGCTGGCCCGAGGCGGCGCCCTTCGACGCCATCGTGGTCACCGCGGCGGCGCCGACGGTGCCGCCACGGCTGGTGGAACAGCTCGCGCCGGGCGGGGTGATGGTCATCCCCGTGGGGGGAACCCACGACATCCAGTACCTGCTCCGCATCACCCGGGAGCCGGACGGCCGCACCCGCACCGAAAATCTCATGCCGGTGCGGTTCGTGCCGCTGGTGCCCGGGAAGCGGTAAGTCGCGGATTCACCACGAAGGCACGGAGAACACAAAGGAGTCACTGGGTTCGGGGACCTGGGACCTGGGTTCTGGGAACTGGGTTTTGGATTCAACATCCAGCACCCAAGACCGAGACCCCAGGTCCCAGCACCGAGGGCCCATGTCCAATTGCTCAGATTTCTGCTCGTTATATAAAAAACGTGCCCGTGAGCGGGATTCGATCACGGGCACGATTACGATAACGATTACTCAGTTACGCCCGAAATTCTGCCAAAATTTGACGAAATATTTTTCGATTCATCGGGCCCATCTGATCGGCAGCACCCTCTCCCAGGCCGGTTCACCGGCCTTGGATTAAACTAGCCCGTCGCTTCCAGCGACGGGGCCGAACGTCGGGGTTGGGGGCCAGCCCCCTTCAGGGGGCTTGGCAATGCCGGCCCCCGTTGGAACGGGGGCCGTAGAAATGAACAAGCCCGGTGAACCGGGCTGAATACGAATCCAACCCGACGCCGCCGACCCGTCCGTAAACGGACGGGCTACAGGGGGCACAAGCCCCGCGGAGCGGGGCTGGAGAAGGAGCGTGCCCAGACGCACGGTCTCGGGCCCATTCACCGCCAACCCACCGCTTGGCTCCGGCTCCGCCGGGTTGGGATTACGAGCACGACGCGAGCCGGTTCGCCGGCTCGCTGGTTCGCCGGTTCGATCAGATCCGCCGCAGCGCCTCGGCGAAGCTCTGGAAGTACGACGAATCGGGGAAGACGCTGGCGAAGACGGCCGGCGCGACCTGCATCGTCGCCTCGGCGTCGAGGCAGAAGCCCATCCGGCTGAACTTCCCGCGGAAGGCGGCCACGTCGGCGGCGACGTCCTTCTTCCGGATGACCACGTCGGCGAGCAGCCGGGCCAGCTCGGCGAAGTCCGCCGGGCCCATGCCGAACCGGGTCATCTCGGACACGCCCATGCGGATGCCGCTCGGGTGGTAGAACGTCTCGTCGTCGGGGAGCGCCTGGTAGTTGGTGATGATGTTGTTGGCCTCCAGGCGGGCGGCGACCTCCTTGCCGTCGCCGAACGGCTTGACCCGGATGACCACCTGGTGGGTGCGGGTGAAGCCGTCGGCCTCGCCCCCTTCCACCGGGATGCCGGCGGCGTGGCAGGCGGCGGCGAACGCGCGGGCGTTGGCCAGCACCGCGGCCTGGTACTCGGCCTTGAAGTGGTTCATCTCGAGGGTGGCCGCCAGCATCGCCAGCAGGGTGCCCAGGTGATGGTTGCTGGTGGAGCCCGGGAAGGAGCGGGCGTTGATCTCGAGCCAGAGCTTGCGCAGCGGCGCGCCCTTGGGCATGCGCCCGGCGATGATGCCGCGCTGCGGGCCGAAGAAGGTCTTGTGAGTGGAGCCGGTGACCACGTCGGCGCCCTCGGCCAGCGGATCCTGGAAGCCGGGGCCCAGGATGCCCATGACGTGGGCGCCGTCGTACATGATCACGGGCCGGTAGTCGGGCATCGCGTCCACCAGCTCACGGAGGGGCTTGACCGGCTCGGGGTGCAGGAACATGCTCTTGCCGAACACGATGATGGGCGGCCGGTGCTCGCGCACCAGTTCCAGCATCCGGGCCACATCGATCTTGTAGGGGTTGCCGGCCTCAAGGGGGAAGTTGACCGGGTCGCCGTCGGCGAAGTTGAACAGGGCGCCGAACGGCTGGGCGCTGAGGTGGCCGCCGTAGTTCAGGTTGTTGTTCATGGCGGTGGCTAGGCGACCCGTCGCGGTCAGCTTGGGGAAGCCCTCGCCGGCGCCGCCGAGGAACTTGACCGTGGCCTTGAAGACGATCTCGTTGGCCATCTGGCCGCTCACGGGGCGGGCCTCCACCTCGGAGGCGCCGAGGTAGGCGCCGAACTCCTGCTTGAGCCGCTCCTCCACCTCGTAGATGAAATCGGTGGCCTGGTAGTAGTAGACCTGGTCGCCCTTGAGCGCCCCGGTGCCGGTGAGGGCCTCGATCTCCTTCTTCAGCGCGGTCTTGTGCTCGGCGTAGCGGCCGGAGGGATCGCTGATTTCACACAGCTTCACCAGCAGCGACGGGGTGTTCTCCGACGGGATCAGGTTGATGCAGCGGCGCTGGCGCCACAGGTTGTTCTCCACCACCTTGGCGGCCAGGTCGCGGAGCTGCTGTTCCAGGTTATTCATGAAAGCCTCCCATGCGGTTGTGATGCGGGACGATGCAAAATGTCAGTATAGTCCAGCCCGGCGCCCCGGCGCAACCCCCCGCGGAGCGAGCCGGCAGGAATCGAACCGGCGAAGGGCGGGCCGGCGGGGATCGAACTGGCGAGGGGCGAGCCGGCGAAACGGCGATCGGTCATCGGACATTGGACTTCGGACCAAGGACCGAGGACCTAGGACCTGGGTTCTGGGTCCTGGTTAATTGATCCCAATTCCCAAAACCCAAATCCCTGGATCCAGGTCCCGGATCCCAGGTCCAAAGGCCCAGGTCCCAGTACTCAGGGCCCAGGTCCCAGATCCCAGGTCCCAGGTCCCAGGTCCCAGATCCCAGGTCCCAGCACCCAGGTCCCCAGATCCACATTTCGGCAAGGCCCAACTCGCCCCAAAATAGCCAATAATATATAAGCAATCAACAATAGCCAATAAATGAACGAGGGGACCCGGAGGTCCCCTCGGAATATGCCGTCGCCCGCCGGGCGGGCTTCGAAGCGGCTACAGGTTGAAGGCGCTCTTGAGCACGTCCACCTTGTCGGTGAGCTCCCAGGTGAACCCGGGCTCCCTGCGGCCGAAGTGGCCGTAGGCGGCGGTGCGCCGGTAGATGGGCCGCCGCAGGTCCAGGTGCTCGATGATGCCCCGCGGGGTCAGGGGGAAGACTTCCTGGATGACCTTTTTCAACTTGTCCTCGTCCACCTTGGCCGTGCCGAAGGTGTCCACCATGATGCTGACGGGCTCCACCACGCCGATGGCGTAGGCCAGCTGCAGCTCAATCGTGTCGGCCAGGCCGGCGGCAACCACGTTCTTGGCGATGTAACGGGCCATGTAGGAGGCGGAGCGGTCCACCTTCGACGGGTCCTTGCCCGAGAAGGCGCCGCCGCCGTGGGAGCCCACGCCGCCGTAGGTGTCCACGATGATCTTGCGGCCGGTGAGCCCGCAGTCGGCCTGGGGACCGCCCATCACGAAGCGGCCGGTGGGGTTGATGTAATACTTCGTCTCGGGAGTGATCATCTCGGCCGGGATAACCGGGGCGACGATGTGCTCGCGGATCTGCTCCCGCAGCTCCTCGATGGGGATCTCGGGATGGTGCTGGGTGCTCACCACCACCGCGGGGACCCGCACCGGCTTGTTGCCGTCGTACTCCACGGTGACCTGGCTTTTGCCGTCGGGGCGGAGGAAATGGAGGATGTTCTTCCGGCGGCACTCGGTGAGGCGCAGCGTGAGCTGGTGGGCCAGGTGGATGGGCATGGGCATCAATTCCTCGGTCTCGTTGCAGGCGAAGCCGAACATGATGCCCTGGTCGCCGGCGCCGCCGGTGTCCACGCCCATGGCGATGTCGGGCGACTGCTTGTCGATGGTGGTGATGACGCCGCAGGTCAGGTAGTCGAAGCCGTATTCGGCGCTGGTGTAGCCGATCTTCTTGATGGTCTCGCGGACGATTTCCGGAACGTGCACGTAGCAATCGGTGGTGATCTCGCCGGCCACCAGGGTCAGCCCGGTGGTGACGAGGGTCTCGCAGGCGACGCGGCCGTAGGGATCCTGGGCCATGATGGCGTCGAGGACGCCGTCGGAAATCTGGTCGGCGATCTTATCGGGATGCCCTTCGGTGACCGATTCCGAAGAGAACAGGTGCTTGCCGTTGATGGCCATGGTCAACCTCCTGGTCGAAATCAAGTGGAGCAGGGTACCACACGCCTCCGGGTGTTTCAATAATTTTTCAGGAACCGGTGGCCGGCGCCGCGACTTTCTGCTAAGATGGCATCTTTTATTCGGGGGTTGTCTATGGCGTGGGACATCGTCACCGGCGGCGCGGGCTTCATCGGCTCCAATCTGGTGGACGCGCTGCTGGCGCGCGGGCGGCGGGTCCGCGTCATCGACAACTTCAGCACGGGCCGCCGGGAGAACCTGGCCGAGGCGCTCGCCGCCGCCGGGGACGGCCGACTGGAGATCGTCGAGGGCTCCGTCACCGACGCCGCGCTGCTGCGCCGCTGCGTCACCGACGTCGACACCGTCTACCACCAGGCGGCCCTGGCGTCCGTGCAGCGTTCGGTGGACGACCCCGCCCGGACCAACGAGCACAATATCGGCGGCACCCTGGCCGTGCTGCTGGCGGCCCGCGACGGCGGGGCGCGGCGCGTCGTCTACGCCGCCTCCTCGTCCGCCTACGGCGACACCCCGACGCTGCCCAAGCGCGAGACGATGCCGACGGACCCGCTGTCGCCGTACGCCCTGACGAAACTGGCCGGTGAGATCTACTGCCGTCAGTTCCACCAGCTCTACGGACTGGAGACGGTGGCGCTCCGCTATTTCAACGTGTTCGGACCGCGGCAGAACCCCGCCTCCCAGTACGCCGCCGTCATCCCCCTGTTCATCAGCCGGATGCTCCGCGGCGAGCCGCCGATCATCTACGGCGACGGCCGGCAGTCGCGGGACTTTTCGTACATCGACAACGTGGTGGAGGCCAACCTGCTGGCGGCCGCGGCGCCGCCCGCCGCCTGCGGCCGGGTGTTCAACATCGCCTGCGGCGTCCGGGTGGACCTGCTCGCCATCGTCGACCTGCTGAACCGCAGGCTGGGCGCAGGTCTCCGACCCGTGCACGAGCCGCCCCGCCGCGGCGACGTGCGACACTCCGAGGCCGACATCACCGCCGCCCGCGAATACCTGAATTACCTGCCCCGCGTGGGCTTCGAGGACGGCCTGACCCGGACGCTCGCCTGGTTCCAGGCGCAGGCGGCCGCCGCCTCACGCTGACCCGCCGGCGGGACCGGACACCGCCGGTCGCGACCGCGCGGACCGAGGCCCGACCCACCGCACACACTGTCAAGGAGTAGCCCCTATGCCTGTTCCCTTCCTGGATCTCAGCCGCCAGAACCGCGAGATCCGCGACCGCGCCCTGGCCCTGTTCTCGGACATCCTCGAAAAGAGCGCCTTCATCGGCGGCGCCTACGTGCAGGAGTTCGAGGCCAACTTCGCCCGCTTCTGCCAGGTGCCGCACGGCGTCGCCGTCAACAGCGGCACCGACGCTCTGCGCCTGGCCATCGCCGCCTGCGGCCTGGAGCCGGGCGACGAAATCATCACCGTCCCGTTCACCTTCATCGCCACCGCCGAGGTGATCACCCAGAACGTCGCTCGGCTGGTGTTCGTGGACATCGATCCGGACACCTACAACATGGACCCGCGGAAGCTCGAGGCCGCCATCACCCCGCGCACCCGCGGCATCATCCCGGTGCACCTCTACGGCAATCCGGCGCCCATGGACGCCATCATGGACATCGCCCGCCGCCACAAGCTGTGGGTGGTCGAGGACGCCTGCCAGGCGCACGGCGCCACGCTCGGCGGCCGCGCCGTCGGCGGCCTCGGCACCATGGGCACCTTCAGCTTCTACCCCACCAAGAATCTGGGCGCCACCGGCGAGGGCGGTTTCGTGACCACCCACTCCGAGGAGCTGGCCCAGAAAGTCCTGGCCCTGCGCAATCACGGCCAGAGCGCCCGCTACGCCCACGAGTTCGAGGGATACAACGCCCGCATGGACGCCCTGAAGGCGGCCGTGCTCAACGAGAAGCTCCGGCATCTGCCCGAGTGGAACCGCCAGCGGGCCCACTGGGCGGACGTTTACTACGACGGCCTGCGCCAGGTCGGCGACCTCGTCCTCCCGCCGATCACCGAGGGGGCGACCCACGCCTGGCACCTGTTCTCGGTGCGCACGCAGCAGCGCGACGCCCTGCGCGCCTTCCTCACCGAGCGGGGCATCGGCACCGCGGTGCACTACCCCATCCCGCTTCACGTCCAGAAGGCCTACCTCCACCTGGGGTACGCGCCGGAGGATTTCCCCGTCTCGATGGAGTGCTCGCGCACCGTGCTTTCGCTTCCGCTGTACCAGGGCATCACCGAGCCCGAAGTGGCCGAGACCATCGCGGCCGTGCGCGCGTTCTTCAACCGGAGCTGAAACCAGGGGCGAACATGACTCAACCGGCCGCGGCACGCCTCATGGACGGTCTGCGACGCCACTTCCTCCCGGCGTGGTGGCGGCGCATCATCATTCTGCTGTTCATGACGGCCACGGTGGTGGCCATTCCGGTCAGCCTGTCGGCCACGCAGATCCTGCTGGCCGTCGCCGTGGTCTGCGGCGCGGTGGCGTATCCCGTGCTTCGCTTCCCGAGCTGGCTGCCGCTCCCCCGGTTCTACTGGCCCATCATCGGCTTCATCGTCTGGTCCGTCGTCTCGGCGCTCTGTTCGGACGCACCGCTCCTGAGCCTGTTCCACCTGAAAAAACTGCTGCTGCTCTTTCTGATTCCCATGCTGCTGCTGGTGCTCGACCGGCCGGCCCAGTCCCGGACATTCCTGCTGCTGCTGCTGGCCACGATGACGCTGTCGGCGGGAGTGGGCCTGGTCCAGTTCGTCACCGCCACCGAACCGCTCTACCGCATCCACGGCCTGATGAGCCACCACATGACATTTTCCGGCCAGTTGATGCTGGCGCTGACCGCGCTGCTGCCGCTCCTGCTCCTCGAATTCGGGGCACGCCGGACCGGCTGGCCGCTGCTGCTCGCCGCCGCCCTGCTGCTTGCCGCCGCCCTGGTGTTCACGCTGACTCGCGGATGCTGGATCGGCTTCGGCTTCGGGGCGGCCGCCGCGCTGTTGCTGACGCGACCCCGCTGGCTGCTGGCGGCGCCGGTGGTGCTGGCCGTGGTGCTGCTGGCGGCGCCCAACCTGGTCCGGGAACGGGTCCGGCACCTCCTGGACCCGGCTGAGGCGGGCAACGCCGCGCGGCTGGACATGATGCGCACCGGAGTGCGGATCGTCGCCGACCGGCCGCTCGTGGGCGTGGGGCCGCGGATGATCGACCAGTTCATCTACCGCTACGGGGCGGACGCCCACATCCGGCCCGATTTTTACCAGCACCTCCACAACAACATCATCCAGATCGCCGCCGAACGCGGCCTCCCGGCTCTGGCCTGCTGGCTCTGGCTCCTGGTGCAGATCGTCGTCGATCACTGGCGCCGGTTCCGGCAACTGCGCGCCGGTCCGGACCCGGGCGCCACGCTGTGGCCCGTGCTGGCCATCGCGGTCACCGTCGCCCTGTTCGTGGGCGGGCTGTTCGAATACAACTTCGGGGACTCCGAGGTCCTGCTGATGTACTGCGCCCTCATCAGCCTGGCCTACGTACCCGTTCTCCGTCCCGGGACGGACCATGAGCACGCCGCCGCTTAAGATCGCCATCCTGGGTACCCGGGGGATCCCGGCCAACTACGGCGGTTTCGAAACCTTCGCCGAGGAGCTGGCCATCCGGCTCGTGCGGCGCGGCCACGCGGTCACGGTGTACTGCCGCCGCCATTACCAGGACGCGCCGCGGGCCGAGCACCGCGGGGTCCGGCTGGTGGTCCTCCCGGCGGTCCGCCACAAGTACCTGGACACGGTCTCGCACACGGCGCTGTCGATGGGCCACGCCCTGTTCCGCCCGTACCAGGTCCTGCTCGTCTGCAACGCCGCCAACGCCGCGCTCTGCCTGCTGCCCCGGCTGCGGGGGCAGCGGGTGGTGCTCAACGTTGACGGCCTGGAGCGCAAGCGGCGCAAATGGAACGCTCTGGCACGGCTTCATTACCGGGTGTCCGAACGCCTGGCCTGCCTTTTTCCCCACGCCGTGGTGACCGACGCCGTTGCCATCCAGGACTACTTCCGGCAGCGCTACGGCAAGGCGACCACCATGATTCCCTACGGCGGGGGCGCCTTCGACCGGCCGCCCGGCCCGACGCTGGCGGCGCTCGGCGTCGAACCCGGCGGCTACTACCTGTATGTCAGCCGCCTCGAGCCGGAGAACAACGCCCGCCTCGTAGTGGATATCTTCGAACGCCTGCACACGGGGCGGAAGCTCCTGGTCGTGGGCGACGCACCGTACAACGCCGCCTACATCCGCGAGCTGCGCCAGACCGCCGATCCGCGGATCTGCTTCCCCGGCGCCATCTACGGCGAGGGGTACCGGGAGCTGGTCAGCAACGCCCACTGCTACATCCACGCCACCGAGGTGGGCGGCACTCACCCGGCGCTGGTGGAGAACATGGCCGCCGGCAACCTGATCTTCTGCCTGGACACTCCCGAAAACACCGAGGTGCTCGGCGGCGCCGGCGTGCTGTTCCGCGCCGGCGATCCGGCCGCCGCCGCAGCCGCCCTCCAAACCATCGAGGACACGCCGGACCGGTTCCTGGCGCTGCGCGAGGCCGCCCGCCGCCGGGCCGCCGAACACTACGACTGGGAGCGGGTCACCGATGCCTACCTGCGGCTGTTCCACGCCGATCGAGCCGGAGGGGCCCCGCAGGTAAATTGACCCGGTCGCCTCCCGATTTTCCATTGACATTCAAATTAATGTATAATTGGGTCAAAAGTCCCAGGAGCTTACCATGACCCATCCCAAAGGGTTTTCGACGGTAGAAGCGCTCGTGGTGATCGTCATCATGGGCATCCTGGTGGTTGTCGGTGTCCCCGTCTTCACCACGGTGATGGCCGACTACCGCCTCAACACCGCTCTCCAAGCCTACTCGCAGGCCATCCAGCGCGGCCGCTACCTGGCCTCGTCCCAAAACGCCCTGTACATCATGGAGTTGGGCACGCCGGGGGCGACGGGCACCCCCATCGTGATCTTCCGGGATGACAATTGGGATCTGGCGTGCACGCTGGCGGGTGAGAACGCAACCCGGGTCCGATTCAATATCACGTCCGAAGTTCAGGTCACGAGCCTCGATTACGGGAGGTATACCCTCCCCGACGGCACCGTGGTCAATAAAAACCTGATCGTCTTCCTCCCCGACGGCACGCTGGGCATCCCGACCACGCTGCCCAACGTCGATCCGTGGGATCCGAACACGCGATCCCAGAAGATCACCATGCAATCGGCAGGCGGTTTCAAGACGTACGTCCGCGTTGCCGGCATCAGCCGGCTGGGCCAGATCCGGACGTACGAGACGTCAAGCTGATCACGCCCTTCCGTTCCAGGGAATCAAGCAGGCGGAGAATCTCGATCTCGGCCAGGGGCATCACCTGGCACAGGTCTTTCACCGTCACGCCCGCTCCCAGGCGGCTGAGCAGAAAGCCTTCGCGGGGGCTCAGTTTTTCCCGCCGGACCTTATCCGGCGGCCCGCTCATTGCCGGCACGTCGGTGTCGTGGTATCTCTGGCGCAGGAACACGTTTTCGTGCTCCAGCAGCCAGCGTTCCACTTCCCGCAGGTCGTCGGGATTGGCGAGCTTTCCCTGCATGTCCCGCAGCAGCGCCCAGGCGCTCTGGTAGAGGCACCCTTTCGCCAGGTTGCGGATCTCGGCCTCGAACCGCCGGGTGTCCGTCTCGGCCGGCGGCGGTGGCGCCGGCGGCGCCACCGGCTCGACGATCACCATGATCCCGTCCTTGATCAGCCGGAACACCTCGAAGTAGAGGTCGAACGCCGACCGGCGCGTATGCATGCCGATCTCGCCGACGGAGTAGTCCCGGTCCGACAGGCTGAGGATCTTCCGGCGCAGCTCCGACGGTGCGCCGGCCGGCGCCTTTGGCTTCGGCACGACCCGCACCCGGATCGTGTCGTCCGGCAGCAGCTGCCGGATGCGCTCCCACTCGTCCTTGCGGCGGACGCCCTCGAGAATGAGCGAGTCGATGTTCAGGTTGATGGGCACCAGGTTGTCGGGGACCCCTTCCCGCTCCTCGAAGAAGAACACGCCGTCTTCCAGCAGGAACAGGTCGAAAACGAGCTCCGCCGCCCGCTCCCGCAGCGCGCGTTCGATCTGCTCCCGGTCCATGAGACCCAGCTGCTGGAGCACGTCCCCCAGCAACCGCTCGCCTTCGGCTTTCTCCTGGTGGTTCAGGGCCAGGCGCAGCCGCTCCTCGTCGAGGAATCCCCGGGCCAGCAGGTGCTGGCCGAAGCGCCGTGATGGCTCGGTGGACGTGGCGGAGACCAGCACGCCCTTCCGGAAATACACCTGAATCAGGTAATCGCCGCAGGAGATCCGGAGCACCCCCGACTTGCGGGACAGGGATATCCACTGAAACAAATCGGTGAGGGGGAAGGTCTTGATCTTTCCCGATACTGCCATGTGGCTGGAGGGAAGACTACTTCTTGCCCTTATCGGGCTCCGATTTCTCGTCGTCCGATTTGTCGCCCGCCTCCCGCATCGAGGTCCGGAAATTGCGGATGCCCTCGCCCAGCCCCTTGCCGATCTGGGGGAGGCGGTTCCAGCCGAAGAGGAGCAGTACGATCAGGAAGATGATAATCAGCTCGGTGGGGCCCAAACCAAACATAGGGGATCCTCCTGATGGTGTTCCGTCCTTTCGCTGAATCATAATCCCAACGCCCGGTTAGGGTCAATGGGAATATCCCCCGCCGCCGCCGGGCTCAGCAGAAAAAGCGGCTGGCGCCGACCCGGCGGGTCACGCCCTGCCGGTCCAGGTACTCCAGCAGCGGGATGGCCCGCTTGCGGGTCAGGCCGAAGAGCTCCTTGAACAGTCCCACTTCGAGGGGGTCGCCCTTGGCGAGACGTCCGCGCAGCGCGGCGACGACTTCGGCCAGCGTATCGGGGTGGACGTAGTAGTCGGGACCCACCCGCACCAGCCGGCGGCTCTTGAGCAGGAAATCCACGGCGGACGCCTCCGCGCGGCCGGCCCGCACCAGCAGGTCGTGGAGGGCGGCGTCGGTGAGTCCCTCGATTCCGCCGCGCCGCAGCGAGTCCTCGACGCCGGCGATGGCGCCGGCCAGCGAGCTTTCCACCTCCATCTTGCGCCCGGCCAGCATGAGGCGCTCGGCGTCGGCGTCGATCTTCCCCTCCGCCTGCAGGCTGCGGATCAGGTAGGCGAACGTCTCGTCGCCCATCCCGGGGAAGAGGCTGCGCAACTCCTGTTTTTTGATCCCGTGGGCATACGGGTTGCGGCGGTCGTGGTCCTCCATCCGCTGGAGGACCTGGTCGCGGAGCCGCCCGGCCGCGGCCGCGCCGATCCAGGCGGTTCCGTCCGGAGCCAGCGGCAGCAGCCCGCCGGCGGGAACGCCGGCCAGCACCGCCGTCACGCGCGCCGCCGGCAGACCCGTCAGGTTCACCAGCTCGGCGACGGTGACGCCGTTGTCCTCGCGGGCGTCGACCGCCTCCCGGATCCGCGCCGCATCGCCGGCGCCATCGAGGCGCGTCAGGCGGGCCTGCACGCGCCGCCCCTCTCGGGCGCGGTAGCGGGCGGCATGGATCTCCAGCACCCGGCCACCGCCCATGGTCCGGAGCGGGGAGTACTGACGCACGACGAGGTGATCACCCGGCCAGACCAGGGCCGGCGACTCCAGCCGGATCTGGACGAAGGCGCTCGCACCCGGCTCCAGGTGCGGCCGGTCCAGCAGCTGCAGCCGGCCCAGCAGCTCGGCGCTGCCGTGGTAGACGTGCACCGGCACCACGGCCTTGACGGCGCGGCCGAACGATTCCAACAGATGGAATCGGGCGTAGAAAATCTGGGTGGGCGTGAAGCAGTCGGGCACCGTCACGGCCTGCCCCCGGCGCAGATCGGCGGGTTCCAGTCCGGCCAGGTTCAGCGCGGCCCGCTCGCCCGCCCGCGCCTCCGCCACCTCCTGCTCATAGACCTCGAGGTGGCGGATCTTCGCCTCCCGCCCTTCCGGAAAGATGGCCACGCGGTCGTTGCGGCGGAACGCGCCCGACAGCACGGTCCCGGTGGCCACGGTGCCGAAGCCCCGGATAACGAACACCCGGTCGATGAAGAGGCGCGGAGTCCCGCCGGCGGACGGCTCGGCGATTCGGTCGGCCAGCCCGTGCAGCGCCGCCCGGAGCTCCGCCAGCCCCTGCCCTGTCACGGCGCTGGTCCGGATCACCGGCGCCGTCTCCAGGGACGAGCCGCGGACCAGGCGGCGAACGTCGTCCTCCGCGAGTTCCTGGTACTCCTCCGCCACGAGGTCGCACTTGGTCAGGGCGATCACCCCGTCGGTGATCCCGAGCAGGCGGATGATCTCAAAGTGCTCGCGGGTCTGGGGCATGACCCCCTCGTCGGCCGCGACCACCAGCAGGACGCCGGCGATGCCGCCGGCGCCCGCCAGCATGTTCTTGACGAACTTTTCGTGGCCGGGCACGTCGATGAAGCCGATGCGGTGCGGCGGATCCACCCACGGGGCGAAGCCGATGTCGATGGTGATCCCGCGCTCCTTCTCCTCCTTGAGCCGGTCGGCGTCCACGCCGGTGAGGCTCTTGAGCAGCGCGGTTTTCCCATGGTCGATGTGGCCGGCCGTACCGAGGACGATGCTTTTGGCGAGCGGATTCATCAGGCCCGCTCCGCATCGCCGCCGGCCGTCGCCAGCACGACGGGCACCGGCGCGCCGCAGTCCGGGCAGACCGGTCGCGTCAGGCGCTGGCGGCGGATCCGGAAGCCGGTCCGCTCGATGAGCACGGCGCGGCAGGCCGGGCAGGAGGTGTTCTCGAGCTCATGGCCGGGCACGTTGCCGCAGTAGATGTACTTCAGCCCGGCCCGGCACCCCTCGGCGTAGGCCAGCTCCAGCAGGGCCACCGGGGTGGGCGGGGCGTCCAGCATCCGGTAGTCGGGATGGAAGGCCGACACGTGCCACGGGATCGCCGGATCCACTCCGGCGAGGAATTCGGCCACGGCGCGCAGCTCCGCCGCGTCGCTGTTGCGCCCGGGGATGATCAGGGTGGTCACCTCGAGAAACACGCCGGCGGCATGCAGGCGGCGGATGGAATCGAGCACCGGCTGCAGCCGCGCGCCGCAATAGCTGCGGTAAAACGCATCGGAGAAACTCTTCAGGTCCACGTTGGCCGCGTCGAGGAACTCCGCCATCGCCGCGGCGGCCTCGCCGCTCATGAATCCGTTGGTGACGTACACATTGCGGAGCCCGGCCCGCCGCGCCGCCAGCCCGGTCGCCCGGGTCAGCTCGAAGAACACGGTGGGCTCGGTGTAGGTGTAGGACAGGGAGCCGCACCCGTGCCGCACCGCGGCCGCCACCAGCTCGTCCGGCGTCGTGGGATCGCCGGGTATGTCCGCCGCCTCGCGGGGATACTGGGAGATCGAGTGGTTCTGGCAGAACTCGCACCGGAAATTGCAGCCCACCGCGGCCACGGACAGCGATCGGGATCCGGGCAGGAAGTGGAAGAGCGGCTTCTTCTCGATGGGGTCCACGTGGATCGCCACCACGCGGTCCGCCACCCGGGTGAACAGGCGGCCGCCCCGGCACTCGCGCACGCCGCAGATCCCGCGCCGGCCGTCGCCGATGACGCAGTAGTGGCTGCACAGCAGGCAACGGACCGCGCCGGCATCGCGCCGCTCATACAGTTGGGCTTCGACCATGGCCGCCGTCTCCGGGTGTGGGGGCAATAAAAAGGGGATGCATCCGTTGCCTGAACCGATGCATCCCGTACGTAAATGCCGAGAATCAGATGGGCTGTCGGGCGGACGCCGCCCGCCTCAGGACGACATCTCCTTCGGGATGTCCACCGTCGATTCCGCCAGGTCGCTCTTGACGCCCAGGCGGGAGCAGGCGCCGTCGTAGATCTGGCGGGCCGCTTTCTTGGCGTTCTGCAGGTCGATGAGGCGCTGCTTGACCCGGGCCAGTTCCTCTTCGATCTTCTTCTCGATGTCCTCGATTTCCTTGCGGGCCATCTCCCGGGTTTCCTCGTAGAACTTCCGTTGTTCTTTGCTGAGTTCCATCGGTGAACCTCCCATGCCGTTAGAATTTATAAATCCTGGCTCTCATGTTCGCTAGAACGACAGCGTCACCGTTTTCCAAACCTTCACCTTCACGCCGTCCTTCTCGGCCGGCGTGTAGCGCCATTGCTTCAGGGCCTCCTCGGCCGCAGGGCCCAGCATCTCCTTCACCCGGACCGAATCGGCCGAGACGATGAGCACCCGCTCCACCTCGCCGGTGTGGGACACGAGCAGCCGGCACACCAGGCGGCCCTTGAGGTTGAGGCGCTGGGCCTGGGCCGGGATCCGCGGCGAGGGGGTCCGCAATTCCTTCGGCGGCTTGACGTCGGGCCCCAGGGCCACCAGGTCGCCGGTCTTGGCCTTCTCGGCGGCCGCCGGCAGGTCCATGGAGATGTCCGCCGCCGCGGGCGGGGTCGCCGGTTTCGCCGGTTCCGGCTTCGGAGCCGCCGGCTGGGGAGTCGGCTCCGGCTTTGGGGCCGCCGGCTGGGCCGCGGGTTGAGTCGCCGGTTCCGGCTTTGGTGCGGCCGGTTGGGCGGCCGGTTCCGGCTGGGTTGCCGGTTTCGCCGGTTCCGGTTTCGGTTCGGCCGGCTGGGCGACGGGCTGGGCTGCCGGCTGAGTCGCGGCAGTCGTGGCTGGTTTCGCCGGTGCCGGCGTGGGTTGCGGCTGCTGGGCCACCGTCGTCGGCTGGCCCGGTTTGGTCGGAGCGGGTTGCGGCTGGGGCTTGGTTTCAGGCTTGGCATCGGTCGCCGCCGCCGGAGTGGCGGCGGGGGTGGTGCCGGCGGGCGCGGTCGGTTCGCCGGCGGCAGGAGTCGGTTCACCCGGAGCGGCCGGTTCGGTGGCGCCCGCGGCGATGGGTTCCGGCTGCCCCGGCACAGCCGGCTTGTTGAAGAACATCAGGTAGGCGGCCACACCCGCCGCGATGATCACCAGGGCGGCGATGATGCCGATGACCAGTCCCTTGTTGGAGCTCTTCGACGCGGCCGCCACATCACCGAACATCGGTTTTTCGGCCGCCGGCTTCTCCTTCAACCGCTTCGTGAGGACTTTCTTTTCCTCAGCCGGCGGGGGCACGGCTTCCTTCTTCGGCGGCGGGACCGCCTCCTTCTTCGGCGGCGGCGCCTCCTTCCGCGGTGGCGCGGGCTCCACCTTCGCCT
This sequence comes from Acidobacteriota bacterium, assembly GCA_017996395.1. Taxonomy (GTDB): domain Bacteria; phylum Acidobacteriota; class JAAYUB01; order JAAYUB01; family JAAYUB01; genus JAAYUB01. The sequence goes on along the minus strand of JAGOHA010000017.1, from coordinate 7,996 downwards.
TCACCGGTTCCGCTTTCGGCTTGACCGGCTCGGGCGCCTTCTTCTTTTCCTTGCGGATCACCGCCGGTTTTTCCTCGACGGGCGCGATCGGCGGGGCGGCGGCCTTCTTGGGCGGGATCGGCTCCTGCACCAGCGGCGGCGGCTGGAACTTGCCGTCCACCACGATCTCGTCTTCTTCGAGCGCCACCGGCATCTCCGCGGCGGGGCGGATCTCTTCGAGGCCGGCCATCTCCTCGGATTCCAGGATGACCGTCTCCTCGCTCATGGCCTTCGGCGGCAGGGCATCTTCCCGCTCCATGAACTCGTCGAAGCTCAGGTTGCGGACCTCGCTCTCCTTCAAACCGAACGCGTCGGGGAACATCCGGGTCAGGAACGTGGCCAGGTCCTTGGGCGACGGCCGCTGCTTGCCGGTGCTGAGGTAATCGTGCAGGTCCTTGGCCATTTCGCCGGCGGTCTGGTAGCGCTGGCCGATGTCGATCTGGAGCGCCTTGTTGATGATGTTCTTGAGCCGCGGCGGCAGGGAGGGCATCTCGTTTTCAAGGATCGGGATCTTGCCGGAGCGGACTTTCTCGAGGACGTCAAATTCGGAGGAATCCTCGAACAGGACCTTGCCGCTGATGGCCTCGCAGAGCACGATGCCCAGCGAGAAGAGGTCCGACCGCTTGTCCACCGGCTTGCCCCAGGCCTGTTCGGGGCTCATGTACAGGAGCTTGCCCTTGAGCGCCCCCTTGACGGTGTGGTGGATCTTGGACTCGGCCTTGGAGATGCCGAAATCCACCAGCTTCACCTCGCCCTCCCGGGAGATCAGGATGTTCTGCGGGCTGACATCCCGGTGGACGATGTTCATTTCCTTATTGCCGAAGTCCTTCTTGAAGTGCGCGTAGTCCAGCGCGCTGGCGATCTGCAGGGCGATGTGGGCGGCGAGCTTGTGGGGCAGCCGGATGCCCAGCTCCTTCGCCCGGCTCAGGATCTTTTTGAAATCGAAACCGTCCACGAACTCCATCGCGATGTAGAACGAGTGGTTGATCTTGCCGAAATCGAAGATGGTGACGATGTTTTGGTGGGACAACTGGGCGGCGATCTTCGCCTCGTCGATGAACATGGTGACGAGTTCCTGGTTGTCCGACAGATGGGGCAGGATCCGCTTGATGGCGACGATCTTCTGGAAGCCTTCCTGGCCCCGCTTCTTCGCGCGGAACAGCTCCGCCATGCCGCCGTGGCCGATCTTCCGGTCCAGAATGTAATCCCCGAACTTGGTGCCTTCCTCGTGCTCGGGCTCCACCGGGGGGGGCGGGACGGGGGCGGGCTTCGGCTTCGAGTCGACCGGCGCCGGCTCCTCCGCCTTGGGCTGGATCACCTTGTCGATGCTGGTGTCGGACAGGCCCACGCCGCTGAGCGTATCGCTGAGCTTCTTCTCCAGATCGGTGTCGAAGGAGCGGAGGAAAGCCTCCACCGCGTCCACCTTGGCCGCGGCCGGTTCCCCGGCTGCCTTCACTTCCTTTTGCAACTGGTCGAAGCGGATTTCGCCGGTGTCGGGACCGAGCAGCGGCGGCGGGGGCGCCGTCGCCTGGCTGGCCGACTCCACGAGCTTTTCAAGGGCGGCCTCGGTTTTCTTGGCTTCGCTGACCACCGGCGGCGGGGGCGCCGGCGCGGGGGCTGCCTTGGGCTTGCCCTTGCCGAGGTCGAGTCCCAGGCCGGAGAGCGTGTCGCTGAGCAGCTTGTCCATGGAGTCGTCCATCTCGGCCGCCGCCGGGGTTTCCGAGGCGATCAGCGTCGCGGCGATCTCCTGTTCGAAGCGGCTCTCCACGTCCGCGGGTTTCGGAGCGGCGGGCGCCGGTTTCGGCTTGGGCGGTTCCGGAGCGGGTTGGGGCGGCGGCGCCGGGGCCTTGGCCGCCGGTGCCGGGGCCGGCTTCGGCGGGGGTGCCGGCGGAGCTTCGGCAACCGACTCCTTGGCCATCTTGTCGATGAATTCGCTCCGGTGCGTGTCGATGAGGCTCCGAGTGTCGCCCATGAACCGCTGGACGGTTTCCAGGATGACGTTGTCGGGCACGGGCTTCTCGATGAATTCGCTGGCGCCGTTTTCGTGCAGGGCCTTATTGCGGTACTTCTGGCCCTTGTACACCGAGGTGGCGATGATCACCGGAACGTTGCGGCCGGTCTCGGTGTCCTTGATCTTCCGGCAGACGTCGAACCCGTTGATCTTGGACAGCATGGCCGAGAGGAGCACGACGTCCGGCTTGTCCGCCTCGAACGAGTCGAGGGCCGCTTTTCCGTCCTGCACCGTGACGACTTCAAAGCCGGCATCGGTGAAAATCTTCTTCAGCTGCTGAAGCTCCCGCGTGTTGTAGTCAGCAACCAAGATCTTCTTGTCGCTCATTCACTCTCCCTCGGCTAGACCAGAATTACCCGGATTGTAACGTATCCACCAGACATTGTAAACATGATTTACATCACGTTTTCAAGCTCTTTCACTCGGTCCGGCGGCCTTTCCGACCGTCCGGCCGCCGTTTGGCGAACGCGGCCTTCCGCTCGGCGATTTCCCGCAGTTTCTCGCGGATGCGGGCCTCGAGGCCCGCCCCGGACGGCTCGTAGTAAATCCGGCCGGCCAGGGCGGGCGGCAGACCGGTCATGTCCGTGGTCCCTTCGGGGTAATCATGGGCGTACAGGTAGCCCTCCCCGTAGCCTTCCGCCTCCATGAGGCGGGTGGGCGCGTTGCGCAGGTGCAGCGGCACGCCTTCGGCGCTGCTCTCAGCCACGTCACGATGGGCGGCGGCCCAGGCCCGGAGCAGGGCGTTGGACTTGGGGGCGACGGCCACGTACACCGCCGCCTGCAGGATGGCCAGCCGGCCCTCGGGCAGGCCCATCAGCTCATAGGCCTGCCAGGCCTGGACGGCCACATGCAGGGCCTGGTTGTCGGCCAGCCCCACATCCTCCGACGCGCACTGGAGGATGCGCCGGCAGACGTTCCGCGGATCCTCGCCGGCCTCGAGCATCCGGACCACCCAGTAGACCGTGGCGTCGGGGTCGGAGTTGCGCATCGACTTGTGCAGCGCCGAAAGCAGGTTGTAGTGTTCCTCGCCGTCCTTGTCGTAAAGCAGCACCTTCTGGTGGAGCACCTCGCGCAGCTCCTCGTCGGTGGGCGCGACGCCCCGCTGCTCGGCGTAGTCGGCCAGCTGCTCCAGCAGGTTCAGGCCGCGGCGCGCGTCGCCGGAGGAGAACACCGCGATCTTGTGCAGCAGCTCCGGCGGGACCTGCAGACCCAGCCGGCCCAGGCCGCGGTCCGGGTCGGCCAGGGCCTCGGCCAGGATCGACTCGATGTCGGCCACGTCCAGCGACCTCAGGGTGAGCACCTTGACCCGGCTCATCAGGGCCGCGTTGAGGTCGAAGCTGGGGTTGACGGTGGTGGTGCCGATGAGCAGGACCTGCCCCTTCTCCACAAACGGCAGGAAGGCGTCCTGCTGGGACTTGTTGAACCGGTGGATCTCGTCGATGAAGATGAGTGTCTGCCGCCCGGTCCGCTCGAAGAAGTAGGCCGCGTCGCTCATGACGTCGCGCACTTCCTTGATGCCCGTCAGCACGGCGCTGTAGCTCACGAAGTGGGTGTCGAGGGTGCGGGCGATGACGTGGGCCAGGGTGCTCTTGCCCGTGCCGGGCGGGCCCCACAGGATCAGCGAGGGGATGCGCCGCGACTCGATCATCCGGCGCAGGGGCTTCCCCTCCCCGACGATATGCGCCTGCCCCCGGAACTCGTCCAGCGTCCGCGGCCGCATCCGCTCCGCCAGCGGGACGCGGGGCTCCTCCGCCTCCACGGCCTCCTCGGCCGGAAACAGGGGGGGAGCCTGGTTCGGTTCCTGCTTGCCTTTGCCGCCCATCGCGATGTTCTCCAGAAGGACTAGCGGGATTCGCGCCGACGGGCGCTCAGATGGTAGAGCAGGATGGCCGCGGCCGCGGCCGCGTTCAGCGATTCCACCTGCGCCCGGATGGGGATGCGCACGGTCCGCTCCACCGCGGCGGCGATCCCGCCCGAGAGCCCGTGCCCCTCACCGCCGATGATGAACGCCTGGCCGGACTCCGCCGGCAAGTCGGCCAGGTCGACCTCGCCCTTGACGTCGAGCGCCCAGAGCCGGACCCCGCGCTCGCGCACCCGGACGAGGAAGGTCTCGGCATCCGGCGGCCGCCAGTAGGGCGCCCGCAGCGCCGAACCCATGCTGGTCCGGATGACTTTCTCCTGGAAGGGGGACGGCGCCGGCGGCAGGAGCACCACCGGGACATGTCCCAGCGCCTCGGCCGACCGGAGGATGCTGCCGACGTTGCCCGGATCCTGGACGCCGTCCAGCACCAGCCAGGGCGTCCGCCGCAGGACCTGACCGGGCCCCCGCGACTCCTTCCGGCAGCAGAGCGCCGCCACCCAGGCCGGCGACTTGAGACCCGACAGCTTGTGCATGACCTCCGGGGTCACCGCGAAGACCTGGTGAGCCGGCACCGGCGGCAGCTTGTCCTCGTACCCCTGCACGACGAACACCTGCAGCACCGCGTGCTCCGAGCGGGCGACCTCCACCAGAAGCTTGGCGCCCTCGACGGCGAAGCAGAGCGGATTGTCGTACGTCCCCTCCCGCACCCGGATGAACTGCTTCACCTGGTCGTTGGTGCGACTGCTGATGAGCTCCATGACCCACCCCCCGGCGCTGAATTCGGTGGCGCGGCGCCATTGTATGTTAAAATGCCCGGCGAAATCAAAACGATTGGGGCGTTCATGAACGACTGGCACAGCGCACTGCTCAAAGATCTGGAAAGCCAGCTGGCCGAACTCGAGCGGTTCGGCGACGACGAATCGGCCCGACGCGCCCTGGAGATCCTCCGCGAGAAGATCCGCCAGGTGCGCGGGCGCATCTACGAGCAGATCACCCCGTGGCAGCGGATCAAGCTGGCCCGGCACGAGAACCGGCCCTACTCCCTGGACCTCGTCGAACGGCTCGTCACCGACTTCGAGGAGATCCACGGCGACCGCAAGTATGCCGACGACCCGGCGGTCATCACCGGCTTCGGCTGGTTCCGCACCCGGCCCGTGGTGGTGGTGGGTCAGCAGAAGGGGCGCAACCTGGCCGAGCGGAAGCACCGCAACTTCGGGATGATGCAACCGGAGGGCTACCGCAAGGCGCTCCGGGCGATGCGGCTGGCCGAGAAGTTCCGCAAGCCGATTCTGACGTTCATCGACACGCCGGGCGCCTTCCCCGGCATCGGCGCGGAGGAGCGCGGCCAGGCCGAGGCCATCGCCTACAACCTCCGCGAGATGGCCCGCCTGCGCGTGCCGGTCGTCGTCAGCGTCATCGGGGAGGGCGGCTCCGGCGGGGCGCTGGGCATCGGGGTGGGCGACCGGATCCTGATGCTGGAGAACGCGGTCTACTCGGTGATCTCCCCGGAGAGCTGCTCGGCCATCCTCTGGAAAGACCAGGGACACGCCGAGGCCGCCGCCCACAACCTGGGGCTCACCAGCCGCGACCTGAAGCGGCTCGGCATCATCGACGAGATCGTGCCCGAGCCGCCGGAAGGCGCCCACACGGACTGGGACGCCACCGCCCGGGCGCTGGGCGACGCGGTGGAGCGGCACCTGACCGAATTGATGACCCTCCCCTTCGACGGACTGCCCCTGTCGCGAACTGAGAAATTCCGCCGCATGGGCGTGGTGGAGCCGGTCGCGTCCTCCTGAGCGCGCCGGGACACCGGGCGGAGACCCCCACCGACAGAGGCTCTCGGACGCATTATCGGTTGACAGTTTCGCGGCGCCCGGTCTAAGATGGCCGGGAGATGGTTGCAAAGTATCCTTCCCGGCTCGTAGCGATCCTCCTGCCGCTGTTCGGCTTTGCCGGCCTCGCCAGCACCTCCATGAGCCCGCTGGAGCTCCCCCTGCCGCCGCGGTCCGCGCCGGTCGCCTACCAGCTGCACGACCGCGATCTCGGCGCCTCGCCCGAGGCGGATCGCATCAGCGAGAGCTTCGCCGCCTTCGAGCTGGGCGAGCTCTTCGCCGACACGAACAACACCGAGTGGGCCGTCCGGGAAATGACCTACGCGCTGGAGAGCATCTTTTTCTCGGGGGTCGAGCTGGACGGCTCGCCCCTGTTCCAGGCCCGGCTGGCGGAGCTGCTGGCGCGGATCGACCTGCACCGCGACCGGCTCGGCCTCTTCCCCGACTCCGGCGAGGACGAGGACATCCCCGATCCGGAGGCGCCGCCGCTCGACACGCTGCTCGACGCATCCCTCACGCCGGCCGAGATCGATCCGGAAATCGAGCACCTGATCGAGGAGGACATCCTCCGGCAGCACTACGACTTGCCGGTCTATGTCAACCGCGAGGTGATGGCCTACATCAGCCAGCTGACCACCGGCGTCAAGCGGGACCAGGTGGCGCAGGGTCTCGGCCGGCTCACCCGCTTCCACGAGATGTTCCAGCGGATTTTCCGGGAGGAGGGCATTCCCCTCGACCTGATCTACTTCGGGCTCGTGGAGAGCAACTTCAAGATCAGCGCCTACTCCCGCGCCCGCGCCAAGGGGCTCTGGCAGTTCATCCAGTGGACCGGCCGCCGCTACGGGCTCCGCGTGGACTGGTGGGTGGACGAGCGCTCCGACCCCGAGAAAGCCACCCGCGCCGCCTGCCGGTACATGAAAGACCTCTACGGAATGTTCGGCGACTGGTACCTGGTGCTGGCCGCGTACAACTCCGGCGAGGGCCGCATCCAGCGGATCCTGAACCGCCATCCCGACCGCGATTTCTGGGAGATGGCCGAGCAGCGCCTGCTGCCCCGCGAAACCCGCAACTACGTCCCGGCCATCCTGGCCTCCATCATCGTGGGCAAGAATCCCGAGCGGTTCGACATCCGCGTGGAGCCGCAGGACGCCTGGACGGGCATCCTCGTGGAGATCCCCTCGCCCACCGACCTCCGGGTGGTGGCGGAAACCATCGGCGTTCCCGCCGAGACGCTCCAGGAGCTCAACCCGGCGCTGCGACGCATGCTCACGCCGCCGGATGCCAAAACGTACCCGTTGCGTGTCCCCGTGGACACCCGCCAGGAAGTGCTGGCGCTCCTCTACGACCTGCCGGTCAAGGAGCGCCTCATGTACCTGGAGCACGTGGTGGCCAAGGGGGACACCCTGTACAAAATTTGCCGCAAGTACGATGTGTCGCTCTCGGCGTTGATGGACTTCAACGACATCCGGAGCAAGCGGGCGATCCTGAGCATCGGCCAGGTGCTGCAGGTGCCCGTGTCGGACTTCAGCCGGCCCGCCCGAGCGGCCGCCGAGCCGGAACCCCGTCCGGTCGCCTACGCCGGCGCCACCTACCGGGTGCGGCGGGGCGACACCCTATGGAGCATCTCCCGCCGGACGCAGGTTTCCGTGGCCCAGCTGATGTCGTGGAACCAATTGCCCGGCCCGGCCCTCCGCGCGGGGCAGACCCTCCGCCTGCGGGAACCGGCCCGCAGCGCGGGTCCGGCGGCGCGGACCGCGTCAAGCGGGGCGGGGGGCACCTACACGGTCAAGGCCGGCGACACGCTGTTCGGCATCGCCCGCAGCCACGGAGTGGCGCTGGACGACCTGCTGGCCGCCAACGGGCTGCAGCGCGGCGGCGTGATCAAGCCGGGTCAGTCGCTGCGGATACCCGGCGCCGCCGGCCCGGCCGCGGCGACAGCCGCCGCGGCGCCGCGGGGCGGCGCCCCGCGCTTTCACACCGTCCGCAAGGGCGAGACCCTCTCGGCCATCGCCCGCCACTACGGCACCGACGTGGCCAGCCTCAAGCGCGCCAACTCCCTGAGTTCCGACCGCCTCCAGGCCGGCGCCCAGATCGTCATTCCGAACTGACGGCTCGGGGCTCGGGGTTCGAGGCTCGTATCCGATCATCAGACATCGGAAATCGGACCTGGGACCTGGGTGCTGGGACCTGGTTCTGGGTCCCTGTTCTGGATCCCGAATCCTGGATCTCATACCCCAGCACCCAGCACCCAGC
>JAGOHA010000124.1 GCA_017996395.1 Acidobacteriota bacterium | reverse complement strand
TGGTTAAATGGTGAATCGGTGAATCGGTGAATGGGTACCATGATCTGGGTTCTGTGATCCAGGGCCCAGAACCCAGGTCCCGGGTCCGAAGTTTGATGTCCGCATTACGGGAACGAGCCTCGAGCCTCGAGCCTCTAGCCTCGATTACGATCACGATTACGATCACGATTACGATCACGATTACAAATTACGATTACGAGCACGGACCCTCAACCCTCAACTCTCAACAAAAGAACAATCAATCAGTAATCAAAAATATTCCCTGGGGCGAGGATGAGGGCGGGGTCGAGCTCGCGCTTGAAGGCGCGCATCCACTCGATGGCCCGGGGCGGGAAGCAGTAGGGGAGGAATTCCTTTTTCACCTTGCCGATGCCGTGCTCGGCGCTCACCGTGCCGGCGGCGGCCTGGACCAGCCGGCACATCTCGTGGACGGCCGCCTTGGCGCGAGCCTTGGCGTCGGCGTCGGCGGCCACGATGTTGAAGTGGGGGTGGCCGTTGCCGATGTGGCCGTAGCCGTACACCTCGTCCAGTCCGTGCGTCCGGCAGATGGCGCGGACGGCGGGGAACATCGCGGCGATCCGGTGGTGGTGCACCGCCCAGTCGGTGGAGACCTTGCCGCCGCCGGCGCCGCGGCAGCGGATGCCGCGCTCGTTCAGCGTGGACGGGATGGCGTGACGGAGCGCCTTCATCTCCTCTTTCCGCGCCCGGGTGTCGCCCACCATGGTGTCGTCCACCAGGGCGCCGCTCCCTTCCAACCGCTCCAGCCACGCCTCGAGCAGCGCGTCGACGCCCCCTGCGGGCGCCTCCTCCTCGATGAAGAGCATGCCGCCGGCGCCACCCGGCACGGCGGCGCCCTTCTCGTCGCGGATGAGCGCCAGCGACCCGCCGTCGAAGTACTCGAGGCAGCGGACGCCGGGGGCGCTTTCCCGGAACGCGGCCGCCGCGGCCAGGGCCGCGGCCTCGTCGGGATAGAAGGCGTAGAGCGACAGGTAGTCGGCGGGGAGGGGCAGGCACTGGAGCTCGATCTCGGTGATGACGCCCAGGGTCCCTTCGCAGCCGATGAAGAACTGGATGGGATCCTGGAAGCCGTAGTAGCCGGCGGCGTTCTTGTCCACCGCCGCGGCGTGCAGCTCCAGCGCCTCGCCGGAAGCGAGCACCACCCGCAGCCGGCGCACCCAGTTGCGGATGGCTCCGTACTTGAGGCTGCGGGCGCCGGAGGCGTTGGTGGCCACGGCGCCGCCGATGCAGCAGTCGGGCTCGCTCGTGGGGTCGGGCGGAAAAAACAGACCGTGCGCCTCGAGCTGCGCCTTGAGCTGGGCGAGGTTCAGCCCCGGCTGGACCACCGCGGTGCGCGTGTCGGGGCGGATGTCAGGCGGGGCCTGGAATCGCTCCAGGCTCAACAGGTACCCCGACGGCGCCACGCAACTGCCGGTGGTGGACGAGCGCAGGCCCACCGGTGTGACTGCCCGGCGCTCGGCCGAGGCCCACGCCAGGATGTCGCGCACCTCGGCCTCGTCGGCGGGGCGGAACAGCCCCTCCGGCGCGCCGCGGTAGCCCAGCGCATCGGCGTTGTAGCCTTCGAGTATTTCAGGATCGGTGACTGGCGCGATCATCGGTAGTTGCCTCTATTCGCAGCATCGATCTTCGGGGCTCGAGACTCGAGGCTCGAGGCTCGTTCTCGCTCCCTCAATTCTTACTCGTAATCGTATTCGTAATCGTGATCGTAATCGTGATCGTAATCGTAATCGTGCTCGTAATCGAATCGTTTAAATGTTTGAATGTTTGCATGCTCGCATCTGCTCACCCATTCACCCATTCACCCATTCACCCATTCGCCCATTCACCTTTCCAATCCGCTGTGCCCTTGTGTCTCTGTGGTGATTCAGACTGCTTTCAACTTCTCAAGAAACGCGGCCTCGTCCAGCACCGCCACGCCCAGCGCCTGCGCCTTGGCCAGCTTCGAGCCGGCGTCGGCGCCCACCACCAGGTAATGGGTCTTCTTGCTCACCGAGCCGGTGACCGCGCCGCCCTGGGCGCGGATCTTGACGGCCGCCTCGTCGCGGCTCATGCTCGCCAGCGTGCCGGTGATGACGAACGTCTTGCCGGCGAAGAACGAATCCTCGCCGCCCGCGGGGGCCGGCGGGGCTTCCGGTTCCGCCAGGTTGAGACCGGCGGCGCGCAGGCGCTCCACCAGCGCCCGATTGCGCGGCTCGGTGAAGAAGGCCCGGATGCTCTCGGCCACCACCGGGCCCACCTCCTCGGTGGCGAGCAGCGCCTCCTCCGAGGCGGCCATCACGGCGTCGAGGGCGCCGAAGCGCCGCGCCAGCAGCTGCGCCGTGCGCTCGCCCACGAAGCGGATGCCGAGGCCGAACAGGAGCCGGTGCAGGGGATGGGCGCGGCTGGCGTCGATCTGGGCGAACAGGTTCTCCGCCGACTTGCGGCCCATCCGCTCCAGCGCCACGACCGTCTCGAGGTCCAGGGCGTAGAGGTCGGCCACGCCGGCCACCAGCCCCTTGTCCACGAGCTGGTCCACCAGCGCCTCGCCCAGGCCCTGGATGTCCATGGCTCGGCGGGAGGCGAAGTGGAGGAGCGACCCCTTGAGCTTGGCCGGGCAGTCGGCCGACTCGCACCGCGCCACCGCCTCACCCTCGGGGCGGTGGACCGTGCCGCCGCACGCCGGGCACCGCTCCGGCATGACGAATTCGGTGAGCTCGCCCTCGCGGCGGCTGGTGATCACCTGGACCACCTTGGGGATGACGTCGCCCCCCTTCTCGATGAGCACCCAGTCGCCTACACGGACATCCAGCCGCCGGACCTCTTCCGGGTTGTGCAGGGTGGCCCGGCTCACCGTGGAGCCGTCGAGGAGCACCGGATCGAACTCGGCCACGGGGGTGAGCGCCCCGGTGCGGCCCACCTGGACGGCGATGTGCAGCACCCGCGTGGTGGCCTGCCGCGCCGGGTACTTGTACGCGACCGCCCAGCGCGGGATCTTGGCGGTGGCCCCGAGGCGCGCCTGCAGCGCCGCGGCGTTGACCTTGACCACCACGCCGTCGATCTCGAAGGGGAGGTCGGGCATCCGGCCGCGGACCTCCTCGATGAACGCTTCAAGTTCGGCGAGATCGGCGCACTCGCGGACCAGCGGGCTCGTCTTGAACCCGTGGCGGTCCAGCCAGTGCAGGATGTCCAAATGGGTGGTGAGCGGCGCGGCGCCTTCGACCAGGAGTCCGTAGGCGTAGAAGTCCAGGCGGCGGCCGGCCACCACGCGGGCGTCCAGCGTCCGCACCGTGCCGGCGGCGGCGTTGCGGGGGTTGGCGAACGGCGCTTCGTCCGCCTCCCGTCGCGACCGGTTCACCCGCTCGAAGCTCGCCAGCGGCATCACCACCTCGCCGCGCACCTCGAGGCGGCCGGCGGCGGACGGCCCCGCCGGTTCCCGCGCGCCGGCGCCGCGATCTTCCAGCACCAGCGGCACGGTCCGGATGGTCCGGATGTTGGCGGTGACCACCTCGCCGCGCAGGCCGTCGCCCCGGGTGACGGCCTTGACCATCCGGCCGTCCTCGTAGAGCAGCGACATGCTCAGGCCGTCGAACTTGAGCTCGGCGGCGTAGGCGAACGCCTCGGCGGGGATGAGCTTGCGCACCCGGGCGTCGAACTCGCGGAGTTCGTCCAGGGAGTAGGCGTTGTCGAGGCTGAGCATGGGCGCGGCGTGGACGTGGACGTCAAACCCTTCGGCCGGCTCGCCGCCCACGCGCTGCGTGGGCGAGTCGGGGGCGACCAGCTCGGGATGCGCCGCCTCCAGCTCCTGGAGGCGGCGCATGAGCTGGTCGAACTCGAAATCGGAAATCTCCGGCGCGTCCAGCACGTAGTAGCGGTGCTCGTGGTGCCGGATCTCCCGCCGCAGCCGTTCGATGTCCTTCCGGATGTTGCCCATCCCGTCACCGCTTCTGTGGGACCGTCGCCCGGGTTTCACCCTCACTCAGCCGCCTGCGAGGGGCGGCCGGGCGGATCGGCCGTGACTCCCGCGTTAGGCCTCCTCGTCCCCGGCCGCCGCGGCCTCAGCGTCGCCGGGCGTCCGCACCAGGCCCATCTTCTCGCGCACCATCGGCTCGATCTTCGCCTGGACGTCGGGGTTGTCCTTGAGGAACTGCTTGGCGTTCTCGCGCCCCTGGCCCAGCTTCATGCCGTCGAAGGAGAACCAGGCGCCGCTCTTGTCCACGACCTTCAGGTTGATACCCAGGTCCAGGAGATCGCCCTCGCGCGAGATGCCCTCGGAGTAGATGATGTCGAACTCCGTCTCCCGGAAGGGCGGGGCGATCTTGTTCTTGACGATCTTGAGCTTGGTCCGGTTGCCCACGACTTCCTCGCCGATCTTGATGGAGCCGATGCGGCGGATGTCCACCCGGATGCTGGAGTAGAACTTCAGCGCCCGGCCGCCGGTGGTGACCTCGGGATTGCCGAACATGACCCCGATCTTCTCGCGCACCTGGTTGATGAAGATCAGGCAGGTTTTCGACTTGGCCACGATGGCGGTGAGCTTGCGCAGCGCCTGGCTCATGAGCCGGGCCTGGAGCCCCATGAAGGAGTCGCCCATCTCGCCGTCGAGCTCGGCCTTGGGGACCAGAGCGGCCACGGAGTCGATGACGATGATGTCGACGGCGCCGCTCCGCACCAGCAGCTCGGCGATTTCCAAGGCCTGTTCCCCGTGGTCGGGCTGGGAGACCAGCAGCTCGTCGGTGTCCACCCCCAGCTTCTTGGCGTAGATCGGGTCCAGGGCGTGCTCGGCGTCGATGAAGGCGGCGGACCCGCCCTGCCGCTGGGTGGCGGCGATGGCATGCAGGGCCAGCGTGGTCTTGCCGCTGGACTCGGGGCCGTAGATTTCGACGATCCGGCCCTTGGGCCAGCCGCCCACCCCGAGGGCTGCGTCGATGGACAGCACGCCGGTGGGGATCACCGGGATGTCCAGATCGCGGGGCCGGTCGCCCAGCCTCATGATGGACCCCTTGCCGAACTGGCGCTCGATCTGGCTGAGCGCCGTTTCGATCGCCTTGCTCTTCTGGTCGCGTTCGTTGGCCATATGTGCTCCTCTGATCGGTTATGGTTCCATGGACTGGATCTCGCTGATGAGCAGGCCCATCAGCGATTCCATTTCCCGGTGCATCCGGGAGGTGAAGATCCGGACCTCGGTCCGCCGGACCGCGGCCGGGTCGCCGGTGCGCACCTGCTCGATCACCGGCTGCCAGCGCGGGTTGTGCTGGACCACCTGTTCGAAGTGGCGCTCGGCTCGCTGCGGCTGGCGCCGCCGCCGCTCGATGAGCCCGGACAGGAAATGGAAAAACGCGGTGCGCCCGAGCCGCGGCGGGACCTTGCGGGTGCCCGCGGCCGCCTCCCGCGTGGCGTCGCCCAGGTAGTAGGCGACGGAGCTCAGCAGCGACACCTGGGGCAGGGGCCGCGCCTGGAATGCGGAGCGGAACGTCCGGCCCGAGTGCTTGAAATCCTCCGCCAGGAAGCGGGTGATGCCCAGCAGGAACTGGGGCGCGAACGCCCGCGGCGCCCGTTGGCCGGCCGCCTCCAGGTGCGACTGCGCGTCGTCGAACCGGCCGCGCTTGATCTGGATCAGCCCCATGAGCAAGTTGGCCGGCGCGTGCTCCGGGTGCCGCCGGAGGAGCCGCTCGAGGCAGCGCCGGGCGGCCGCCTGGCGGCCGGCGATGAAATGCAGCTCGGCGAGCACGCGCAACACTCCCTCGTTGTCCGCGTCCAGGGCCAGCGCCTGCTCCAGCAGCTGCACGCCGCGGCGGTGCCGGGCGGTGTAGAGCAGCGGCACGGCCAGGCGGATGTACCGCTTGAACTGCGGCGCCGGGCCGCGGTAGCGGGCGGCCACCGGCTCGAGCCGCCGGGCCAGGTCCTGGCGCTGGTCATGGCCGAAGAGCTGGCCCTTGAGCTCGTCCTTGACGCGCCGCTCCAGCTCCTTGCGCTCCAGCACGCCGCGCTGCTCCAGCGCGTCGATGATCTTCTCCACCGAGATGCTCAGGTAGAGGTTGTTGAGGAACTGCTTCTCCAGGTAGCCGACGAGTTCCTCCAGGTTCTTCTCCGAGCTCTTCAGGCTGAACTCGATGGTGGAGATCCGCTCCAGGTCGGCGTCGTCCAGGAGGTAGTTCACCTCGTCCCGGTACTGGTGGGGCACCACCGGCGGCGTGAGCTCCGCGTGGCACTTGGCGCAGCGGAGGGCGAAATCGGGATTGCGGGCGTGGCAGCGCTGGCAGATGTTCATCGGTGCGTCGGCGTACGCCTCCCTGTCAGGACTTGTCGTATTCGTAGAAGCCCCGGCCGGACTTGCGGCCCAGCCAGCCGGCGTCGACCATCTTCCGCAGCAGCGGGCACGGCCGGTACTTGGGATCGCGGAATCCCTCGTGCAGGACCTCCAGGATGCTGAGGCAGACATCCAGGCCGATGAAATCGGCCAGGGTCAGGGGCCCCATCGGGTGGTTCATCCCCAGCTTCATGACGGTGTCGATGGCCTCCCGGCCGGCCACGCCCTCCATCAGGGCGAAGGCGGCTTCGTTGATCATGGGCATCAGCACCCGGTTGGAGATGAAGCCCGGAAAGTCGTTGACCTCCACCGGCACCTTGCCGAACTGTTCAGCCAGGCAGCGGGTTTCGGCGTAGGTGGCGTCGCTCGTGGCGATGCCGCGGATGATCTCCACCAGTTTCATGAGGGGAACCGGGTTCATGAAGTGCATGCCGATGACGCGGTCGGGCCGGCGGGTGGTCGCCGCCAGGCGGGTGATGGAGATCGAGCTCGTGTTGCTGGCCAGGACGACCTCGGGGCGGCAGAGCGCGTCCAGCCGCCGGAAGATCTCCTGCTTCGTGGCGAAGTCCTCGAACACCGCCTCGACGACGAAGTCGGCGTCGGCGCACTCGTCCAGGGATGGGGTCGTGGTGATCCGCCCCAGGGTCTGCTGCCGGGCCTCGTCGGTGATGACGCCCTTCTCGACGAACTTGGCCAGGCTCTTGCCGATGGTGGCCATGGCGCGCTCCAGCGGCGTGGACTGCGTGTCCACCAGCTTCACTCGCAGGCCCGCGGCGGCGGCGGTCTGGGCGATGCCGTTGCCCATGGTGCCGGCGCCGATCACCGCAAATGTTGTGATGGCCATCGGTGCGATCCCTCCTTTCATTAATATATAACGTTTGAGCCGGTCGGGTGTTCAGGTCCGGCGATGCGCGCCGGGTCCGCTCACGACGGGATCCCCTTGAACGCCTCCACCCGGTC
This sequence comes from Acidobacteriota bacterium, assembly GCA_017996395.1. Lineage (GTDB taxonomy): Bacteria > Acidobacteriota > JAAYUB01 > JAAYUB01 > JAAYUB01 > JAAYUB01. The sequence continues at coordinate 1,892 of JAGOHA010000124.1, read as the reverse complement.
GTCCGGGCCCACGAGGACGAGCACGTCCGTGCGCTTGAGGATGAAATCCGGTCGGGCGAGCACGAAGATGTGGCCGCCGTCCGGTTGCAGTTCCTTGATGCCGATGACGTTCAGCAAGTAATCCTTCCGCAGTTTGGCGTCCAGGATGGATTTGCCCACCAGGAAGGAGGGCACGATCAGCTCCAGGATGGTGACGCCGTCGCCCAGGGGGATCTGGTCCAGCACGTCCCGGTGGCTGTACCGGTCGGCCGTGCGGATGGCCATCTCCTTCTCGGGGAAGACCACCTCGGTGGCGCCGATCTTCCGGAGGATCTTGCCGTGGGTGTCGTTGACGGCCTTGACCACGATTTTCTTGACGCCCATCTCGGCCAGATGCAGGGTGATCAGAATCGAGTTGTCGATCCGCTCGCCCACGCTGATGATGGCGCAGTCGACGTCCTGCAGGCCGAGCGCCTCCAGCGTCTCGCGGTCGGTGGCGTCGGCATGGACCGCCTGGGAGGCGGTGTCGCGGGCGCGCTGCACCATCTCCTCGCTGATGTCGACGGCGATGACGTCATGGCCCTTCTCGTACAGGGACTGAGCGACATGGAAACCGAAAATCCCCAGTCCGATCACCGCATAGCGCGCCATGGTGGGTGTTCTCCCGGCCCGAAATTCAAGCCGGGATTATACCACAGCGGAAAATGGTCTTGACAATAAAGAACCCCTGCGGTATTAAGGGTGCTCGCTGGACGGATCTTTGCCGTGGGGCTATAGCTCAGCTGGAAGAGCACATGACTGGCAGTCATGGGGTCAGGGGTTCAAATCCCCTTAGCTCCACCAAATATAAGAGGCACCCTTTCGGGTGCCTCTTTTTTTCGGCCGGCGCCGGCCGGGCATCCCGCCGTCGCTGCCGCCACCCGAGGAGAGGACCATCATGGAGCCGACCGCCGTCACCGACCGGGACCGGGCCATGGCCCGGCGCTGCGTGGAGTGCCCCGTCTGCACCCGGGCCCGGCGACGCCAGCGCGGACTCGCCTACTGGTTCGTCCGCCGGATCGAAGGGAGCGCCTGTCCGTATTGCCGCGCCTATGAGCGGGTCTACGGCCGCAAGGCGCACGAGCCGGTCCCGGATGAAACAGACTCTACATCGTTGCGTGGCTGAAGCGTGAATTGCTGACCCGAAGGGCGGTCACGGTACCCGCGCGTCACGTCCCTGCGCCGGCTGCGGGCGTCATGACTCAGGACCGGCGGCCGTCGGGGGCTTGCCGCCGGAACCGTCGGACCGGGCGCCTCCGCCGGAGGCGATGAGCCAACCCATCCCGCCGCCCAGCAGCACGGCGAGGTACGGGTTGCCGGTGATGCCTCAGGTGGATCCGGCGCAGGCGGACAGGTAGTGAAGCAGGAAGCCCGCGACGGCTCCGATCACGATGGCCACGGCTTGCTTGACGATGCTCATGTAACCGGCCTCCCGGCGTGGGTCAATCACACCCGGGCGGCATGGCGCCGCTCCGTTCACAAGATGGATGCCTGGAACCTGCGCCGGATTCTCGATACCCGTCCGATCGCGGGCAGTCCACGTTGTCGAGCCACCGGGACGCTGCCAAAAAAAACAGCCTGCCGCTCTCGCGACAGGCTGTTGAAACATGGTGCCGAAGGGGGGACTTGAACCCCCACGGCCACATTGGCCACTAGACCCTGAACCTAGCGTGTCTGCCAATTCCACCACTTCGGCACGTTGGATTCGTTGAAAAGAACTCACGAAGCGCTGCTATTGTAGCCATCCGGCGACGATTGTCAAGCCCCGATTCTCAGCGAGGGATTCCCCGCGGCCGGGGGCCGTCGCGGAGAATTCGTGACCGCCGGACTTCCCGGTCAGAAATTGTACATCGCCGAGATGGCGAAGCTGTCCT
>JAGOHA010000123.1 GCA_017996395.1 Acidobacteriota bacterium | reverse complement strand
TTCTGCATCCGGTCGATGTCGTCGGTGAAATCCTGCACCAGGATCACGTCGGAGTGGAACTCCATCACCGTGACCATGTCCTTGCCGGGGCGGACGATGTGCTTGCAAAAGGCGGAGGCGGTGGCCACCTCGTGGGAGAGCTTGTCGGCCACCGAACCGCTCGTATCGATGAGCAGCGCGATGGTCAGGGGCAGGTCGCGGGACTGGCTCAGATTGTTGAAGTATTTGATCTCCTGGCGGGCGCCGTTCTCGTAGATGGCGAAGTCGTCGCGGGTCAGGTCCCGGACATAGTTCTTGCCCGAGGCGGCGGTCACGAACAGGTTGACCACGAACACGCGCGAGCGGATCACCGGGCCGCTGGTCGTGTCCTGCGCCGGCGCGGGTGGCGCCACCGCGGCGACGGCCAGCAGCGCGGCCAGGATCATCGGAAGCAGGGCGGGGCGGGATGTTGGTTTGTTCATGTTCCTTTCCTGCGGAATCTCCGTGGATCATTATAGAGCCGGCGGGACGGACGGACAACGCCAAATGTGTCGGCCGCGCCCGCGGCTCTGGTGAAATAGAGATGGATTGCGGCAAAAGGTTTCGGGGACTCGTCGGGTGGAGTCAGGCGCCTTCGACGATGGCTTTGATCCGCTGGTAGTCGGCTTCGGTGTCGACGCCGAGGGCGGTGTCGCGCACCTCGACCACGCGGATGGCATAACCGTGCTCGAGGGCGCGGAGCTGCTCCAGCTTCTCCATCCGCTCCAGGCTGGAGGCGGGCAGGTTGACGAAGATCTTCAGGAACTCGGTCTGGTAGGCGTAAAGGCCGATGTGCCGGTAGAAATTCTTCAGCAGCAGCGGGTGGGTGTCGATGTGCTCCCGGTAGCGGGCGTAATCGAGACCGGGCTCCCGGATGAAGGGGATGGGCAGACGGGAGAAATAGACGGCGTCGCCGTCGGCGTTGAGAATCACCTTGACGCAGTTGGGATCGAACAGCTCGTCGGCGCTGCGGATCGCCGTGCAGGCGGTGGCCATGCACACACCCCGGTCCTCCAGCAGCGGCGCCACCGCGGCGGCGATGGTGGCCGGGTCGATGAGGGGTTCGTCGCCCTGGACGTTGACGGCGATCCGGGTGTCGATGCCGGCCAGCGCCTCGGCGATGCGGTCGGTGCCCGACGTGTGGTCCGGCGAGGTCATCACCGCCCGGCCGCCGAACGCGGCCACCGCTTCGACGATGCGCGCGTCGTCGGTGGCCACGATCACCTCGTCCACCACCGGGCAGCGGCGGGCACGCTCCCAGACGTGCTGGATGATGGGCTTGCCCCCCAGCGGGAGCAGCAGCTTGCCGGGGAGGCGCTGCGAGGCGTAACGGGCGGGGATGACGGCGGTGCAATTCATGATGATTTCAGCCTAAAGAAATGTTTTGGAAATGATCCCCGATAAATTGCAGCATTTCAAAAGCGGTGTCAACAGGAAACGGTGAATGGGTGAACGGGTGAATGGGTGAATTGGTCAGGATGGGAGAGTTGTCTGTATGGGATGAGGGATGCAATTTGAGATGTGATAAAATCATGACAACGATTCACCGCGCCGACGGCACCGTTGCATCCGATTCCGTAATTCTGCTCAGTCATCCAGATTTCGTCGGGCCGGCGAAGGAGGACACCATGAATCATGACCATACCCGTGCAATGGGCCGATGTGCGACGATGCGGCTCCGGCTGATGCTGGGGGCGGTGGCGCTCCTGGTGGTGTGGGGTGCGGCGGCGGCCCAGTCAATTGACGGCGTGTACACCCTCATCGGCGACACCGGCGGGCGCTCGGTCAAGGCCGGAGCGGTCATCACCCTGACCGTGTCCGGATCGCCGTCGGGCACCATGGCGGTGGTGGCCGTCCAGCCGGGCCAGACGGTCACCGACACGGGCACCTTCACCCTGAGCGGCGGCCGAATCACCCTGTCGTTCCAGGAGCTGGGCTGGGCCGCCAGCAACGCGGCCTACAGCCTGGGCGGCGGCGTCCTGGTGCTGCCGTTCAAGGCGCTGGATGACGGGCCCGGCACCTCCCGCTGGAAGATGTTGAGCGGTGGTTCCGGCGGTGGCTCCGGTGATACAGGCGGTGGCTCCGGCGGAAGCGGTGATTCAGGCGGAGCGGGTGGCTCAGCCGGCGCGGGTGGCTCCGGCGGCAAGGGCGGTTCTGGTGGCAAGGGTGGCTCTGGTGGCACGGGCGGCAGCGGCGGCGCCGGTGGGAGCGGGGGCCAGGGAGGCACTGGTGGGAGTGGCGGCAAAGGCGGCAGTGGCGGCTCCGGCGGATCGGGTGGCTCCGGTGGATCCGGCGGTGGGAAGGGCGGCGCGGAGAAGCCGCCCACCATCAAGGACCTGGTGGGCAACTGGACGGGCCGGGCTGCCGGCGAGGAAGTCCGATTCCGCGATCCCAACTCACTGCTGATCCTCACCGTGAAGCACAATGCCGAGTTCTTCTTCCACGTGGATGAGACCGGGCGGGTCACCGGCGAGGGGACCATCGAGTACGACCTGGAGCGCAACACCGAGGGGCTCGACGCCCTGGCGGCGGGGGTCAAGGGGTTGATGGGGATGATGCCGGGGGCGCCGGGCCTGCCCGGCCAGGGCGCCGCCGCCGGTGTAGCGGGTAAAATGGGCGACGCCACCCGCGACGTGCCGGGCGTGACCTCGCTGCAGTACGACGCCCCGCACCTCAAGCATGGGAAGGAGCTGCGCCACTTCACCTTCACCGGCCAGGCGGAGATGGGCAGCGGCTGGAACTCGGGACAGCGGGTGGACTACTGGAAGCTGACCCTGGTGCAGGAAGGCCCATTCACTCTGCCGGACGGTTCCACCGACAACCAGCTCATCGCCGCCTACGAGGTGAACAAGGTGAAGGAGGAGAAGCCGTTTCCCTGCTGGTCACCATTCATGAAGGAACCGGCGACGCTGCGGCGCGGTCCCGGCGGGGCGTGGGTCGCGGAGTTCCAGCAGAAGGGAACCCATCGCGAGGGGAAGAAGGTCTGGCAGGAATACGGCTACGTCTGGATGGCCCGGCAGATCCGGTGAGCCGGATTCAGGCGATCCCGCTCAGCGTCCGGCCGCGGGCGTGGTCCCGCAGGCCGGCGACCATCACCGCCAGCGCCGGCGCGTGGGCCAGGAGCGCGTACAGCGCCTCCATCACCGGATCGTGCCGGAACTGAATCTGTCCCACGATGAAAAGCAGAGGGTAGTAAAGGAACGCTGTGGCCGCGAACACCTCGGCCACGCGTCCGAGCCACACCCAGCGGGTGTCCGTCAGCAGGAAGCTGAACACGAGCGGCCAGATGGCGTACCAGGGCCAGAACACCGGGCTGGCCAGGAGCAGGTAGGCCAGCAAGGCCAGCACGACCCAGGCGGCGGCGCCGTCGTGGGTGCGGGGATCGGGCTTCGGGCGGACGGCCAGCAGCAGGGCCAGGGCGACCAGACCCAGCGCCGCCTGGATCCACCCGGTTCGGCCCACGGTCTCCGGGATGAGGTTCCGGAGGGCGAGCAGGAGCGAATTGGCTTCCCAGCCGATTTGGAGGAACCCTCCGACCAGCAGCTCCGGCAGACGTCCGAACGGCTGACTGGCGGTAGCGCCCGCCGCCAGGGCAATGGCGGCTCCGCCCACCAGTCGGGCGAGGCGGCGCCGCAGCGGCTGACCGGCGTCGCAGAGCGCCGGCAGGAACAGCGGCAGGGCGAAGGCGGCGCTGTACTTGATCCAGAACGCTGCGGTCCACGTCAGCACTGCCGGCCACCAGCGGCCTTGCCGGAGCTGCCAGGCGGCGGCCAGGCAGCCCAGCAGCCAGAGCAAATCGAAGTGCATCACGGACAGCCCCTCGAGCAGGAGCAGCGGGTGCGCCAGATAGGCCCAGGCCGCCGCTTCGCCGGCGGGCCGGCCGGCCAGCAGGCGGCGGAGGATGAAAAAATTTCCGGCGTGACAGGCGCCCATGAGCAGCTTCAGCAGCAGGAAGAAGGCGAGCAGGTGTCCGCCGGCGAGGCGGTGGAGGGCGCCGCAGACGATGACCCAGAGCGGCGGGTAGGGCAGGTAGTCCCCCACCGCCGCCAGGCCCACGCCGAGGAACGGATTGAACACCGAGAAGGGTGCGGCGTAGGGATTGACGCCTCCGGCCCAGCGCTCGGCCATGCGGAAGTAGAACACCGCGTCGTAGCTGCCGAACGGGGGCACGAGGGTGAACGCCACCGCCGCCACGGCGATGGACCACGCGGGCCAGGCGGTGCCCGCGCGGCGGTACAATGCCAGCAGGCCTGCCAGGCAGACGCCCACCCACAGGAAATCGGCGAACCGGAGCCAGGCGGGCGGTCCCGGGTTGCCACCCAGGTACGAATCCTGGAACGAATAAGTGAAGCGGAAAAGGTCTGCCAGGTGGGGCAGCACGGGCAGCGCCAGAAGCACGGCGCCGGCGAGATACATCATGCGGGCGGAGGACAGGCGCGACATGGCTGCTATCTTAGGGCTTGTCCGGAGCGTTTGCAACCGAGGCCGGGACCTCCGCCCCCGTTTGGAGTGCGCAGACATGTCGGCGCTCTGGATTCCCGCGTAGCGGGCGCCGGGATCCTGCTTTGCGCGCCTCGCCGCTCTCGGCTATTTTGCCCTGCGCGTCCCGCGCACATCCAGAGCGGCGTCGTGCCGCCGCACTCCGGACCATCGTGCCGCCGCATTTAATCGTGGCTGATGTAGCGCCCTTCCACTCGCAGCGTCGCCAGGCCGAAGGCCGGGAGGGACAGCGGGCCGTCCACGGGGCGCAGACGCTCGCCCGCCGGATTGCTGAGCCACACCGCCGCGGGATGGAATCGGCGCCACTGCAGCGACGTGGTTTCAGGACGGCCGCCGGCGTTGTACAGGCGCACGAGCATGCCGTCGCCCTCCGGAAGCGGGATGAGGCTGGTCACGACCACGGCGGGGGAGTCCACGGTGAACAGGGACTTCGGCGCCGCGACGCCCCGCGCCGGGCGCGCGAGCAGCGGCTGACTCCGCTCCACGCCGAAGCGGTAGGCGGCCAGGGCGTCGAACAGCCCGTGGGGCCGCACGGCAAAGGTGAAGGGGGCAGTTCCCGCCTGGTCGGCCTTGTAGTTGGTGTGCCAGTAGTTGTTCATGGTGTAAGCGAACAGGGTGCCGGACGCCGCCGCGTGCGCTTTCCAGCCGGCGGGGCCGTCGTTGTGGGCGGTCTCGTCCACCATGGCGCCGACGGAAACCAGCGGCGCTTCCACGGTGGCCCAGGTGACGCCGTGGCGCTGGTTGGAGACGTCCGCCCAGCGCTGGATCGTGAAGAAATCGCGGCAGGCGCCGGGGAGCTGGTCCGCCTCGGGCCGGATGAATCCCCAGCCGAGGTCCAGGCGCGCCACGGCGTCGGGCACCGCGAACGGGAAGGCGAAGTAGACCGCCTCCTTGTCGCGCACCGCGGTCTTGTCCAGCTCGTTGCGGATCGCCAGCCAGTCGAGCCCGTCCACGAGGCGGTACTCGCGGACCAGGGCGCGGGCACCTGGCATTGTGTCGCTCTCCACTCGCAGCGTCGCCACCAGCGGTCCGGCGTCGGGTGCGGTGATCCGGACCGTGCCGGCGCGCCGGACATCGGCAGGCGACTTGCCCGCGACGTAGAGATACTCGTTCAGTCCATACGCTCCGGCATCTACAAGCTCCCGGCCCCCGGCGGCGAGGCTGGTCACGGTGCCGGTGGCCGGATCCAGGCGGACCGCCAGTCCGGAGGCGGCGGCGCGGCCGTCGCCTGCGGTGGCCGTCCCGCCGGCGGGCGCGTTACCGGCCGTCACCCGGAAGCGCCGGCCGCCCAGCGGCGGCACGTCGGCGGCGAGAACCGCGAGTTCGCCGCTCGCGAGGCGCTGGGACGGCACGGGGCGCCCGTCGGCGTCCACGACGCGGTCTCCGGCGCGGGATTGCGCCGCCGGCAGCACCACGAGGTCGGTGCGGGTCCAGGAGCAGGTGTTGATCACGTCCAGGGAGGCATCCGCGGCGGGTGCGTCCTCGAGGGCGTCCACCGTTTCGAGGAGCTCGCGCGAGAGCCGGTCGGCGGCCTCGGTAAATGCCTGCTTCAGCCGCCACTGGCCCACGGCGTTGGGGTGGTCGGGATCGGAGACGCTGTTCCAGGCGCCCCAGGTGTGCTCGTCGGCCAGATGCACTTCCCGCCAGGCACAGTAGAACGCCTGCGGGTCGTACCGGCCGTCCACCACCGCGGCCAGGGTCTCCGCCTGCACCAGGCGCTCGGACGCGCGGCGGGCCAGCCCCAGCTCCCGCGCCGTGGAGGCGGCGCCGTCCTCCCAGTGGGGGGTGAGGTCGCCGGCGAACGCGGGGAGCGTCGCGCCGTGGCGCCGCTCGAATTCGGCGAAGAGGCGGTCGGCCGTGTTGATGACGAGACGGGGCGAAGCGTACCGCTCGTTCCACTCGCGGACAAAGTCGGGCAGGGCGGCGTCCGCGGGACCGTTGTCGGAATAGATGGTGTAGCGGAGCTGGACCAAGTCGTACGGGTAGTCGACCGCTTCCAGTTCGGCGAGGTAGCCGAAGAGCTTCGGTCGCGCGTCGGCGCTCCGGATGCCGCTGGTCTGGTGAAAGAGCGAGTAGCCCTTGCCCGCCACCCAGTAGAGGAGCTTGTCCTGCCCCGACGGCCCCACCCACCAGAAGGGGCGGTCGCCCCACGCCTCGGTGGAGCGGCCGATCCGGTCGGAGGCGTTGGGCCCGCTGGAAAAATACCGTATCCCCGCGTGCGCCAGCGCCGGCACCGCGCCCCAGCTCACGCCGGGGATATCGGTGATCATGGCGGTGTCGATCTTCAGACCGTGGCGCGCCGCGAGGCGGCGGGCGCAGTCGGTGAGGCGGATCATCTCCTCGGGGCGCAGCAGGCCGGTGAGCGGATTCGTGTAGAGCGCCTGCAGCCCCATGTGCCCGCTCCGGACTGCGTCGATGAACGCGTCGTGCTCCGGAACGCCGGCGCGATACAGGTATTCTTCGACCGCCCAGAGGATCTCGGCGTTCCAGCGGAACTGCGCCTCGGCGGGATAGTCGGCGGTGCGCCGGATGAGGCGGACGGCATCGGCGAGGTTCTGGAGCTGCATCTCCAGGACCTCGCTCTGCAGGTGGGTGTAGCCGATGTCGTTGTGGGAGTGGGGCAGGAGATGCACCGCGCGCCGGCGCACGGGCCGGAGCACCGCCTCGAGGCGGACCTCCGTGCGGCCGTCCACACGGACGCTCACCGGGTAGGGTGTCGGGGCGGCCGCCGGGGGCGCCAGCAGGTCCAGCACATTCAGGCCCAGCCGGAGAGGGTGTGTCGCCGGCGCGTCGCTGCCGGCCTGCACCACGACCGCGCCCGAGTCGGCGGTGTGATCGATCCAGAGCTCCACCAACTGCCGCTCGCCGTCCGGGGTCCGCACCAGGGCCGGCTGCGGCCGCGCCTCCATCGAGGAGCGGAACGCGTACATGAAGGTCATGTACCAGTCGCGCGAGCCCGCCGCCACGCCCGTCACCCGAACCGTCACCGGCCGGCCGGGCGCAAGGAGCGCCGCCGGCACCTCCAGGAGCATGTAGCCGAAGGCGTCGCCCACGTGGTCCGTCCAGACGTGGCGGAACGACAGCGCCACGCCGCCGGCGCCGCGCACGGTCCAGTTCTCGGCCACGCCGCCGGCGCGGGTGACGAACCGGAGCGCCGGCCGCCCGTCGAGGTCCAGGTCGAAGGCGCGGTCGCCACCCGACGTGCCGGTGGAGTGGGCGCCGATCCAGACGAAGGTGCACGGTGCGGCGGGGAGCGGGTCGGGCGCGGGGGCGGTGGTCCACTCGATGGCCATGCGGCCGTCGGTGACGCGGGTCAGCAGCGACTCGCGGGCGTACGGATGGAACGAGTGGTAGCGGAGGCGCTCACCGGCGACCGCGGTGTCGAAGCCAGCCAAACCGCTGTGGCCGGGGGGCAGGACCGCGGGGACCGCGGCGCCCGCGGCGACCGCTAGCAACGTCAGCAGGGCTGCGATCAGGGTGGCGCGGATCCGGTTCATGGACGGGCTCCTTCGGGGGCGGGCGTTCGGCGGCCGCCCAGGTGGACGTACGAGAAGCACTCGGGGATGTGGGAGTCGTAGACGCCGTGCGGATTCAGCGCCCAGCCGAGGCTCGGCGATAGCCGGCGGCCGCCGGCGTCCACGTGCTCGAAGCGGGAGAAGTCCAGCCGCAGGACGTCCCCTTCGCGGGGCGGCCATGCGCGCCCCGCGTAGAGCGCCGCCATGCCCGCCCAGGGGAAGGCGATCTCGGCCGTCCAGCCGCGGTCGATGTCGGAGTCGTCGTTGATGGTGCCGTCCACCCGCACCGCGGCGCGCAGGCCGGGGAAGTCCCAGTCCATGAACGCCCACCGGCGGCCGCGCGGGTGGCGGCCGCAGCGGCTGGCGTCCTGGAAGCCGCCCAGCACGTCCACGGAGCGGACGGCCAGGTCGAACTCGGGGTGCCGCCGGAATCGCTCGCCGCGGCGGTACGCCTCCTGCCAGATGTAGAACACCTCGTAGACGGTCCCCAGCGCGTTGATCTGGAATTCGTAGTAGCAGTCGTCGCCGCCGATGAACACCTCGACGTCGTTCTCGGTCCAGACGAAGGCGTCGCGCTCGGTGAGACGCGCCTGGACACGGGGCTCCTCGATCCAGAAGCCCACGTAGAGGGCGACGTCGTCCCAGAGCGCGGCCATCCGCGTGTCCAGCAGCGCCGGGGCGCCGGTGACCAGGTCCACGAAGCGGGAGGATCGCGCCGCGTTCCGCCACGGCTCCTTGTCCAGGTCGCCGTCGATGCGGACGGGCCCGTCGACGCGATGGGCCGTGTAATGGATCAGCCGCTCTTCGCCGCAACCGTATCGTTGGGTCATTCCATCACCTCGGGCCGGACATCGGATTTCGGACATCGGACTTCGGACATCGGGCAATCCGTTTTCACCACCAGGCACGGAGGACACAAAGTCTGTTCATGTTCTGATTCCGGATCCTGAGCCGCATCCCCGACTCCTATTCACCCATTCACCTATTCACCTATTCACCTATTCACCGATTGACCGATTGATCGATTCACCGATCTCCAAAATCCGGTCCGCGGTGCCGATGGTGTACCCTTCGGAGGCGTGGACGATGTCTCCCGCCGCCGTGACCACGAGCACCACCGGCCGAAGCGGCAGCGTGGCGCCCAGGGTCGTTCGAATCACCGCCA
>JAGOHA010000122.1:4822-9265 GCA_017996395.1 Acidobacteriota bacterium | reverse complement strand
TCATGGGGATAGGCGCAGAGGACGTCCGGGGACGATTTCGCCAGCAGCGCGGCGACGAATTCCGTCAGCGGCTGCCCCGAGGCGGGGAAGGGGGCGAGGTGCTCGCGGAAGTAACGCTGGAAGGGAGAGTCGGGGCGCTGCCCATCGGCGGGGCGGCCCGGATCCAGCCGGGCCATCACCGCCGCCTGGACGGCGTTGACGAGCGACTCGGCCACCGCCCGCGACGGCGCGTCGAGCACCGCCGCCGGCACCAGCCGCGCGCCGAGGCAGCGGCGCAGCTCCACGCTCAGGTCGTAGTCCTCCGCCAGCGGAGCGAGGAGCGGATCGAGGAGCAGGTGGACGTACTCATGGACGAAGAACGTGCGGTAGCGGTCCCAGTCGCGCGCGGGCGAGGCCACGATATAGTAGGTTCCCTCGGCGTGGACGGCGTTCAGGATTCCCGGCGCGTTCACCAGATCCGGGATCAGCACCAGCCGCCGGTTCAGGTAGAGTTGGGCGGGAACGCGGCTGTAGTCGATGGCCGCGTGGATGGCGTCCTTCATGGCATCGTGCTGCCCGAGCTGCTCGCGGCCCAGCTCCGCCTGCCACTTGAGCCACAGGTCGCGGATGCGCGCCTCCTTGTAGAAGGGGCGGAGCAACTGCTCGAAGCCGGCCAGGTTGGACACGGCGGCGCCGGGAAGCCGATCCCGGTCGCGCAGGGCGAACCCGGGCGGCGGCCCCAGCAGCAGGGCGAAGGCGCCGTACTTCGACCCCTGGGCGAAAGCGTCCAGCTCCACGTTGTGGACGCGGTAAAAATCGCGCAGCCGTTCCCGAAGGGCGGTCTGAACAGGTGCCGTCTCCAGCTCGCGGACGATGCGGGCGCGGGCGCTGTCGGGCGCCTCCTTGTCCAGCTCCCAGTTGTAACCGGCCACGTGCAGGGCGCACATCACGGTGAAGACGCGCTCGTCGAGGCGAAACTCCACGTTGGCGATGTTGCCCACGGACTGGCCGGCCGCGGTGCCGGCGCCGAGTGCCGCCAGGAAAGCCGCGCCGATTATGATTCCCAGATGTCGCATGCGGTATCACCCCCGCCGGAAGTGCCGCGGGGCGCGCCCCGCGCCGGGGGCGCCGCGGCGAGCCATTGTAGCACAGCGCCGCCGCCGCGGTAAAAGAGTGCCGCCGCCGCCGGCCGTCTGATATAATGACGCACCCATTGGCGAAAAGGTGACACGCGATGCTGGACATTCTCCTCGAGTCGGTGCAGATCACCCTGCTGGTGTTCGTGTTCATGCTGGTGGTGGAACTGCTGGAGCTGCGCGTCGGCGGCTTCCTGAAGCGCCACATCACCAACAACCGCTGGCTCCAGTACGTGCTGGGCGCCGTGCTGGGGCTGGTGCCCGGCTGCAACGACGCCTTCGTCATGGTGACCTTCTACATCTCGGGCATCGTCACCTTCGGAGCGCTGGTCAGCGTCATGGTGGCCACGTTCGGCGATGAGGCGTTCGTGCTCATCTCCTACATGGGCGACCCCGCCCTGCAGGTGGACCGTGGCCGCGTGGCGGCGCTGCTCGGCGTCCTGTTCGTCGCCGCCCTGGTCGGCGGCGCGCTGGCCGACTGGCTGGCGCGGCGGTTCCGCCTGCCGCTGGCGGCCAAGTGCGAGATCGCCCACCACGACGAGTTTCACGCGCAGCACTTCCGCTGGGGCCACTTCTTCACCGAGCACGCCTTCCGGCACGTCTTCCTGAAGCACATCCCGTCGCTGTTCCTCTGGATGCTGGGGTCGCTCCTGGCGCTCCACCTGCTGGAGGAGCACCTGCAGATCTCCGGCTACATCCAGGGCACTCCCGCGGTGATGATCCTGATGGGCGCCGCGGTGGGCCTCCTCCCCTTCTCGGGGCCGCACCTGGTGTTCATCACCCTGTTCGTCAAGGGGACCATCCCCCTGTCGGTGGTGGTGGCCAACTCCATCGTCCAGGACGGCCACGGCCTTTTACCCCTGCTGAGCTATTCCCTTGCCGACGGTATCAAAATCAAGCTGTTCAAACTGGTATTCGGGCTGGTCATCGGTTTCGGCCTGCTGGCCGCCGGTTTTTGAACAGTCCTGAAACTTTCCCGAAACCCCGGACGTAATAGTGGATTGAATTCACTGACGCGTCGAATCCACGCATCACTTGAGGAGTGCGTATGAGCAGAAGCGGTTTCATCCAAAAGACATTTGCAATCATCGTCGTGGCCGCGCTGGTGCTGGCCTACGTGCCCCCGGTCCAGGCCCAGACCGAGGCCCAGGCCCAGGCGGCCGCGGCAGACACCAGCATGCTGTACACGACCATCCTGGAACGCGCGGTCAAGGACGGCAAGGCCCGCGACCTGCGCCTGAACGACTGCATCGACCTGGCCCTGCGGAAGAACCTGAGCATCGAAATCAACAGTTACCGGCCGCTGGTGCAGCAGCAGAGCCTGCTGGCCGCCAACGGCGTGTATGACTACACGATGAACGTCGACGGGACCTACCAGAACATGGAGGCGCCCATCACGGACATCCTCCGCCAGGAGGTGCTGGGTATCTCCGAGTACAAGAGCTCGGCCTACGACTTGAACTTCACCTTCTCCCGCTACCTCCCCACGGGCGGCACCGCCACCCTGGGTTTCCTGAACTCGCGCGACGCGTCCAACACCAACCTGTACAATCCCACCTACTCCGGCCGGATGACCGCGCAGTTCGTCCAGCCGCTGCTGAAGAACCGCGCCCTGGACGCCAACCGCCGGACGATCCAACTGGCGAAAAAGGACCAGACGATCTCCGAGATCGACTTTGAAAACCAGGTGTCCACCATCATCAAGTCGGTGGAGGACACCTACTGGGATCTGGTCAACGCCATCGAACAGCAGCGGATCCAGATCCAGAGCGCGGAGCTGGCCATGATCCAGCTGCGCGACAACCAGAAGCGCGTCGAGATCGGCACCCTGGCGCCCATCGTCATCACCCAGACCCGCGCCGAGGTGGCCCAGGCCATCCAGCGCGTGATCGCGGCCGAGGCCTCCATCATCCAGACCGAGAACGGGCTCAAGAACGCCATCACCGACGACCCCAACGACCCGATCTGGGACGAGTTCCTGATCCCCGTTGACAAGCCGGAAATTCCCTCCGAAGTCCCCGACCTGCAGGGTGCGGTGGACCTGGCCTACAAGAACCGGCCGGAGATCCGCTCCCTGAACGTGGAGCTCGAAAAAGACGACATCGACATCAAGTATTACAACAGCCAGACGAAGCCAAAGCTGGACTTCACCGCCTACATCGGCCCCAACGGCGCGGCCTCACCCAACCTCCAGGTCGCGGTGCTGGACGAAAACGGCAACCCGGTGCTGGGCCCGGACGGCCAGCCGCTCTACCAGGACAGCGACCAGTTCACCGGCGGCCTGGGCAAGGTGTACGAGCAGATCTTCGGCTTCGACTACATGGACTGGTCACTCCGGTTCAACTTCCAGTACATCTTCGGCAACGACGCGGCGAAGGCCCAGCTCGCCATCGCCCGGCTGGGCAAGGACCAGAATCGGGCCAACCTGAAACAGACCTTCCAGAACGTCCGGGTGGACGTGCTCAACGCCATCCAGACCATCGAGGTCAACCGCAAGAGCCTCTACTCGGCCACCATCGCCCGGCAGTTCCAGGAAGAGCAGCTCACCGGCCAAAACAAGCGCTTCCAGGCCGGCCTGGCCACCAACTTCGAGGTGCTCCAGACCCAGCGCGACCTGGCGGACGCCCGGGCGGCCGAGCTGAGCTCGCTCATCAACCTGAAGAAATCCATCGTGGCCCTCAATAAATCCACCTTTACCCTCCTCACCCAAAACCAACTCGAAATCGCACTTACCCGCTGATCCCCTCTCACCGGACGGGCAGGCTCCGCGCCTGCCCGTCCCGGCCCACCCTAGATAGTGAACAGTGAAAAGTGAACAGTAAATAGTGTTTGGTTAGGATTTTGAGGGGAGTTGGTGGTGGAGCCATCGACGCAAACCGAAGAGCAGGCGGACCACCTCAGCCAATCGAGTATCGACCATCTCCCATGTCTGCTGATTCAGTAAGCCGACCCGGGCGCTCACTTCCAGGAGGGTGTCCAACTCACTGGCGGATCCGGCTGCAATCTGAATGAAACGGGAAAACTCGCGCGGGTTCTGTCGGGCAGCGCCCTCCGCAAGATTGGCCACAATGGAGACGGCGGCGCGGCGGATCTGGCCCGATAATCCGAACCGCTCCGCAGCCGGGAAGGAGCGGGTGACTACGTAGACGGTCTGAACCAACTTCATCCCCTTGCGCCATGCCTCCAGGTTCTTGTGTGGCTTTTGCATGCGTTTCACTCCCCGTCTGTCGTCATCCCTCATTAATCTATAAACGTTTCACCTCTGGATCTGTCCAACTTGTCCGGCAAGATTTTTCATTCCTCCGACCATTTACCGTTCACTGTTCAC
>JAGOHA010000122.1:1456-4722 GCA_017996395.1 Acidobacteriota bacterium | reverse complement strand
CGCCTGTTCGAGCTCGGCATCCCGGTGACCGGCGTCTCGGTGGTGGGCGACGACGAGACCGCCCTGGTGCGGGTGCTGGAGGCCGTTCCCCGCGGCGCCAATGTGATCATCCTGACGGGCGGGCTGGGCCCCACCGAGGACGACGTCACCAAGAAGGCGGTGGCCCGCTGCCTGCACAAGAGCCTGCGTTACGACGACAAGGTCCAGGCCCAGCTGGAGCAGTTCTTCGCCGCCCGCAAGCGGAAGATGCCCGAAAACAACCTGCGCCAGGCGCTCATCCCGGTGGGCTCCCGGGTGCTGGACAACGCCGTGGGCACCGCCCCCGGCATCCTGCTGGAGGAGCGCGGCTGCCTGTATTTCCTCCTGCCGGGGCCGCCCCGCGAGATGGAGCCGATGTTCGAAGCCCAGGTGGTGCCCGTGCTGCGGCAGAAATTCGGGGAGCGGCGCATCGTCCAGCGCCACTTCCGCCTCACCGGGATCCCCGAGTCGGCCGCCGACCAGATCGCCGCGCCCATCTACCGGCGCTACGCCGACGTCACCACCACGATCCTGTCCAAACCGGGCGATATTCAGCTCATCCTCACCGCCTCCGACGACGCCGGCGGCGGCGCCGCCAGCCTGGAGCGGCTGTCGGGCGAGCTGGCCCGGGTGCTGCAGGAATACATTTACTCCGCCGACGGTGAGCCCCTCGAAGCGGTGGTGGGCCGCCTGCTGGCGGAGCGCCGCATGCGGCTGGTCGCGGCCGAGAGCTGCACCGGCGGCCTGCTGGCCAAGCGGATCACCGACGTCCCCGGCTCCTCGGCGTACTTCCTCGGGAGCGTCGTCTGCTACGACAACGCGCTGAAGCAGGAGCTGGCCGGCGTGCCGGCGGAGATCCTGGACCGCCACGGCGCGGTGAGCTCCACCACGGCTTCGGCGCTGGCCGCCGGGATCCGCCGCCGGACGGTCGCCGACCTCAGCGTGGCCATCACCGGCATCGCCGGTCCGGGCGGCGCGACACCCGACAAGCCGGTGGGCCTGGTGTACATCGGGCTGTCGTACGCCGACAAGCTCGCCGTCAAGAAGTTTCAGTTTTACGGCGACCGGGAGCGGATCCGCTTTCAGGCGACCCAGATGGCCATGGAGCTGCTCCGGCGGGTGCTCCTGGCCCGTCCGGTGGGTGACTGACCCGGCTGCCGGCGCCCCAGGCGAGCTGAAACAACCGCCTCCACCCCACCGTATCACTGGAGATGCCGCCCGGCGACCATCGCGGACAACAGAGCCGTTCAGCCGTAGCCGGACCCGGTCAAAGGCCGGCCGGCGACAGTACTGCAACGGGAA
Source organism: Acidobacteriota bacterium (assembly GCA_017996395.1). Lineage (GTDB taxonomy): Bacteria > Acidobacteriota > JAAYUB01 > JAAYUB01 > JAAYUB01 > JAAYUB01. The sequence continues at coordinate 3,402 of JAGOHA010000122.1, read as the reverse complement.
AAAACGCTTGCTTTCAAAACAGCCCTCGCATAGAATCGCCGCTTTGTTGCGAGCACGCTCTTTTCCTGAAACTTGCACCCCCAGATCCTATCTTAGCCGAATGAAATCAGCACCTGCGTGCTGAACCGAATGGAGGTAATATGAACAAGATCCTGTCCCTCATCCTGGTCATCCTGCTGGCCGGCTTCGCCGCCGCGCAGGCCGCCCAGACGCAGCCGGCGGAGAAGACGCCGGAGCAGCTCGCCCAGGAGCGGCAGCAGGCCGAAATGGCCCTGATCCAGCAGATCCAGGCCAACGCCAACAATCCGCAGGCCCAGGCCTTGGCGGCGGACGAGTTCGTCCAGAAATTCGCCGACTCGCCGAATATCGCGTTCGTCCGCTTTCAGGCCACGCTTGCCAATCAGCGGCTGAACAACTTCGACAAGATGGTGGAGCACGGTAACGCGTTCATGGCGTTGGTGCCCAATCACCCGGTCATCCCCATCATCCTGGCCAACGGGTACGCCGAGAACAACAAGCCGGAAGAAGCCGAGGCGCTGGCCACCAAGGCCCGCACCATGCTCAATGCCATGACCAAGCCCGAGGGTGTGCCCCAGGAGCAGTGGGACGCCCAGATCGGTGAGCTGAAGGGCACCCTGTCCTCGACCCTCGGTTACGTTCATCTCCAGAAGGCCGGCAAGCTGGACAAGAAGGACAACGCCCGCGAGACCGAACTGAACCAGGCGGTGGACGAGTTCAAGAATGCCGTGGCCGCCAACAAGATGGACGACATTTCCTGGTACCGGGTAGGCATCGCCTACGCCCTGCTGAACAAGGTGGACGAGTGCCTGGACGCTTACGCCAAGGCCATCGCCATCAACCAGTCGGTGGCCGAGCGGGCCAAGACCGACATGGGCAAGGTTCTGGACACGCTCAAGGAAAGCAACCAGCTCGGCGACCGCACTCTGGACGGGCTGGTGGCCAAGGCCAAGCAGGATCTCGGCATCGCATAGACGGACGCTCACGTCAGGGACGGAAGGTCCCCCGCGGCCTTCCGCCCCACAGGCATTCCGGAGCCCGGCTCCGGGATGCCTGTGGGGAGGCCTCCCGGCCGGCACCGATTGCATCCGCCATCACCTTCGACTCTGCGGGCGGCGCGCCCGCGTCGCCGCATTTGGAACGTCACCCGCGGGTGCACCAAGCTGTCAGAGCGTCAGCGAGCGGCAATGGAATTCATCTCTGAACATCATGACCGGCGCCTGGGCGAACTGGAGGCCAACCTCGGCTACACGTTCCGGGACCGCCGCCTGCTGCGTCAGGCGGTCACCCACAAGTCGTTCACCAACGAAAATCCCTCGCTGAATCTGCGGCACAACGAGGCGTTGGAATTCCTGGGCGATTCGGTGCTGAACTTCACCATCAGCACGCGCCTCTACGAGCTGTTCGCCGGATCCACCGAGGGGGAGTTGTCCCGCTTCCGCAGCGTGCTGGTGAGCGGTCAGCACCTGGTGGAGTTGGCCCGGACCCTGGACCTGGGCGGCTTTCTCCTGCTGGGCCGCGGCGAGCAGAAAACCGGCGGCGAGGCCAAGCCCAACATCCTCATCGACACGCTGGAGGCGGTGATCGGGGCGATTTACCTCGACAGCGGCATCCGCCCGGCGCGGGCGTTCGTCCACCGGATCTTCTCCGGCTCCCTCCGCCGCCTCAAGCGGCACGGCTTCCTCCTGGTGGACTACAAAACCCAGCTCCAGGAATACCTGGCCGACACCGGCCGCGTGCCGCCGCGCTACATCAAGGTGTCGGAGGAAGGGCCCGACCACGACAAGGTCTTTTCCATGCGGATCGAGGTGGGCGGCGAGATCCTGGGAGAGGGGCGGGGGCACTCCAAAAAGGAAGCCCAGCAGGCGGCCGCGCGGCAGGCGCTGGAGATTCTCCAGGGGCGGGACGGGGACAACTAATCAGCGAAC
>JAGOHA010000122.1:0-1356 GCA_017996395.1 Acidobacteriota bacterium | reverse complement strand
CTCAAGCTCCGCTAGTCTGTAGCCATCATGACACGATCGTCGCGTCAGCAATGCGACCGACAGCGGGTGCCGCCGGGCTGGGCCGTCGTCGGCCTGGGTTTCATTCTGATGGCCGGGACGGGCCGGGCCGAAAGCTGGGAGGTGCTGAACGAGGAGCTGCGCGGTCCGCTGACGGCGTTGACCCGCAGTTATTTCGGCCCCGAAGCGAAACCGTCCGCCGACGCGTTGTCCGCGACCACGCCGTCCTCGCACCTGTGGCTGGTGGTGGTGGGGTTCATCGGCGGTATCGAACCGCGGGACAGCTCGGCGTCGGGGGTGGTGGCCATCGAAAAGCACCTCGATGTGCAGTTGGAACCCCGTGAGGATGTCCTGTACCTCGCCTTCAACAACCTGCGGTGGCGCCGCGCCGCCGACGAGGTCGCCGCCGCCGTCGCGGCCGCCCGCGCCGAGGGCCGGCTGTGGCCCGGACTCCGCCAACCCCTGATCGTGGCGGTGGGGCACAGCTGGGGAGCCGGCGCCATCAAGGGCCTCGCCGAGCGGCTGGGTCAAAACGGACTGGACGTCTCGCTGGCGGTGTTCCTGGACGGCTTCGGCTGGAGCCGCCTGCAGGTGCCCCCCGGCGTCCGATTCGCAGTGAATTTTTATCAGCGGTCGGGCATTCTCGGCGGATTCCCCCTGCGGGGCAAGAGCGAGCTGGTCATTCAGGACCCCGCGCGCACCTGCGACCTGGGCAGCTTCCGGATCAAGCCGCGGGCCGACCACTGGGGCTGGAGCTGGACCCTCGTGCAACCCCTGGTGTACCGCTGGCACCACCTGCTGGCTCATGATTACCGGGTGAAGGGCTACCTGGTGGATCTCGTCCGCCTCAGTCACGAGGTGCTGGCCCGGACCGTTCCCTGGCCGCCGCCCGGTTCCGACCGGCTGTTCGAGCGGATAGTGGTCATTGACGGTGACGAGCCGGCGCCGCCGGAGGTCTCACCCGGCGTGAGGCTGGCCCGCCGCGCCGGCACGACCGGGACCGAGATCGTCACCCTCGTCGACCAGGAGACTGACGGCGCCGACTGCCTGAAGCTGATGGCGGAGGTCACAGCCCTCTGCCCGTCGCTGGTGGTGGCTCTGGAGCTGTTCGACCGGCACTTTCCCGATCCTCAGGAATTTTCCGAAGGCCAGCGACGGCAGGTGGACCAACTGGTGCGCCATCTGACGAACACCGGAGCGGTCGTGGCGGTGGGCCTGCTGCCGGACGCGGACGCGGAACGGCCGGCGCCCGTCAACCGGTATCTCCGGCGGATTCAGGGCCAGTACCCCAACCTGTTGCTGGTGAACCGGCCGCAGACGGCTGATTCTTGGTCCCCG
>JAGOHA010000121.1 GCA_017996395.1 Acidobacteriota bacterium | reverse complement strand
ACGATGACGATCACGAGCACGACTCTCGAACTGATACGCTCAGCGCTCAACTGGCGGGCTGACAATTATTCCAACAGTTTTCGCCATAAAAAAAGGCAGCCCGAGGCTGCCCGTTAAAAAAGGAGGGGTTATGATATTACACGAATTTTTTAATCCTATATCCACACTGAAAATGTGATCCACATCACACTTTTTTCATTTAATGAGACTGGTCGGCCTGTTTCCACTACCGCTCGCCCCACTTCAGCTTCTGCCGCAGCACGGCGAAAAAGCCGGGGGCCTCGGGAAAGACCAGCCGGGCCGGATGGTCCGCCTGGCTCACCCGCACCTCGTCCTGCTCGGCCAGCGACACCCCGGTCTGCCCGTCCACCGTGAGCATGACGTGTCCGTGGCTCCTCAGACGGATGCTGATGGTGCTGGTGTTTTCGAGCACCAGCGGCCGGTGGGTGAGGGTGTGGGGACAGATGGGCGCCAGCAGCAGGTTGCGGCTGGTGGGCACCAGGATGGGGCCGCCCGCCGACAGCGCGTAGGCGGTGGAGCCGGTGGGGGTGCTCACGATGAGCCCGTCCGAGCGGTACAGGCTCAGGAACCGGTCGTCGACGGAGACCTCCACCTCGATGATGCGGGCCAGCGCGCCGTAGTTGATCACGGCGTCGTTGAGCGCCTGGAAGTGCTCCTGCACCCGGCCCTCGCGCCGCACCTCCACCCGCAGCTTCATCCGCTCCTCGATCCGGTAGCGGCCGTCGAGGATCCCGCCGAGCGCGGGCAGCATCCGCTCCCGCGAGATCTCGGTGAGAAAACCCAAAGAGCCGAAGTTGACGCCCACCACCGGCACCGGCCGCGGGCCGATCTGCCGGACCACCGCCAGCATGGTGCCGTCGCCGCCCAGCACCACGGCCAGGTCCACCCGGTCGGGGAGCTCGCCGCCGGGCATTCGCAGGTCGTCCCGGCCGGTCTGGCGGGCCGCCTCCTCGTCGAGCGCCAGGGCGTGCCCGCGCGCCGCGAGGAACGCGAGGAGCTGGGACACCGCCTCCGCCGCGCCCTCGTGCCCGGGCTTGAGGTAGATGCCGATCCGCTGGAAGGGACTCAAGCTCACGATGTCCTCCCGCCCGGCTGCGGCGGCGCGTCGCCGGCGCCGCCCGCGGGCGCCGCAGCGCCGAGGCGGAGGTGGAGGAAGTACTCCACGTTGCCGTCGGCGCCCGTGATGGGCGACTCGGTCTCGCCGGCCACGGTGAAACCGGCGGCCGCCGCGGCCCGGGCCACCTCGTCCACCGCCCGCCGCCGGACTGCGGCGTCGCGGACGATCCCGCCCTTGCCCACCTCGCCGCGGCCGGCTTCGAACTGGGGCTTCACCAGCGCCACCACGTCCGCGGCGCCGCCGCCGGCGCGGAGCCGCCCGGCCACCGCCGGGAGCACGAGCCGCAGCGAGATGAACGACAAGTCGATGACCACCAGGTCGAAGGCCGCGCCGGGGAAGTCCTCCGGCCGGATGTTCCGGGCGTTGCACCGCTCCGTGAGCGTCACCCGCGGGTCGGCGCGCAGCCGGGCGTGGAGGAGGCCGCGGCCCACGTCCACGCCATGGACCCGCGCCGCCCCGCGCTGGAGGAGGCAGTCGGTGAAGCCGCCGGTGGAGCAGCCGAGGTCCAGGCAGGTCCGGCCGGCGGGCGCCACCCCGAACGCGTCCAGGGCGTGGGCGAGCTTGATCCCGCCGCGGCTGACGAAGGGGCAGCCGTCGTCCAGCAGACGGATCTCGGCGTCGGCGGCCACCGAGGCGCCCGGCTTGGTCACCTTCTGGTTGTCCGCCAGCACGGCGCCGGCCATGATCAGGGCTTGGGCTTTTTGGCGGGTCTCGACCAGACCCCGGGCAACAAGGAGCCGGTCGATTCGTTCTTTAGCCATCCGCGCTGCTCCAGGAATTCCTCGACGGTCTCGGCGATCCCCTCGGAGTCCAGCTTGTAACGGGCGCGCAGGATTTTCTGGGTGCCGTGGGTGATGAGCCGGTCGGGCAGGCCGATGCGAAGCACGTCGCGGTGCGGCACGTTCTCCTCGCGGAGCAACTCCAGGATCGCGCTGCCGAATCCGCCCTGGAGCACGCCCTCCTCCAGGGTGACCACCACCCGGCTGGCCAGGGCGTGCTTGAACAGCTCCACGTCCAGCGGCTTGACGAAGCGGGCGTTGATCACGCCGCAGCCGATCCCCTTGCGCTCCAGCAACTCGGCCGCCTGGAGCGCGGGGTGCACCATGTTGCCGACGGCCGCCAGGGCCACCGGGCCGTCGGGCCGGAGCACCTCGCCCGTGCCGATGGGGAGGAGGTGGGGCTCATCCAGCGGCACGCCCAGCGCGCTGCCGCGGGGGAAGCGGATCACCACCGGGCCGTTGTGCGCCAGCGCCGTCTTGAGCATGTGGCGCAGCTCGCCCTCGTCCTTGGGCGCCATGACGGTCATGTTGGGCAGGATCCGCATGTAGGCCAGGTCGTAGAGGCCGTGGTGGGTGGGGCCGTCGTCGCCCACGATCCCGGCCCGGTCCAGGACGAACACCACCGGCAAGTTCATGAGGCAGACGTCGTGGAACACCTGGTCGAACGCGCGCTGCAGGAACGTGGAGTAGATGGCCACCACCGGCCGGAACCCTTCGGCGGCCATCCCGGCGGCGAAGGTGACGGCATGCTGCTCGGCGATGCCGACATCGAAGCAGCGGTCCGGAAACGCCTCCTTGAAGGCGTCCAGGCCCGTGCCCGACAGCATGGCCGCGCTGATGGCCAGGATCTTCGGGTCCGTCCGAGCCAGCTCCGTGAGCGTCTGGGCGAAGATCGAGGTGTACGACGGGGTGCCGGACGGCGAGACGCCCAGGCCCGTCTCGATGACGAACGGGGCGGCGCCGTGCCACTTGTCCGGTTCCTTTTCCGCCGGTGCGTAGCCCTTCCCCTTGCGGGTGACCACATGCACCAGCACCGGGCCGGACTTCTTCCGCACCTCCTCCAGCGCCGCCACGAGGATGGGGATGCTGTGGCCGTTGATGGGCCCCACGTACTGCAGGCCCAGCTCCTCGAGCAGCTTGCCCGGCACGAAGAACGTCTTGACCGCGTCGGCCAGGCTGCGCGTCGCCTTGAGCACCTGGTCGCCGATGCCCGGGATGCCCTTGAGGACGGCCTGGACGTCGCGGACAAACAGGGTATAGGCCTGGCCGTCGATGATGCGCTTGAGATAGCCCGACCAGGCCCCCACGTTGGGCGAGATGGACATCTCGTTGTCGTTCAGGATGATGATCAGGTTGCGGCCCAGGTGGCCCGCCTGGTTGATCGCCTCCATGGACATGCCGCCGGTGAGCGCGCCGTCGCCGATCACGGCGATGACGTGGTTGTTCCGGCCGGCCATGTCCCGCCCCGTGGCCAGCCCCAGCGCGGCGCTGATGGAGGTGGAGGAGTGCCCGGCGTTGAACGCGTCGTACTCGCTCTCCTCGCGTTTGCAGAAGCCGCTGATCCCCTCGTACTGGCGCAGCGTCGGGAAGCGGTCGCGGCGGCCGGTGAGGATCTTGTGGGTGTAGCACTGGTGGGAGACGTCCCAGACGATCTTGTCGCGGGGCGCGTTGAACACGTAGTGCAGCGCCAGGGTCAGCTCCACCACGCCGAGGTTCGAGGCGAGGTGGCCGCCGTTCTTGGACACCACCTGGATGAGCAGATTGCGGATCTCCTCGGCCAGGACGTCCATCTCCTCGAAGGAGAGCTTCTTCAGGTCGGTCGGGAAGTTGATTTTTTCGATCATGCGCTCATCCATCCGCCGCGACGTGCGGCCATTCTATCTTAAAACCGCAGACGGGACAATTCTGTTTCGGCCGGCGGGTTTTGATAACCGGGCGCCGGCGCGGGCGCATCATTTCTTTTTCGCGGCGATCTCCTTTCGGATTTCGGTCAGGGTGAGCTCCTCCCGGCTCTGGTGCTTCTTCTGGACGCGGGCGTCCCACATGACCAGCACCGGGCAGTGGCTGAGCTCCAGCACCTTGGGGATGTTGTCGCCGAGATCGGCGGCCCGCTCGCCGGGCGCCGCGTGGGCGGCCATCAGGATGAGGTCCACCGCTTGCTCCCGGGCGTACGTGACGATGCCGTTCCAGATCGCGTCGGCTTTCACGTGCACCTTGACCAGGTCCAGCGGATCCGGGCGCTGGCGGGCCAGCCGGGCGTCCGAGTCGCTGACGACCGCATAGAAGAAGTCGTTGAGCTCGTCGAAGCTGGACGTCTCGGTCCCCGTGATCACGTGGAGCAGGTGCAGGCGCGCCCGAAGCGATCGCGCCGTCAGGATGACATACTCCAGCATGTCCAGCGAGTAGTCCTTGAACTGCATGGGGTACAGGATGTTCTTGATGACTTTCATCGGCCGCCTCCTGGAGCCGGCGGGCCGGGGGCTCCGCCGGAGTGTCTCGCCGTTCGTGCACGCATTCGGAGTATCCGCTGTGCCTATTGTATCCGAAATGACCGGCGGTTGCCAAAGGCGACGTGGCTGCAACGCCGGCGGCTTCGGGCGGACAGTCGGCGGGCGCGGCCGCCAAATCCCCCTTGACACGCCGGCTGTGCTATAATTGGGCCGTTTTGCGCGCCGGCAATACACGGTTTCAGGCGCCTCATGGACTCACAACTGCTGATCTTCGGCCTCTCCCTCATCGCCTTCGTCGCCGTGGCGACCACCGTTTTTCTGCTCGCCCGCCAGTCCACCCGGGAACGCAAGCGGGTCACCTCGATCCTGACCTCCTTCGACGTCCCCGAAGAGGAACTGGACACCGAGTCCGAGATCAAGGAGATCCGGAGCCACCAGTACCGCTTCTACCGCCTCTCCGGCTTCAAGTGGATCATCAGCGTCTTCTTCGCCCTGCTGCTGGTGCTGCTCACCACGTTCGAATTCTGGGTGGACTACTTTCCCGAGCCGGTGCCGGGCAAGGCGTACCCCATCAATCTGAAGATCTCCTATCCGTTTTCCTTCAAGAAAATCCACTACTCGCCCCAGGACTCGCCCCTGCTGGCCCGGGGCAAGATCGTCACGCCCGACGACCTGGAGCTGGTCAAGGCATACCGGGCCAACCGCCAGCTGCCGGCCCTCTACGCCCTGGCCGGCTACTACGTGGTCTACCAGCTCCTGATCCTGATCCTGGTTTTCTGGTTCGGGCAATTCTTCTCGGAGAGCCGGGAGGACGAAAACAAGAACCTGGTGTTCGTCTTCCTCGTCATACTCCTCGTGCTGCTGGTGGCCAAGTTCGCCAGTCTCACCGGCATCATCTCCGTATATTACGTGCCGGTGGCCATGCTGGCGATGCTGGTCAACATCCTCATTTTCAACAAGATCGTACCGTCGCTGGTGATCTTCACCACCATCTTCGTGGCCATCCTGTCCAATTTCGACTCCCAGCTCATGCTGGTGCTCTTCAGCGGCGGCATCGTCACCCTGTTCTGGCTGCAGAACGTAAAGAAGCGCTCCCAGGTCTTCTCCACCGGCCTGGCCGTCGGGATCACCAACCTGGTCATCTACCTCGCCATCGTGCCCATGACCGGAGAGCGACTGCTCTCGGCCATCGTCCAGCAGGACGCCGTCGGCGCGTTCCTCAGCGGCCCGCTGTCCAGCATCCTGACCCTGCTCCTGATCCCCGTGTTCGAGAAGGTGTTCGGACACGTGTCGCCGTTCCGGCTGATGGAGCTGGCCGACCTGGATTCCGCCCTGCTCCGCGAGCTGTACCTGAAGGCGCCGGGGTCCTACCACCACTCGCTGGCCGTGGCCAACCTGGCCGAGATCGCGGCGAACGAGATCGGCGCCAACGCCCTGCTGCTCCGGGTGGGCGCCTACTACCACGACATCGGCAAGATGCTCCGACCCACCTATTTCGTGGAGAACATCAACCCTCAGGGTGACAATCCCCACGACAAGATCTCGCCGTACGCCAGTTCCAAGATCCTGAAATCGCACATCATCCTGGGCGTGGAACTCGGCCGCAAGTTCAAGCTGCCTCGCAAGATCCTCGACTTCATTCCCCAGCACCACGGCACCACCGTGATGGATTATTTTTTCGAGAAGGCCAAGAACAATCCGGAGACGGCCGGCATCTCCGGCAGCTATTTCGCCTATCCGGGGCCGCGGCCGCGCTCCCGCGAGGCCACGATTCTGATGGTCGTCGACTCGGTGGAGGCGGCGTCGCGGGTGCTCAACGACCACTCCGAGGAGACTGTCCGCAAAGCCATCGAGAAGATCGTCAACCACAAGCTCACCCAGTCCCAGCTCGACGAGTCGCCGCTCACCCTGTCGGAGCTCCGGCGGATCACCGCCGTCCTGACCAAGGCGCTGGCCACGGCCACCCACAAGCGCATCGACTACCCGGCCCAGACGGGCATTCACGCGCAGTTCGGCCAACCGGCGCAGCCCGCCGCCGAGGCTGCCGGCGAGCTCATCGGCGCCGATACCGACAAGCTGGTCATCCCGGACGCCGTCCGGAACGGCGAGGCCGTTCCGCCGGTGGCCGCGGACACCGCCGCGCCTGCACCCAAACCGGTCAACGGCAAGAAGGGCAAGCGCGAGGACGCGTCCCCGGTCGCTCCGGCGGCCAACGGCCAGGCCGCGGCGGCGCCCATCCCGGCCAACGGCAAAATAGCGAAACATGAGGAACCGCCTCCGGCGCCCTCCGGCAACGGACACCCGGCGGAACCACGGCCCGACTCCGGCGGGCCTGCGCAATCCAAAACCTAGGAGACCTCCATGACCCGATCCACCGTGCACACCTCGGACGCTCCGGCGGCCATCGGCCCGTACTCCCAGGCCATCAAGGCCGGCGGATTCGTCTTCACATCCGGCCAGCTGGCCATCGATCCGAAAACCGGTCAACTCCTCACCGGCGACATTTCGGTCCAGACTCACCAGGTTTTCGCCAACCTGAAGGCGGTGCTGGCCGCCGCCGGCAGCTCCCTCGACCGGGTGGTGAAGGCCACGTGCTTCCTGCGCGACATGAACGACTTCAAGGCGTTCAACGCCGTCTACGGCGAATACCTGGGCGCCGGCAAGCCCGCCCGCAGCACCGTGCAGGTGGCCCGGCTGCCCCTGGACGGCGCCGTGGAAATCGATCTGGTGGCCCTCTGCGACTGACGCCGGCCCGCTCGCCCCGCGTCAATTCCCGGCCGCGCCGTCAACCGGCTCCCGGTCCTGCACCAGGTGATGGCGGGTCAACTCGTCCGCCGGACACGAGTCCGGCGGATAGCTCCCGTTCGCCTTCATCCAGGCGATCTCCTCGGCCGAGTGTTGGCTGCCGGCCGTCTCGCACCAGTCGAGGATCCGGCAGCCGGGGCACCACCCGGAGCAGAAATCGTAGTGCCGCGTCCAGTTCCCTTCGGCGGCGAGCATTCGGCAGATGGGGCAATCGTCGTCGAACGGCTCGTTGCCGTCGAGCTGGACTTCGGCATACGCCTCCTCCATGAGCTGCAGCCGCACCGCCTCCGGCACGGCGTCCGGCAGCTCCACGACCGTGCGGAATTCCTTCCAGAGCATCTGCGCCAGCGCCGCGATCCGGATCTTCACTTCATCCTCCATGGCAACCTCCCCAAAGTGGCCTTACCTATACAAACGGATCCGCGGCGAAGTGTTCGACGGTTTCTGTCCGGAGAAAAGCCCGTTAAAACTTATCTGTTTTGTTTGGAGAGTGATAGAACACCAGAATATTTCGTGCCGCCGCCTCCGGAACCGAGGTCCGAAGTCGGTCGGGTCACCACTGAGGCACGAAGGGCACAAAGATGAGCGGTGAATGGGTGAATCTGCGAATTGAGAGACGGGAGAAGGGAGACGGGAGAAGGGAGACGATAGAAGGCAAACGAACAGAACGAACGGTCAACCATCAACTATCAACTGATTGCGAACTTGCGAACCTGGAACTTGCGAACCTGCGAACGTTTCAACATCACACCTTCAAACCGATCGATTACGATCACGATTACGAGCACGATCACGATTACGAGCACGATTACGATTACGAGCACGATTACCATTACGAGCACGAAATCCGAAGTCCGAAGTTCGAGTCATTCACCACGAAGTCACGAAGGACACAAAGAACGTTGAGGGTTATGGGTTGAGGGTTGGGAACGAAACCCGAACCCCGAGACCCGAGCCCCGAACCTCGATTACGAGCACGATGACAAAATGCGGGCGCGATTGTTGTAAAATAGGAGCAAATCGACGCAAAGGACATCGCCATGCAACGGATCCCTCCCGTGCCCTTCCAAGTGGTCGCGGTCGCTCCTTTCGCACCGTCCGCCACGCCGAGGCTGAGCCGGCCCTACGCCACGGACGAGCTCGACACCGCCCTGAACGACCTCGGCGCTGTCTTTGCCGTGCCCGTACATAGAGAGCTTTTCCCACCCGCCCGCGTCGAGGTGCCCGTCCGGCAACTGCGTGACTTCCGGCCTGACCAGATCGCCCGCAACGTGCCGGGGCTGACCGCCTACCGGGAGGCCGCCCAGCATATCCGGAAGGCGCTGGCCCGGCGCGTCGATCCCCAGGACGTGTACGCCGAGGCCACCGGCCGCTGGCCCGCTCTCCCCATCCCTCCGCCGCCGTCCAGCGGCGAAGCGGCGGTCGCCCGCGCCCGAAGCGAGGCCATTGACGACATCTTCTCCATGGTCGCCCTCCCCGGGACCGACGCCGCGCCGGTCGCGCCGTCACCGGCGGACCATCACGCCTCCACCTGGCCCGACCAGCTGGACGTGCTGCTCGGCCGCATCCTGTCCGCTGTGTTCGCCGACGCCGGTTTCCGGGCGGCCGAGGCCGCCTGGCGCGGGCTGGCCACGCTCACCCGCCAGGGTCCGTTCCCGCTGGGCGACGGCCTCCGCTTCCGGATCGTGCCGGCCGCTGCCGACTCGCTGACCGACGCGCTGGACCTGCTGGTCCGCGAGCTGGCCGCGGCGCCACCCAACCTGATCCTGGTGGCGCTCCCTTTCGACAGCTCGCCCCGCGGCCTGGAGATGCTGGAGCGGGCGGCCGGCTGCGCCGACGCCCTCCAGGCGCCGCTCGTCGTGGAACTGGCTCCGGCCTTCTTCCACCTGCCAAGCTGGCCCGAGATCACCCGGCTCCCCCACCTGCCCAACTACCTGGAAGACGCGGCGTTTGCCAAGTGGCGGCGCCTGGCGGAACAGCCCGGCGGCGCCTGGCTGACGGCCACCTGCAATCCGTTCGCCGGCCGGGAGCCCCACCGGTCCGAGCTGGGCCACGGGATCGCCGCTTGCGACGAGACGGAACCGCTCTGGCTGAGCCCCGCGTGGGCCGCCGGCGCCCTGGCCGCCCAGAGCGTGGCCCGCTTCGGCTGGCCCACGCACCTGGCCGAGTGGCGCCAGATCGCCCTGCGCGGACTGCCCGGCATCGACACCGGCGACCGCCCCACCCCCACCGCCGCCGTGTTCCCCCGCGAGCGGCTGCAGCAATTCAAGGCGGCGGGCATCTCGCCGCTGGCGGTGGAACCGGGCCGGATCGAGGCGTTCCTGCCCCACGCCGTCACCGTGAGCGGCCAGCGGCTGGAGCCCGCGCTCTACCTGAACCGCGTGGTGGCGTTCCTGATCCAGCTCCACGAAGCCGCCGGCACGCTGCCGCCGGGGGCGGTCGCGGACGAGGTGGCCGGCGCGCTGGCCCT
>JAGOHA010000120.1 GCA_017996395.1 Acidobacteriota bacterium | reverse complement strand
GTGCGGATCGCGTCGGTCACGTCCCGGCCGTCCACCCGGACGCCCACGCCGTCGGCTCGCGGCTCCAGTTCGATCCGCAGGTCGCCGGCCACGCGCGTCACCGCGCCGGGATCGTCCAGATCGATCCCCGCCTGCAGGGCCCGCCAGGCGACCGCCCGGTACATGGCGCCGGTGTCGATGTACTGGTAGCCGAGCCGGCGGGCCAGCCGCTTGCCCAGCGTGCTCTTGCCCGAGCCGGACGGCCCGTCGATGGCGACAATGATTCGTTTCATTTCCCGAGGCAACCCAGCTCCCGCATCGCCGACTCGAACACGGCGAGGCAGCGCGCGTTCTCCTCCGGCCGCCCCACCGTGACCCGGACGGCCTCGGGGACGCCGAAGCCGCGCAGCGGCCGGACCAGCACGCCCTGGCGCTGCATCTTGTCGAACAGCGTCTCGCCGGGGATGGAGAGGAGAACCATGATGAAATTGGTCACGCTGGGGACGAACGGCACATCCAGCCGCCGGAAGGCGTCCTGCAGAAAGTCGCGGCCGGTCCGGTTGTTCTGGATCGACCGGGCGACGAAGTCGTCGTCGTCGAGGGCGGCGACGGCCGCCTCCTGCCCCAGGGCGTTGGCGTTGAACGCGAGCTTCACCCGGTTCAGGATGTCGATCAGCTCGGGCGCGCCCACACCGTATCCCACGCGGATCCCCGCCAGGCCGTAGATTTTGGAAAACGTGCGCAGCACCAGCAGGTTCGGATACCGGGCCAGCAGCTTCAGGCCGTCCGGGTAGTCGGAGGCGTCGACGTATTCGAAATAGGCCTCGTCGAGCACCACCAGCGTCTCGGGCCGCACCTTGTCCAGAAACCGGGTGAGGCTGGATTCGGACAGGTAGGTCCCGGTGGGGTTGTTGGGATTGGCGATGAAGACGATCCGGGTGTGGGGCGTCAGCGCCGCCGCCATGGCGTCGAGGTCGTAGCCGTACTCGCGGACAGGGACGCGGACCACGGGATTTCCCATGTACGCCCCGCACAGGTAGTACATGACGAAGCTCTTTTCCGAGGTCAGGATCTCGTCGCCGGGTTTCAGGAGCGCGCGGCCCACGTTGACGATAATCTCGGAGGAGCCGTTGCCCAGGCACAGCATCTCGGGACCGACCTTCAGTTTCTGGCTGAGCTTCTCACGCAGGTAAAACCCGCTGTCCTCCGGGTAGTAGTTCAGGTCGTCGAGACTCCGGCGAATGGCCTCCACCGCCCGCGGCGACGGGCCCAACGGATTCTCGTTCGAGGCCATCTTGATCACGTCGTCCAGGTGCAGCTCGCGCTTGACCTCCGCGATGGGCTTGCCCGGCTGGTAGGGTTTGATGGTGAAGATGTGGGCGGGAACAACATCTTTCAACATGGTGCCTCCACGATGTATGGTATGGGTCCGACTCACCGGAGTCGTTCATATTGTATTAAAATTTTCCAGAATCACGAAAACTATTTCGGGCGGGGCCGACCCTTTCCGGCCGCCACGGGCAGCGACCGGAGGCGGCTGACTTCCGCATCGGTCAGAGGGCGGTAAAAGCCGACGGGGAGCCCGGCGTCGGTCAGGGGGCCGATGGCCACGCGCTTGAGCTGGAACACCGGGTGGTGGATGAATTCAAACATCCGGCGCAGCTGGCGGTTCCGACCCTCGAACAGGGTGACCTTGAGCCAGGAGTAGGAATGGGCCTTTTCGCGGGACTTGACGATCTCGCAGGGAGCGAAGCGTTCCCCGTCGATGGTGATCCCCCGGCGCAGGCGGTCCAGCTTGGCCTCGTCGGGCGTGCCCGCCACCTTGACCAGGTACACCTTGGGACAATGGGTGCCGGCCCGCTGGATGCGGTACGCGACCGCGCCGTCGTTGGTGAGGATCACCAGACCGGTGGAATCGAAGTCCAGCCGGCCCACGGGATAGACCGGGACCTTCGACTTGACCAGATCCAGCACCGTGGGGCGGCCGCCGGGGTCCGACACGGTGCACAGGTAGTTGCGTGGCTTGTTCAGGAGCAGGTACACCTTGGCCGGCTCGGCCTTGAGGGGCTTGCCGTCCACGGTGACCCGGTCGGCGGCCCCGTCGGCCTGCGCTCCGAGCGCCACCACCCGGCCGTTCACCGCCACCCGCCCCTCGCGGATCAGCTCCTCCGCCTTGCGCCGCGACATGCCGAGGCAGCGGGCGACGATCTTCTGGACGCGTTCCATGCGCTCACCCCTCCGCGTCGAAGCCGGGGAGCAGGTCCTCCTCCGGCGGCGCCGCCGCGGCGCCGACGGTCCGGATCCCCTCGAGCTTGAGATCGAACAGGTCCTTCTGGCGGACATGGTCGGCCTTGTCGCCGAAGATGTCCTCGAACTCCTCCAGCGAGGGGAGCTCTTCCAGGGAGCCGAGGCCGAAATAGGTCAGGAATTCCCGGCTGGTCCCGTACTGCATGGGCGAACCGAGCACCTTCTTGCGGCCGCGGGCGATGATGAGCTTCTTCTCCAGCAGGGTCTTGATCACCGCGGAGGATTTCACCCCGCGGATCTGCAGGATTTCGGGCACCGTCACGGGCTGCCGGTACGCCACGATGGCCAGGGTTTCCAGCGCGGCCATGGACAGCTTGCACGCCGGCCGCTCCTTGAGAAAGCGCCGCGCCTGCTCGTGGTACTCCAGCCGCGTCGCCAGCTGCCAGCCGCCTGCCACGAAGCGCAGCATCACGCCGCTGCCCGGCTCGTCGTGCCGGCGCTGGAGCTCGCTGAGGGCCGACTCGATGGCCCCGGGCTCGGCGCCGCGGAACACCACCTGCAGCTGATCCATACCCACCGGCTCGTCCGAGACGAACAGGATCGCCTCAATGGCCGCTCTCAGTTCAACTGGGTTCATGCGCTGCCGCCTTTCGAATGATCCAGATTTCAGAAAACAGCCCGTCCTGGCGGAGGCGCACGTCGCGCATGCGGGCCAGTTCGAGCAGGGCCAGCATCAGCACCACCACGTGGGTGCGCGCCGGGCTGAGGCGCACCAGGTCGGTGAAGCGCAGCTTCTTCTTCTGCTCAAGCATCTCCCGCACCTGGGCGATTTTCTCCGCCACCGTGACGTTTTCCCGCTCCATCTCCAGGATGGCCCGCTCGTCGAGCTGGCGGAGCACGTTCTTGTAGGCCGCGATCAGGTCGAACAACGACACGGAGAGCAGCTCCTCTTCGGGTGGAACCACCTCCCGGATCCGGTCGGCGGTCATCACGCCCGTTTCGATCTGCTCCCGGGTGTACAGCACCTGGGCGGCGTTCTTGAACTGCTCGTACTCCAGCAGGCGCTCCACCAGTTCCTGGCGGGGATCCTCTACGACCGCCTCATCGCCTTCGGGGCCGGGTTCGGGCGGGAGGAGCATCCGGGACTTGATATAGATGAGCGTGGCCGCCATCTCCAGAAATTCACCGGCCAGGTTGATGTTGAGGTCCTGCATCAGCTCGATGTACTCGAGGTAGCGGGTGGTGATCAGGGCGATGGGGATGTCGTAAATGTCCACCTGCTCCTTGCGGATCAGGTGCAGGAGAAGATCCAGCGGGCCTTCGAAGTCGGCCAGCCGCACCTCGTGGCTTTCGCCCCGGTCGATGATGGTGGGCTGGACGCTCGGCCCGGCTTCCGCCCGGCTGGCTGCGCCGGCGGCCGCGGGCTGGTCTGCGCCGTCGGTCTCGCCGCGACCTTCTCCGTCGTCGGTGACGGCCGGGGGAACGGCATCCCCGACCGGCGTGGCGGACGCCTCGCTGTCGCTGACAGCGGGCGGAGCTGCTGCGTCCGGGTCTGCCGCAGGCGAGCTGTCCGCCAGGATGCCGGGCTCTGCGGGTTCCGATGCCTCCGCAGCGGATGCCGCGTTTTCCATGACAGCCGGTGCAACCGCGTCTTCGGCGCTGATCGAGGGTTCGGCGCCGGTGAAATCCGGCTGCCCTCCATTGACGGCGCCGTCGGGCTGAAACGGTTCCCGGGCTTCCGCCGGATCGTCGACACCGTCCCCAGCGACAGGTCCCATCGTGATGCCGGTATCCGCAGCCGGTGTGCCCGCGGCGAAGATGTCGCCTGGATCCGGCGTGCGATCGGCCGCCGGGTGCTCCCCGCCCTCGACGGTGGCAGGTTCCGGCGCTTCGCTCGCGCTCGCATGGGGCTCCTCGCCGATGGCCGGACCGGACGGGGCCGTCCCGCCGGCTTCCGGCAGGTTCTCCCCGTGATCGATGAGTGCGGGTGGCATCTCGTCCCGGTCGTCCATGGCTACACGAAGGCGAACAGCAACCCGACCAGGTGCAGGACCGGGCTGATCACGATGCGGAGAATGCCGCTGATGAACAGCAGCATCAGGATGAAAAAGCCGAACGGCTGGATCTGCTCGTACACCGGCTTCAGCGAGGCCGGCAGGAAGTGCTCCACGATGTGGCTGCCGTCCAGCGGCGGCACGGGGAGCAGGTTGAACACCATGAGCATCATGTTGATGTAGACGCCGTAGACGAAAAACATGAGCAGCGGATCGGCGAACATCTCCGGCAGCCGGTAGGCCGCCCCCGACAACTTCAGCACCGCGTAGACGAGGAACAGCAGGCCGGCCAGGCCCAGATTGCTCAGCGGGCCGGCGAGCGAGATCAGCATGTTGTCCCGCGACGGGCGCTGCAGGTGCAGCGGATTGACCGGCACCGGCCGGGCCCAGCCGATGAGCGGGATCTGGTACAGAAACGCCATGATAGGGAAAAGCACCGTGCCGAACAGGTCCATATGGGCCACCGGGTTGAGCGTCACCCGCCCCAGCAGCCGCGCCGTGGAGTCGCCCATCCGGTCCGCCGTCCAGGCGTGGGCGCACTCGTGCACCGTGAGCGCCAGCAGCAGCACCGGGTAGCCCAGCAGGAGCAGGCCCCAATTGGCGTTGGCCAGAAAGCCGGAGACGTCCACGCGCCTACTCCTTCAGCAGCTCGCGGGCGATCACGAGGCGCTGGATCTCGCTGGTCCCCTCGTAGATGGTGGTCACGCGGGCATCGCGGTAGAACCGCTCCACCGGATATTCGCGGGAAAACCCGTAGCCGCCGTGGATCTGGACGGCCTGGGCCACGACCTCGTTGGCCATTTCGGAGGCGAACAGCTTGCACATGCTGCTGTACCGAAAGATCCGGCGGTCCACGTCCTCCGTGCGGCTGGCGGCGTACAGCACCAGCAGCCGGGCGGCCTCGATCCGCGTGGCCATGTCGGCCAGCTTGAACTGGGTCGCCTGAAAACCGGCCAGCGGCTGGCCGAAGGCCTCGCGGACCTTGGCGTAGCGCAGCGCCTCCTCAAAGGCGCCCTGGGCGATGCCCACGGCCTGGGCGCCGATGCCGGTGCGCGACGCGCAGAGCACCGAGAGCGCCACCTTGAGGCCGTCGCCTTCGTTCCCGAGGCGGTTGGCCGCGGGGATGGCGCAGTTGTCCAGCACCAGTTCGGAAGTCTTCGAGGAGCGGAGCCCCATCTTGTCCTCGATGGTGCCCGCCTGGAACCCCGGGGTGTCGGCCTCCAGGATGAAGGCGCTGATCCCCTTGGAGCCCTGGCCGGGGTCGGTCACGGCCATGAGGACGATGGTGTCGGCCACCGGCCCGTTGGTGCACCACGCCTTGACCCCGTTGACGATGTACCGGTCGCCGTCGCGGACGGCGCGGCACTTGAGGTTCGCGGCATCCGATCCGGCCTGCGGCTCGGTCAGGGCAAAGGCGCCCAGCGCCTCGCCGGCGGCCATGGGCGGCAGGTAGCGGCGCTTCTGCTCCTCGGTGCCCCACCGCACGATGGGATAGGCGCCCACCGAGTTGTGCACCGCCACCGTGACCGCCAGGGATGCATCGACCCGCGCCAGTTCTTCAATGACGAGCGCGTAGGCGATCGAATCGATGTCGGCCCCGCCGTATTCGACGGGGATCACCGCACCCATGAAGCCCATGCCGCCGAGCTGCTTCAGCAGGTCGGCGGGAAAGTCGCTGTCACGGTCCCGCGCCGCCGCGCCGGGGCGGACCTCGTGCTCCGCGAAATCGCGAATGGTGCTCCGGATCAGTTCCTGGTCTTCAGTGAGTTTGAAACGCAACCGCCGCCTCCTAAAATTCTTCCCTTCAGATGGGGCGTTATTCTATCATAGGCATGACTCATTTTCATTGCCGAATTGGGGGTGCACCGATGGAAGACGTCGTGCAGGTGTTCAAGGCTGTCCTGAAGAAAGCACTGGAAGTGGAAGCATCGGACGCCCATCTCTGCGTCGGATCGCCGTGGAAGTACCGCATCCACGGCCATGTGGTCCCCATCAAGCAGCTGCCGGCGCTCAAACCGGCCGACACCGAGGCCATCGCCCGCCATATCCTCAGCGTCACCAGCCTGGTCCACCCGGACAACCTCGATCGCTATATGTTTGACCTGAAGGACACCGATTGTTCCTACTCCCTGCCGGGCGTGTCCCGCTTTCGGGTGAACATCTGCCGCCAGCGGGGCACCTTCTCGATCGTGCTGCGGCTGATCCCGTTCAACGTGCCCACCATCGAGTCGTTGGGGCTGCCCGAGGTGGTGCGCACCATCGCCCGGGAGGAGCGCGGTCTCGTGCTCGTGACGGGAATCACCGGCAGCGGCAAGTCCACGACGCTCGCGGCCATGATTGACGAAATCAATCAGTCCAAGCCGTGCAAGATCGTGACCATCGAGGATCCGCTGGAATACCTGCACCGCGAAAACATGGCGTCGATCATCCAGCGCGAGGTGGGCTCCGACACGGAAAGCTTCGGCAAGGCGCTCCGGGCGTCGCTCCGCCAGGATCCCGATATCATCCTCGTGGGCGAGATGCGCGACCGGGAAACCATCGACATCGCCCTGAAGGCGGCCGAGACCGGCCACCTGGTGCTGAGCACCCTGCACACGATGGACGCCCCC
The DNA here is from genome assembly GCA_017996395.1 of Acidobacteriota bacterium. Taxonomy (GTDB): domain Bacteria; phylum Acidobacteriota; class JAAYUB01; order JAAYUB01; family JAAYUB01; genus JAAYUB01. The sequence goes on along the minus strand of JAGOHA010000120.1, from coordinate 2,798 downwards.
AAGACCATCCAGCGCATCGTCAGCGTGTTCGAGCTCAGTGAGCAGAAAACCGTCCGCCTCCGGCTGGCCGACTCCCTCATCGCGGTCGTCTCCCAGCGGCTGCTCCGGCGCAAGGACAAGGTGGGCCGGATCGCGGTGCTCGAGGTCATGCGGACCACCCTGACGATCAAGGATTTCATCGAGAATCCCGACAAAGAGGGGAGCATCAAGGATTTCATCGCCACCGGCCGCGACCAGTACGGCATGCAGACGTTCGACCAGCATCTGATGGAGCTGTACCGGGCCGATATCATCGATTTCGAGACGGCCAAGAGCGCCGCCACCAGCGCCGCCGATTTCGAGCGCAACGTGGCGTTCACCTAAGGCGCAAGCGCCCGGTCCTTCCGGGCGGGTCGGGATCGGGCCGTAATCCCGGCCCGGCTGATCATGTGTCGGATTTCCGAATCGAAACGCAGGCGGATCCGGCGGCCGGCAGAAAGCGAGCGCCGCCGCAGGATCGCCGGCGCCTGGATGCACGGCGGGCCGGCTTGGATCACCGGCCCGAGACCGCACAATGGCAAAAACCCGCCGCGGGGGCTTGCGCCCCCCGGCGGATTCTAATTAGCGGTTGCGGTGATTAACGCTCGAAGGTATCGGCGGGACTACCAACGCCGCGGCCGCGGACCGGCATCATTCCGGCGGGGCTGCGCTTCGTTCACCTTGATGGGGCGACCGTCGAGGTCGGTTCCGTTCAGAGCCTGGATCGCGGCCGAGGCCTGTTCGTTGTTCGGCATGGTCACAAAGCCGAACCCGCGGGGGCGACCGGAGTCCCGGTCGGTGGGGATGGCCACTTCTTCCACGTCACCGAACGCCGCGAACTTTTCGCGGAGCCGGTCTTCGTTGGTCGAGTAGCTCAGGTTACCCACGTAGATCTTCATGTCACTTCTCCTGTGCGTGAGGCCACGGCGGCTGATAGCTGACGCGGACGTCACAAAAATAGTCTGGCGTGCCCCGGTGGGGTCTGCGCCGGTGGAATTATACACATTCCGATCGAAAACCCAAGAAAAAAATTCATGAAATTCAAAATATTTTAAACCCCTTCCCGCCCACGTCCACGGGGGTTTCGGGATCCCGGGTCCGACCGGTTCCCGTCGCGGGGGGCCGCCCCGGTGACGGGACGAATCCCCGGTCCGGAAAAAACGGCCATCCCCTCGTCCGGGGGCTCTGGTACAATAGCGAGTCGCGAACCAGGAGCGCCCGTCGATGACCGACAACCTGACCCCGATGATGCGCCAGTACCACGACATCAAGCGGAAGCTGCCCGGCAAGATCATCCTGTTCCGCCTGGGCGACTTCTACGAGATGTTCTTCGAGGATGCCGTCGTCGCCGCCCGGGAGCTCGAGATCACCCTCACCTCCCGCAACAAGGACAAGCACGGCCAGCCCGTCCCCATGTGCGGCGTGCCCCACCACGCCGTGGACGGCTATGTCGCCCGCCTCATCAAGAAGGGGTACAAGGTGGCCATCTGCGACCAGCTCGAGGAACCCCGTCCGGGCAAGCTGGTCAAGCGGGAGGTCACCCGGATCATCACGCCCGGCACCGTCACCGAGGACGTGATGCTGGAGCCGAAGGACAACAATTTCATCGCCTGCGTCTTCCAGCGCGGCGACGGCTTCGGCGCCGCCTTCCTCGACGTGAGCACCGGCGACCTGCTGGTCACCCAGCAGACCGACGGCGAGACGGCCGCCCGGCTCGTGGTGGAACTCAACCACTTCCAGCCCTCCGAGATCCTGTTTCCCAAGGCCAATGCGCCCCTTTTCCAGATTGAGACGTTCGGCGCCATCCTGGACCGGTCGTCCCTGACCGAACAGGACGACTGGCTCTTCCACATCGATTTCGCCCAGCGGGTTTTCCTCGACAGCTTCCACGCGGCCGCCCTCGACGGGTTCGGCCTCGCCGGCAAGGAGCTGGCCGTGAGCGCCGCCGGCGTCCTGCTGCATTACGTCCAGGAAGCCAACAAGCTGCCCCTGGAACACCTGCTCGCCTTCCAGTACTTCGAGGCGGCGGACTTTCTCAAGCTGGACACCGAGAGCGTCACCAACCTGGAGTTGGTCCGCGCCCTCGACGGCGGGACAAAGCACACCCTGCTGCACACGCTGGATTTCACCGGCACGAACATGGGCGGGCGGATGCTCAGGAACTGGATCCTGCGGCCGCTGATGGATCCGGAGCGCATCGCGGCGCGCCAGGGCGGCGTGGCCGAACTGGCGGGCGGGTACCACCTCCGCCAGCGCCTGCAGGCGTGTCTGGGCGAGATCCAGGACGTGGAGCGCCTGCTATCCAAGATCTCGGCCGGCATCGCCCGGCCGCGGGACCTGCTGGCGTTGCGCGCCTCGCTGGGCCAGTTCCCGCCGTTCCTTGAGCTCGCCGCGCAGCTCGAGAGCCCCGTGTTCCGAAACGCCGTCGAACGGTTCGATCCGCTGGCCGACGTCCACGACCTGCTCCAGCGCGCCATCCACGACGACCCGCCCCCGACCCTCAACGAGGGGGGCGTGATCAAGGCCGGCTTCTCGGCCGAGCTGGACGAGCTGCGCGAGATCTCGCGCGGCGGCAAGCACTTCATCGCCCGGCTGGAGGCCCAGGAGCGGGAGCGCACCGGCATCGGCACCCTGAAGGTGGGCTACAACCGCGTCTTCGGCTACTACATCGAAGTCACCCGGGCCAACCTGGCGGCGGTGCCGGCCGCGTACATCCGCAAGCAGACCCTGGCCAACGCCGAGCGTTTCATCACCGAGGAGCTGAAGGAGTACGAGGAGAA
>JAGOHA010000119.1 GCA_017996395.1 Acidobacteriota bacterium | reverse complement strand
GGATCGCCCGCGAAGGCGTCGTCATCGCCATCGACGGTACGGCCGTTCCGGTAGCCGCCCGCACGCTGTGCATCCACGGCGACTCCCCCGGCGCCGCAACAATCGCCGCCGCGGTGCGACAGGCGCTCGAGGACGCCGGCGTGGTCATCGCGCCGTTGCGAGTGAACGGTGAACAGTGAACAGAGATAGGAGACTGAAGATAGGAGATAGGAGATCAGACCTTTGTGCTCGTAATTCGTAATCGTAATTCGTAATCGTAATCGTAATCGTGCTCGTCATCGAGGCTCGAGACTCGAGGCTAGAGGCTCGTTTCCAAATCATCGGACATCGGACATTGGACTCTGGACCTGGGACCCAGGTCCTGGGTTCCAGGTCCTCGTTCTCAGATCCCAGGTTCCAGGTTCCAGGTCCGCAATCCGAGTCAGTTGATGGTTGATGGTTGATCGTTGATCGTTGGGAGCGAGACCCGAGCTCCGAACCGCGAGACCCGTTGTCCGCGTTACGGGAACGAGGCCCGAGCCTCGATTACGATTACGAATTACGAATTACGAATTACGATTACGAATTACGATTACGAATTACGATTACGAATTACGAGTACGTCTAACGAGCACAACGCAACCTTTCCCCTGATCCCCTATCTCCTATCTCCTATCTCCTAATCTCCTATCTCCTACTCTCCTATCTCCTACTCTCCTATCTCCTCTTTCTGTTCACTGTTCACTGTTCACTGTTCACTGTTCACTGTTCACTACTTCCCCGCCAGCTGCGGGTAGAGCCGCGCGGCGCAGTCGGGACAGATGCCGTGGCTGAACTCGGCCTCGGAATGTTCGCGGATGTACTGCTCCAGCTGGTTCCAGGCGCCGCTGGAGTCGCGGATTTTCTTGCAACTGGCGCAGATGGGAATGATCCCCCGGAGGGTTCGGATCTCGGCCAGCGCTTTTTCCAGCTTGCCGATGAGCTCGGCCTTCTCCATCTCGGCTGTCTTGCGGCGGGTGATATCCAACTGGGCGCCCAGGGCCCGCAGCGGTCGGCCGTCGGCGCCGCGGGCGACGATGCGCCCCCAGTTGAGGATCCAGCGCCAGCTGCCATCGCGGGCGCGCAGCCGGTGCTCCGCCTCGAATACGGGAAACTCGCCGCTCTCGTGGCGGCGCGCCGCTTCCTCGACGGCCGGCCGGTCGTCGGGGTGGATCAACTCCTTCCACGCCGCGGCATGATCCTCGATGTCGCCGGGTGAATACCCCAGCATCCGCGCCCAGCTGTCGCTGCGCACCACCCGGCCGGTGGTGAAGTCGTGGTCCCACCAGGCCAGCCCCGCGCTCTCCACGGCCATGGCCAGCCGCTCCTGCGCGTGCAGCGCTTCTTCCAACAGCTCGGGATCGAGACCGCCGACGGTCGCGTCGGCGCCGAGCGCCGCGACGATGGTTTCGAGCTGATTCACCCGCGTCATCAACCGGTCGATCTCCGCGGCCACCCGTTCCCGCGTGTCCAAAAGGGTCTGCATCCGATGCATCTCCTCCCGCGCCGATTCAGCCCGTCACGGCGCCGGATCGCGAAAGTATGACATACCGGTCACAAAAACGTCATGTAAATGAAAGATGGAATATACTGCCGCCGCCAGACCCGTTGCAAGTGTTTTTTCACCGGCGGCGCCCCGGGCGGCGTCCGCGGCGTGACACGGACCGTCGCGTCGTATACAATGCCACCGATACCGCATGTAAAGGAGCGCGCCATGAGCGACGAGACGCCGGTCAAGATCAAGCAGCCGCCGGTCCTGTTCAACGGGACTCAGGAGATCATCCACCGCCTGGCGGGGCTCCTCGACGGCGTGCTCATCACCTACTGGAACAGCCCCAGCGGTTCGGTCTGCGACAACGACGTGGTCGCCGTCCACCAGATGCTGGAGCGGATCGGCCGGGTGGAGCGGCTCTACCTGTTCATCCGCTCCGAGGGGGGTGACGGCCAGGCGGCGCTCCGCATCGTCCACCTCCTGCGGCAGTACGCCCGGGACATCATCGCCCTGATCCCGCTCGAGTGCGCCTCGGCGGCCACCATGATCGCGCTGGGCGCCAACGAGCTGCACATGGGCCCCATGGCCCACCTGACCGCCATCGACACGTCGCTCACCCACCCGCTCTCCCCCGTGGACCGCGACAACGAGCGGGTCAGCGTCAGCCTCGACGAGCTCAAGCGCGTCATCGGGCTGTGGGACCGGGAGAAGCAGGCGGATCAGTCCAATCCGTACCAGGCGCTCTTCGCCCACGTCCACCCGCTGGTCATCGGCGCGGTGGACCGGGCCGACTCTCTGTCCATCATGCTCTGCAAGGAGATCCTCTCGTACCATATCGCCGACGAGGCGGTGGCCGACCGGATCGCCCAGACGCTGAACACCCGCTACCCGTCGCACTCCTATCCCATCCTCTCCAGCGAGGCCCGCCGGCTGGGCCTGCGGGTGCGCGACCTCGACCCGGCGGTGCACAACCTGCTCATCGACCTGAACCTGATCTACAACGAGATGGGGCAGCGCGCCGTCACCGACTTCAGCGAGATCCGGAGCCACAACAACGAGATTCTGAACATCATCGAGACCCGCGACGTCCAGCTCTATTTCCAGACCGACAAGGACTGGTTCTACCGCACCGAAGAGCGCCGCTGGGTGCCGCTCAACGACAACAGCTGCTGGCGGCTGGTGGAGCGGATCGACGGCAAGATCCGCAAGCAAATGTTCCACCTCGCCTGACACGGCCGTCGCGGGGCGTACGCAACCATGCCCGGGCACCGCTTTCACCTCGGCCTCACCGAGCGCTGCAACGCCCGCTGCGCCCATTGCTACTGGGACGTTCTGGGTGCCCACCCCGACCCCGGTCCGGACCGCATCGCCCGCATCCTGTCGGAGTTCCGGCGGCTGGCTCGCGCCCACGGCGAGCGGGGCCGCCACCTGCTGACCCTGAGCGGCGGCGAGCCCACCCTGCGCGCCGACCTTGAGGCGGTGATCCGCCTGGCCCGGCGGCGGCGGTTCCGCGTCCGCCTCGCCACCAACGCCATGGCGGTGGATGCGGCGCGGGCGCGCGCCCTCCGGCGCGCCGGCCTGCGCATGGTCCAGGTGAGCGTGGACGGCGCGGCGCCGGAGACCTTCGAGCGCGTGCGCGGCGCCGGTACCTGGGCGCCGACCCTGGCCGGCATCGAGGCGCTGCGGGACACGGGGATGTTCGTGGTGCTGAGCCTGGTGCTGCTGCCGGAGGCGAACCTCGACGAGGCGCCCCGGCTCCTGGACCTGACCCGGACGCTCGGGGTGGCCGGCGCCAAGTTCGCCCGGCCGGTGCGGGCCGGAGAGGCCGCGCGCCATGGCCTGGCCGGCGCGGCGGATTACTGGGACGCCTACCGCCGGATCCTGGTGCACGCCCGGGAAATCCGCTACCGCCGGCCGCTGCTCCTGTTCGACCCGCTGGCCCACCGCCTCGCCGCCGACCACCCGGAGTTGACCCGCGGACTGTGGGGGCTGGACACCGCGCTCTGCCGCTGCGAGTGCACCGAGCTCGTCGAGGTCAACGGCGCCAGCGGCGACATCTATTACTGCCGCCTCCGCGAGCCGCTGGGCAATCTGGACCGCGACGATCTGGTGGGGCTCTGGCGCACCCACCCGGCGCTGGAGGCCATCCGCCGCCGCTCGCCCGCCTCGGCCTGCGCCGCCTGCCCCGCGTGGGCGGGCTGCCGCGGCGGCTGCCCCGCCGTCACCGGCGGCCGCACCGGCATGGTCGCCCGCCAGGATGCCGACTGCTTCGCCGTGGCCGCCCAGGGCGGGCCGCCCGCCGCGCTGCCCGCCGGCGCTTATCCGCGCCCCTCCCGACCGTCGCTCGCCGCCGCCGCCCGCCGCACCGGCCGCCTGCTCCGGTCCCTGGCGTTCTGCACGGTGCTGCGCAACCGGGGGTAGGGGCCTCTTTCGTATTCGTATTCGTAATTCGTAATCGTGATCGTAATCGTAATCGAGGCTCGAGGCTCGAGACTCGAGGCTCGTTCCCTCTAGCCTATTTCGCGTCCCCTTTCATTGTGAATCCCAAACCGCCCTGGCAAGAGCCACCGTTCGATCCCGCCTTCCAGACGCGTGAGCGCACGCGTCCGGCCCGGAGGGACGGCATTCAATAGCCTGGGCCGCAGGCCCAGGTGGGCGATTCACTCCGCCCTCCCCCCGCGCCCTGACGGGGCGCGAGGAGACGGCGAGATGGCCGGTTGCGCCGCAGCCGGCAGCGATGCAAATCAGATTTTCTGGCTATTTGGAGAATAGTTCGTTCTTGCTGTTGATGGGCTCTGGGATCTGGGACCTGGGTTCTGGGACCTGGGACCTGGGATCTGGGACCTGGGTTCTGGGATCTGGATCTGGGAATGGTTCCGGGGAATGGGAGCCAGGACCCAGAACCAAGGGCCCAGGTCCGATATTCGAAGTCCCATGTCCGACATCCGAATCCTGCATTGCGGAAACGAGCTGCCAGCCTCGAACTTCGATTACGTTTACTCAGTTACTCCCGAAATTTCGCCAAAAAGTTGACAGGATTTTCTTCACCCTCATCGGACCTATTCCATCACCGCACCCCCAGCCGGCCGCCACCCGCCCAGGCCCGGCTGCGCAGCAGCCGCGGAGTGTAGCCCGGACCGACAGGTCCGGGTGCAACGGGGTAATCCGCGGCCCGAGCCGCGCGAGCGGCGGGGGAGGCTCGGGCGTGAATAACGGCTCGCGCGATCATCCATTTCCCCCGCTCCTGCGGAGCTCCACTGGCTGGGACCACCACGCCTACCCGGACCTGTCGGTCCGGGCTACATGCCGCTGCCGCTGGCGCGGCAGGATGCTGACCGCGGATCGATTGGTTCCGGCTCCGTTGGGTTGGGATTACGAGCACGATTACGAATTACGATTACGAATTACGAGCACGAAGTCCGATGTCCGATGTCCGCATGGCGGGAACGAGCCTCAAGTCTCGAGCCTCGATTACGAGTACGATTACGAGCACGAATTACGATTACGATTACGATTACGAACACGAAGTCCGATGGCCGTCCCCCCCTACAGCATCACCGCCAGCACCAGCAGCACCGTGACCAGCATCGCCGGATTGTCGAGCCAGCCGGGGAGCGCCGCCTCGACGGCCGCCCCAGCCAAGGCCGCGGTGCCGGCGGCTGGCAGCAGCGCCGACAGGTTGAATCCGTAGCCGCAGTGGCCGCCGATCATCACGATCGCCAGAATGGTCAAGGCGTTGACGGCCGCCCCGGCCAGCGATTTGCCCGTCCACGGCAGGCATGGACCGTCCAGCCGCCGTCCCGCGATCGCGGCGGCGGCATCGCCCCCGCTCATGGCCAGCACCGCCAGCACCAGCTCGGGGCGACGGCCGGACCCCCAGGCCCACCCCAGCGCCAGCAGCGGCACGACCGCCACAGCCAGGTAGTAGACGCCGCGGGGCAACCGGAGAGCCGCCCGGTGGCGCCGCCAGTTGGCGCCCGCGTTGCCGGCCAGGATCAGGGCGAGAACCGGCAGGAACAGCCAGGCCCGCGTCAGCCCGTGGACCAGCGGGATCACCCAGATACCCAGCGCCACGTGGAACGTCTTGCGGGCGGCGAAGGCCGACAGCCAACCCCGCCGCACGGCCCCGCCCAGCAGGTCGTGGGTCAGCCGCATCCCCGCCAGCCAGGCGGCCACAACGACCAGTTCCCACCCCAGATCGCTCATGGTTGCATTATGCCAGATGAGACGCCCGCCGGGCCACCCATCCGCCGGGAGAAATTCAGCGATTCCCTTCGAAAACAAATTATAATTAATGCGAAATTTCCCGTCGGATCCGTCGATAAATACATTGAACATTCGATCCAATCCCATGGAGGTGCCTATGTCCGTAGGTGGTGTCGGCGGAAAAGGTCCCATCGACCTTCCGGAATCCCAGCAAACCATCGATTCCAAACAGGACATCAAGCAAACGGCCCCGCAGCAGTTCACCGACGGCATCGTCAGCGCGCAGCAGGTGGCCGGCGGAGTCCTGGACGCGGTGGGCGGGAGCCAGCAGGTCGCCCACGGTTCGGTGGAGCAGCTGCAGCTGATGCTCCAGGCGGTGGTCGCCGGCGGTGAGACACGCATCCCCGACGAAGACAAAATGCCCAATTACGACCAGGGAAGCACCAACGGCTGCGGCACCACCAGCCTGGCCATGATCCTGAGCTACCTCACCGGCCAGAACATCACCCAGGCGGACATCGACAAGGCCATCCGGCGCATGGACGTGTTCACCTCGCCGGGCGATCTGCTGGAATTCGCCCGGGACCAGGGGCTGGCGGCCGAGGGTTACAACAACGGCACCTGGGAGGAGATGAAGGGATTCATCGACCGCGGCCTGCCGTGCCAGGCGCTCATCACCGCTGACGGGTCGAGCGACCTGGGCAAGCTGCACTACATCGCCATCACCGGCTACGGCACGGATCCGGCCACCGGCGAAGAATACGTCATCTACCATGACCCGGCCACCGGCAAGGAAGAAACCATGCCGCTGGCGGAGTTCAAACAGAAGTGGAGCGCACCGGCGGCTGGCTTCGAGAACTACTTCAATGTGTACGGCCCCGAAGGCACCGACCTGCCCCCGAGCCGTTTCGACGGCATCCAGGGCACGTTGTGCTTCTCCGAAGGCTTCGCCAACATGACCAATAACCTGAACCGCCTGTACGACCCCGACAGCGTGGGCAGCTGGTTCCACGGCCTCATCGGTTTCCCCGGCGGCATCATCCAGACGCTGGGCGGAGGCATCGGCGGCGGCCTTTCCCTCTTCGGCCAGTGGATGAACGACGGCGTGGAAGGCATCCCCGTGGTGGAGAACCTGGTACAGCCCTTCGGCGACTTGTTCGACGGCGTCGGCTCCGCGTTCAGCGACGTAGTGGGCGGCTTCGGCGAGGCATTCGATTCCTGGGGCCAGGGCTTCGAGGACCTGTTCAGCGGCGACGTCGGCGGATTTTTCAGCGGCATCGGCGAGGGTTTCCTGGACATCGGCAGCGGCATCGTCGAGGGCGTGGGCGACTTCTTCGGCGGGGTGGCGGATGCAGTGGGCGACTTTTTCAGCGGCTGGTAAGAACCGGCCGGCGCGCGGCGCCGCCGTCCTGCTGCTGGTGCTGGCCCTGGGCGTGGCGACTGCCGCGCCGCGCCCCACGGCCACCGTCTCGGGACATGTGGTGGATGGTGATGCCTGGCAGCCGCTGGCCGGCGTCACCATCGTGTGGGACAAGCAGCGCGCCGTGACCGGCGCCGATGGCGCCTACCAACTGCGGCTGCCGGCGGGCGTGCGCACGCTGACATTCTCGGCGCCCGGCCGCGCGGCGGCGCGCAAGCTCGTGGTGATCCGCGATCCGGACAAGGCAGTCCGGCTGGACGCTGTCATGCCCGCCGGCGGCCCCGCATCGGCCTTGCGGCTGGCGATGAACCGGGGATTGTACCTCTCCCCCGAGGGCAAGGTCCTGCCCGCGGACGCCAAACCGGCGGGCACGCTCACCCTGACCGACGCTTTCGGCAACCAGGACCGGCCGCTTCGGCTGAACTTGCGGGGCTTCAACGCCTGGGCGCCGACCTGGGCACCCGGCGGTCAGGCGGTCTACTACGGCGTGGACGGCACGTTCCACAAACCGGCCGACCGCAAATACCTGGGCGTTTTCCGCCACGAGCCGGCCACGGGCCGGACGGAGGCGGTGCTCCGCGGCCACGGCATCCGGCACATCGCGCGGAACGCCGACGGCACCAGTCTGGCGGCCGCCGGCGAGAAATCCCTCTACGTGCTGGACGCGGCGGCCCGGCCCAATCCCAGCCCGCGCCCGGCCTTCTCGCTGGGCAACGCTCGGGGCTGGCTCCTGTCGGTGGCGTGGGGACCGGCGGACTGGATATATTTCACAGTGGATGACCAAATCCCGCTGGATGAGCGGCGGTATGCTTCCCGGCCGCGCATCGCCCGCATGCACTCCGACGGCTCCGGGCTGGAACCGCGCTGGGCCGCAGCCGAGCAGTTCGCCTGCCGATATCCGCTGGCGCTCACGGATGGCGCCGTCCTGTACGGCCGACACTCCCTGGACGGCACTGCCCAGGAGGTCTGGCTGCGGCCAGCGGCAGAGGAATCCGAGCGGAAGCTCGCCGATACCGCGCTGCGCCCGGTCTGGCTGGACGCGGCCGCCCACCGGCTGTACTACATTTACATGCTGGACCTGCACGTCCGCGACCTGCAGACGGGCACAGACCTGGTCATCGTCCAGTCCGCGGTGCAGGCCGACTACCGCCGCGATTGACGGATCGTTTCAACGCTGAGTAGGTTTTTTGCCTGCCGGGCGCGGTTTGCGCGCGGCGGGCTTTTTTGTGGTCGGCCGGCGGACCGGCGCCGGCGCCGGAGAGTTCCCCTGGGCGGTGATTGCCTCCTGCCACACCGCCCGCTCCAGGGCGGTGATCAGCAGGGTGGTCGTCTCGCTCTGGCGGATAATCGCCTGGATGATCGCCTTCATGGGTTCCAGGCGCAATTCGGTGGCGGTGTCGAGATCGATCTTCCGCATCTCCCAGTCTGGGAACAGTCGCGGCAGGCTCCCTGCCTCCACGCGCAGGGTGAGCACATCCTGGTGACGCTTGTCGCGCAGGATGCGGGAGTAGATCTCGTCCACGGCGGCGTCGGGCCCCTCGATGACCTGGAAAAATACGCCCCCCGAGGCGACCAGCAGGCCGGTGATGCCGAGCTTTCGGTTATTGGCGGCCGACTGGGCGGCGATCCGCTCGATGTCGCGGGCGGACATGTGGGTGGCGAACCGGCTGATGTACTTGATCCGTTTCATTCTCTCGTCTCCTTCCGGGATTCAGGCGGGAGCGCCCCGCCGCACCCCTTTGGATGCGCCCGCCTCGCGCCGGTCTCAAGCCAGTTGCTGTCGGCGGGACATTGCAACGGCCGCCGGTTCGCGCTATCATACGCCTCCGGTCCGGCGGGCGGAGGCGCCAACTCCGGCCCTGCGACCGTGAGAGACCTCGATAATCCGGAGGCTGCCGTGCCCATCTACGAATACCAATGCCGCCAATGCGGCGCCGTCACCGAAGTGCTGGTTCGCGTCCAGGCTGCGGAGGGCTCCGTCCCCTGCCGGGCCTGCGGCGGCACGGAGACGGAAAAGATATTCTCCGCCGCGGCGGTGCTCACTCACTCCGCCCCGCCTTGCGCCGAGAAGTGCGGCCGCACGGACGCCGCCGGCCGCGACCTCCCCTGCGGCTCCCCCTGCTGCCCGCACTGATTCAACTCGGGGCTAGAGGCTCGGGGTTCGGGGCTCGAGGCTCGGGGCTCGTTCCCGATCATCAAAAATCGAATATAGGTTTGGGAGCTGGGACCTGGGTTCTGGGACCTGGATCACAGAACCCGAATCGTTGTACCGATCCACCGATCCACCTGTTCACCGTCTCACAGCTTCTCGATGGTCAGGTAAAAATAGCAGGCGGCCGGACGGCCCTGGCCGTCCTTCGGTTTGGAAAACCGGTACCGCGAGATGGCCTGGGTGAGGCTCTTGAGGAGACACGGCGGCACGTCGCTAATCTCTTTCAGGTTTAGCATGACGGCGCATTCCACCTCGCCCTGTTCATCGATGAGGATTTCGTAGACGGGCGCGACCGCGCCCAATTCCCCCTCACATCCGGACGGGCGCTCCAGGGGCGAGCGCTCCAATAGCTCCAGGTCCGGGACGTCCTCCGGCTCCAG
>JAGOHA010000118.1 GCA_017996395.1 Acidobacteriota bacterium | reverse complement strand
GTGGAGCGCGTCGGTGCCGCCGGCGGTGGCGACGAGGAACGGCTGGAAGACCCGCTCGAGCTGGAACGATCGATGGAACGCGAGGTGGATCCACTGGAGCTGGAGGTGCCGGACCGGCTGCCGGAGGAACTCCGATCCGTGCTGGAACTGCCCCGGCTGGTGGTGCCACGGACCGATCCCGATGAACCGGAGGCACCGGCGGAGTCCGTCAATCCGCTGCGGCGATAACTGGATCCGCTGCTGCTGTCGTCGGCCTGTCTCGATCGAGAGCTGTCCTGAGCGCTGTTCCGGCTGATGTCGGGCCGGCCACGATTGATGGTGCCTGACTCCGTCCCGTATCCCGTCGAGCGGCTCACGGACGAACCGGATCCGGTCTCACCGGCAACCGCCTCACGGCTTCGGGTGGCAGGCAATGTCGAGGAACCGGTGTCGCGCGAAACGCGGGCGCCGGCATCTACGGCGCCACCGGCCCGGCTGCGGGAATAGCTGGCGTCTGCGGAACGCACCGGATCCACCTTGGGCGGGCCGGCTACGACGCGGTCTCGGCGGAAGAGTTCGCGGCTGATGGTCTCATCCGGTCGGAAGCTGATGCCGGCCTCCTGCCGCTGCACGCTGCGCCCCACCGCATTGCGGTTGTAAACGCCATCGCCCACCGGCCGGCCCCGTCGAAAATCATCCTCGCTGACATAGGTGACGGCTCCGTTGTGACGGGTGTTTTCGGAACCGTAATAGTTGTTGACCACGACATTGTTGACGTAGACATTGTGGTCATGGCCATGGCGCCAGTACCCGTAGTAGTAATCGCCGGGGCCGCAGGGCACCCAACCCACATAGCCGTTCCAGAAGCCCCAGTGAACGCGACCGGGCGCCCACCAGGAGCAGCCCCACGATGACCCGGGAACCCACACCCAACCGAACGGTCCGGTGAAGGCCCACGATCCGTAATGGTACGGCAGCCAGCCCCAGGGATCATACGAGATCCAGGTGTATCCCCAGACGGGGGAATACCGCCAGTAACCGGACCGATAAGGCGCCCAGCCCGAGTAGTAGACGGTCGGGATCCAGCAGTGCCCATAATCGGCCACGAACACCCAGCGGCCATACAGGTCCAGATCGGCCGCCCCTGTGTACACCGTGCGCGGGATGTAGCGATAGCTCTCGCTGGCCGACGCATACCGGCTGTCCCGCCGATCGCTCCAATTGTCGAAATCGTCGAAACGGTCGCCCCCCCCCATGACGAACTGATCGGAGAGGCCGTACACCACGATTCGCTCGTTTCGCCCGAGTTTCTTGTCGAGCTTGTCGTTGACAAAACGCGCCTTGCCGGACCGGACGATCAGCTCCACCGAGCGGTCGTCCCGGGCGTTGATCCGGTACAATCCCTCCGACCGGAGTACGACATCGCCGGCTGCGGTCAGAAGGACGTAATCCGCCGCATCCGTGGTCCGGGCGATCACCTCGCCCCGCACCAACTCGATGACAATCCGGTCTTTCTCAAGTTTCTGGAACATGAACTCGCTGAACTGGTTCACCCGCAAGAACGATCCGTCATCGATCTCGATCTCGATCAGTCCGTTCTGGTCCAGTACCAACCGGTCACCGATCTGGATCGGCAGGTTGACGTCCACGGTGGTCCAGCCGGTACTCCCCCGCTCCTGCAGGCTCACGTCGCCGTCCACGTAGCTGATCCGGGGGATGTAGTCGATCGAGTCGCCAGCCAGGCAAAAAGAAACCAGCATCCCCATCAGGAACGCGATGTGAAATTTTCTCTTTGCCATTTTGCACCACCTCTAACAAAGTTTTCGATAATATGGATACGTGGAGGGGGGGCGAAGTTCAAAAAGGTTGTGAATTTCTTGCCAGGCGGGTGCCCACCGCAACGGCCACACGATCGACCTCTTCCACCAGGCGGCGGAACAGGTCGGGCGTCAGCGACTGGTGGCCGTCCGACAAGGCGTCAGCCGGTGAGGGGTGCACCTCGATGAGGAGTCCGTCTGCGCCGGCCGCCACCGCCGCCCGCGCCATCGGCAGCACCAGCGCAGAACGTCCGGTGCCGTGGCTGGGATCCACGATCACGGGCAGATGGCTCTGTTCCTTCAAGTAGGGGATGGCGCTTAGGTCGAGGGTGTTGCGGGTGTGGCAACAGGAGGTTCGAATGCCCCGTTCGCATAAGATCACCCTGGAGTTGCCGTGAGCCATCAGGTATTCGGCGGCCAGCAGGAACTCGTCCATCGTGGCGGCCAAGCCGCGCTTCAGCAGGACCGGAACCCCGGCACCGCCGGCTTCCTTCAGCAGGGAGAAGTTCTGCATGTTGCGCGAACCAATCTGGACGACGTCGGCGGTGCCGATCAGCTGCTCCAGGCAGCGCTCGCTGAGCGCTTCGGTGACGATCACGAAACGGTGTCGCGCCTTCAGCTCCCGGAGGATGTCCAAACCGGCTAAGCCCAAACCCTGGAATGTATAGGGTGAAGTGCGCGGTTTGAACAGCCCGCCACGAAACAGCCGGATCCCCTGCCCTTGCATCAATTCGGCGACGGCCTCAACCTGTTCGTGGGACTCGACCGCGCAGGGACCCGCGATGATCTCCACCGTGCCATCACCGATCCGCGCATCTCCAACGTGGATGACAGTGTTTGTTTTCTGGAAGCAGCGGCTGGTCAACTGGAACACCGAACCGGTATCGATGGTCGATTCCACCAGGGGTGATTGGTCGAGCATGCCGGCGGCCGCCGGGGAAAGCGTCGAGGTGACCACCAGAGACTGCCGGCACAACTGCACCGGGTAGACGATGGCCCCGGTGGCGGCCAGTTCGTTTAAAAAAACCTCCAGCTGCTTGGGCTGGATCTTTTGTTTCAATACGGCAATCATTCAGCTTTCATCCTGCTCGCGAGCGGATCTAATTATAGGTTATCGCCGACGGGTTGACAACGGTTATCAGACCTTGCATAAAGTGTTAGCAATTCGTTAAAACATTAGATACTAAAGAGGTTAAAGATCGCTTTGGACGAATTTCCTATGAGTTTTCCACATCTTCTGTTAGAAACTGAGGAATTTATTTTTTCGCATCGGGTTTCTGCAACAGAACAGTCAGCAGTGGTGTCAGGCAACGGATCACCCTCCCACTGAGCTGCTCAATCCGGGCCATCAGTAAACGGGTGATTGCTTCATACTCCTCGGGAACCGATCGTAACGCCGGCAGCTGGTCAGGCGCCGTGGTCAGAAATCGCTGGAAAGCGCGTTGCGCTCCCCGATAGTCACCACCCCTCCCGCCCGGAGACACCGGCGTCGAACAGGTCCGGCAATGAAATGCCAGAGTGATTGGATTCAAACCGAGCGCCACCCGGTTCGCGTTGAATGGTCGGCCGCAGATCCCGCACGCGGTCGGGTCCGCCAGCTCGCCTTCCAGCCGGGCGATCCAAAAAAGGAAATACCAGAGCAGAATCTCACGAAAGCCGTGGCTGACGACGCACCGCACCAGGGCGTCCAGAAGGCGGAACACCTTTTCGCCGGTGATCGGGTCAATCTCGAGAACCATCCCGACTTCGGTAAGCAACGACAGAAAGTAATAATCATGAAGGGAACCGCGGGCGACGTCGACTCCGAATTGCAGGGTGGCTCCGGACAGGATACCGAGTCGATCCCCCTGCCCCGGCTTGAACTGGACGGTGATGAGATTGAACGGAGAGACGATCCCCAGATGGCGG
Organism: Acidobacteriota bacterium; assembly: GCA_017996395.1. Lineage (GTDB taxonomy): Bacteria > Acidobacteriota > JAAYUB01 > JAAYUB01 > JAAYUB01 > JAAYUB01. Next base: position 6,043 of record JAGOHA010000118.1, on the reverse strand, counting down.
CTGCGGATTTTTTTCAACCCCTTGGCCATGAGGCGCACCTTGCCATGGTGGCGAGTCAACAGGACCACGACCGCATCCGCTTCTGCAAACGGGTAGATCCGCAGAACGAGCGCGTCGTCCTCAAGGGGATGCATGGCTCAGAGTCCGAAGGTGTTCAGCATGAGCGTGCCCATCCCCAGAAAAATGGAGAAGCCGATGATGTCGTTCAGGGTGGCCACAAAGATGCCCGACGCTAGCGCCGGATCAATCTTCATCCATTTGAAAATCTGCGGGATCAGGCTTCCCCACACCGCCGCCAGAGAAATATTGAGCCACATGGCCAGAAACATGATGATGCCGATCTTGTAATGGCCGGTCCACACGAACTCGAGGCCGGATGCGATCAACCCGGCGATGATGCCCAGCACTAAACCATTGACCACGCCGACTCGGAGCTCCTTGAGGATGAACTTGGAACGGGTCTGCACGTCGAGCTCACCCATGGCCATGCCACGAACCGCGACCGTCATCGTCTGCGTGCCGGCATTCCCCCCCATGCCTCCGATCATCGGCATGAACAGGGCCAGAATGACGTACTGATCAAGAGCGCCCCGGAACAGAGAAATCACCCAGGCCGTAAACAACCCAATGCCGAGATAAATGGCCAGCCAGGGGATGCGTTTGCGGATGGACAGTCGCGCCGATGTGTACGCGTGGTCGTCGGTTTCGACACCGGCCATGTAAAAAATGTCCTCCGTGGCCTCCTCGCGGATGACGTCGATTACGTCGTCCACGGTGACGATGCCGGCCAGCCGGTTCTCGTCATCAACCACCGGAATAGCCAGCAGATTATAGTTGGCCACCTGGCGGGACACTTCCTCCTGGTCGGTCTCGGTGTGCACGCTGATGACGTTGGTCCGCATGATCTGGTGGAGCGCAACTTCGGGCGGGTGGAACAGCAGCTGCTTCAGGGAGAGCACCCCGAGCAGCCGGCCGTCGTCATCCACCACATAAATATAGAAACAGGATACGGCTTCCCGCCTCTCCCGGAGCTTCTGGATGGCTTCACCCACCGTGACCTGCTGGTTCAGGCAGAAGACATCCGCATTCATGATCCGGCCGGCGGTCTCGGCTTCGTAACTCAGCAGGCCACGGACCGACGAGGATTCCTCCGCAGCCATCAGGGCGAGAATCTCACGGCTCTTGTCTTCCGGGAGGTCGGCAATGAAAAGTGCCGCATCATCCGAATCCATCTGCTGGAGGATTCTAGCAGCCAGTTCGACGGGCAGGATGGCCAGCAGCTGACCACCCGGCTTGGTGTGCAGTTCGCTGATCGACTCGGCCGCCAGAGACAGGTCGGTGTCCGCCAAGACCTGCACCAGCCGGAGGCGTTCCGCCTCCATCAGATGCGCGAGCACATAGGCGATATCGGCCGCGTGAACCTTGCGGAGGATATTGGCCACATGCTTGTAATCGTCTCGCCGGATCAGCTTTTTCACCGAGTCCAGCAGCACGGTCATCTTTCGGGTCTGTGTCATGATCGATTCTCGCGCCCGGATGCTCCACATTGTAACGACCCTGTCGGAATGCGGCAAGCAATTCGTGGCGCCTGTCGCCTCCCGATCCGTTCCGGCATTCTGCCGGCGATCGAACCAAACACGGTTCCGCATCGTAATATTCTATGAAGATGAAAAACATTTGATCCTGAAAGCGAGTTCTGCCATCTTAAATTCAAATGATCCTGCGATGGAATTCAAACGGAGTGGAGCATGGTCGGCTGCGACAAGAATAAAAAGATCAAGGATGTTGTTTCCCGAATGATTGTCCGGGCCATCCAGGCGCTGCCCGAGAGCGACCGGAACATCTTCATTCTGAAACACTACAAAAACCTCAGCGCTGAGGAAATATCCGCGCAGCTCCGGATGCCGGTCTGGGAGATCGAGCGATCGCTGCACCGCTCTTCCCAATGGTTGCTGTGCCAGATGCATCCCACCCGGCGCGAAATCGCCCCCGAGAGCTAAGCACCGCCAGACACCGCCACGGTACTTCCAATCCTCACGTTTCGCTGAATGGCGAGTTGCCCGTAAGTGCCTTTTTTGGTAAACTTGGCCACTTCGAGGGCAATCGTGGACATGCGGCGAGCCGTTTTTTTTGATCGGGACGGGACCATCTGCCGGGATCTTGTTTACCTCAATGATCCCGACCGGCTGGAATTGCTGCCCGGTGTGACGGATGCGCTGCGGCGGCTTCAAGCGTCTGAGTATCTGCTCATCGTCGTCACCAACCAGTCAGGAATCGCCCGGGGATATCTGACCGAGGGCACGCTGGCCCGAATCCACGACCGTCTGCATGACCTGCTTGGGGACCAGGGCATCCGGATCACCGCCATCTATCATTGCCCCCACCTGCCCGATGGAAACCTGCCCGAATACCGCCAGTCCTGCTCCTGCCGCAAGCCGGAACCGGGCATGCTGCTCCGGGCGGCGCGCGAACACGGCATCGATCTGGCGCGCTCCTTCATGGTCGGCGACAAGCTCAGCGATATCCAGGCGGGCAAGCGAGCCGGATGCCGCTCGCTCTGGCTCCAGCCGGAGCCGTCGATCGCTCCGTTGGATCACTTGACGCCTGACTGCCCCGATGCCGTCGTCGCCGATCTGACGGCGGCTGTCGACTGGATCCTCGGTACGGAGGCAACATGAAACCCACGCTGAAAGACTTCACCCAGGTCATCGAGAAATTCAGGGGTGCAACCATCCTGCACATTGGCGACCTCGTGCTGGACCAGTTCTTATTCGGGGAGATTTCCCGGATTTCACGCGAAGCGCCCGTACTGATCCTGAAATATCGCGAGACCATCAACATCCCGGGCGGCGGCGCCAACGCCGTCAACAACCTGCTGTCGCTCTCCAGCCATGTCTACCCGGTAGGCATGCTGGGCAACGACGAGGCGGGCGACTGGCTGTTCAATTTTTTCCGGAACATGGGCGTGGACGTATCCGGCATCTTCCGCGGCGACGGCTACTGTACACCGGTGAAAACCCGTGTGCTGGCCGGCGCGTTCCATTCGTCCATGCAGCAGATGCTGCGCATCGACCGGGAGGACCTCCAGGGCCGCCCGGTCTGCTCCCGAGATGAACTCCTGGCCAAAGCGCTCAGCTTCCTTCCCAAGGTGGACGCGGTCGTTGTCTCCGATTACGGCTACGGGAGTGTGGAAACCCTTCTGATCAACGAGCTCTCCGAGCACTGCCGGCAGATGGAGTTGCCGTTGGTCGTGGACAGCCGCTTCGCCCTGCGGCACTATCAGCATGTCACCAGCCTGACGCCCAACATCTCGGAAGTGGAACAAGCCTACCAGATGAGCATCGGCGAGGATCTGAGCAAGATGGATTTCGTGGCCAACCGGATTCTGGCGGAGCAGGATCTGGCCGCCCTGCTGATCACGCGCGGCCGGTTGGGCATGTCCCTGTACCGGCGCGACGAGAAACCCGTCCACATCTCGGTCTTCGGTTCCGACGAGGTGGCGGACGTCACCGGCGCCGGTGACACGGTCATCTCGGTGTACACGCTGGCGCTCGCCTGCGGTGCGTCGTTCGATGTGGCCGCCCGGATGTCGAACTACGCCGGCGGCCTGGTGGTTATGAAACGCGGCACGGCAACGGTTTCGGACAAAGAGCTGCTCAGCGCCATCCGGTCCGACTTCAGCGCCCGGAGATTGCCCGGTTCATGAATCCCAAACTCAAATCAGCGGCGGAGCTGGTCCCCATCCTGAACGCGGCGCGGCAGGCCGGGCGGACCATCGTCATGGCCAACGGTTGTTTCGACTTGCTCCACGTCGGGCACGTGCGGTACCTCGAGGCCGCCCGTTCGCTGGGTGACCTGCTGGTGGTGGCGCTCAACAGCGACACCAGCATCCGGGACCTCAAGGGGCCGGGACGGCCGGTGATGTCCGAACTGGACCGCGCCGAGATCGTCGCCGCGCTGACGGCGGTGGACTACGTCACCATCTTCTCCGAGCCCGACGTCCGGCGCCTCCTACTCACCCTGCGGCCGCACATTCAGGCCAAGGGCACAGACTACACCGAGGAAACAGTGCCCGAACGCGAGGTGGTGCTGGGATACGGCGGACAAGTTCGCATCGCCGGCGATCCCAAGGATCACTCCACTCGGGATCTGCTCGCGCGAATCCGCGCGATGAACCCGCCAGCCGCCAGAGGAGACGACGCGTGAGTCTGCAGAGCGTGCTCGTCGTCAAGCTCGGCGCCATCGGTGACACCATCCACGCCATCCCGGCCGTGACCGCACTCAAGGCGCTCCTTCCCGATTGCCGGATCACATGGTGTGTGGAGCACCGCAGCGCGGCGATGGTCGAGTGCCTGGTGCCGGTGAGCCGTGTCATCCGGCTCCACACGCACGGCTGGCGCCATGGCCGCCACCTGGCGGGCTCCAAGAGTCCCTGGCGGAGCTTCCGAGACATCCGCGACACCCGCTACGACGTGGTCGTCGATTTCCAAGGCCTGCTCAAATCCGCTGCTGTCGTCCGCCTGGCGCGAACGGACCACCGGATCGGCTGGGCCAGAGCGTCCTTGCGCGAACCGGCCGCCGCCCGCTTTTACGATGAGCATGTGGATGCCGGCTCGGGACACGTGATCGACCGCTGCGCTCGCCTGGTGGCCCCGCTCGGGGTTACGCTGCCTGTTCCCCGGGTGTTCCCGTTTCAGTTGCCGGCGTCCGCTGCCGTCCGTGCGGAGAAGGAACGATGCGCGCTGGACGGACGGCCGTTCATCATGATCAACCCGGGCGCCGGCTGGCCCACGAAGCAGTGGCCCGCCGAACACTACGCGCAGGTGGGCCGGTTGGTGCGGGAGCGCCTGGCCCGTGAAATCGTGGTCACGCACGGCCCCCGCGAGGAGCACCTGGTTGAGCGTATGCGCAACGAGGACAGCCGGATTCGACCACTCCGGTTGAACCTGACCGAATTGGCCGCCCTGGCGGGTCACGCCGACTGTTTCCTGAGCGGCGACACCGGCCCGATGCACATCGCGTCAGCCAGCGGCGCGCCGGTCGTGGCCCTGTTCGGCCCCACGGACCCCGACCGGAACGGCCCGTTCCACCCGGACGACATCGCCCTGCACCGCACCCTGCCCTGTTCCAACAGCTACAAGCGGCGGTGCGATGAAGCGATGCACCGCTGCATGGATTTCACGGTCGAAGAAGTGTTCGCCGCCGTCGCCCGACGGCTGCAGTCCGCGGAGGCCGCCAGTGAGCAATAAGAGCCGGTTGCTGCAAAAACTGCGGGTCCCGATCGGTTTTGTCTGCGCCGCGCTGTTTTTTCTGCTGAGCCGCCCGACCTGGTTGTGGCTGGCCGCCGGTGCGCCGCTCATCCTGGCCGGCCTGGCGACGCGCGGCTGGGCCGCCGGGCATATCCGCAAAGGCCAAGCCCTGGCCACGTCCGGCCCCTACGCCCGCACCCGGAATCCGCTTTATTTCGGGTCCTTTCTGATGGGGCTCGGATTCGCCCTGCAGAGCGGCTGGTGGCCGCTCGTACTGGTGTTCGGCATCCTGTTCATTCTCATCTACTGGCCGGTCATGCGTCAGGAAGAACGGGAGATCGCCGATGCTTACGGCTCACCGTTCGAGGAGTATCGCCGGCGGGTGCCGCTGTTCCTGCCCGCCTGCTCCGCCCGCATGAACAGCACCGGACAACGCTTCAGCGCCGCACAGTACCGCCGCAACCGCGAGTATCAGGCGACGATCGGCGTCATTCTCGTCGAGGTCATTCTGGTCTTGAAAATCCTTTGCCCTGTTCTTATGATCTGAACAATGGACCCGATCATCGAACTCAAAGGCGTCGGCAAGAAATACCGCATCTATCGCCATCCGCTGGATCGGATCAAGGAGTTTCTCTCGCCGAGTCGGCGAAGCGTCCACGAGGAGCTGTGGGCGCTCCGGGACATCGATCTGGTCATCCAGCCAGGAGATTCCGTCGGCTTCGTCGGCAGCAATGGCGCCGGCAAAAGCACGCTGCTGAAGCTGATTTCAGGAATCTCGCGGCCGTCGGAAGGTT
>JAGOHA010000016.1 GCA_017996395.1 Acidobacteriota bacterium | reverse complement strand
ATGGGCAGCTCGGCGTAACCGCGCTGGTGGGTCCAGACACCGCCCTCGAAGACGAGTTTGGAGTAGGTCTGATTGTTGGCTTGAATCTGCTCGACACGGTAGTCGCCCAGCTCGAAGGTCAACACGAGCCAGCCTTCGTCGCTCCACGACACGTTGTAGCCCCGGTAGCCGAAGCCGAGACCGGCGGCCAGCGCAAGCAGCATCAGGACGATCGCGAAACGTCTTACACGCATTCCAACCTCCCGTGAAAAGTAAAGGTCGAAGGATTTGACGCCAGCGGCCCATCGCCCGCAGGGGCGGGGCGGGACGCCGGTCGGTGAATCGGAGCCGTCCGGCGCAGCCCCGACACGAGATCCGGATAGCGGCAGCCGCCCGGGCTGGGCGGCCGATTGCCTGCAGCGAAATCACTCATTGGTTCGAATAAAGCCACACCCGCTACCAATCAGGGAAATATCAATGGACAGTTGTATACAAAGTAGGGAGGGGGGCGATTTGTATGAAAAGATTTTCAAATTATGTTGAAAATATTTCTACAGCTCGGCTTTCAGATTTTGGAGCCGGGTTTGAAAGGTCCGTCTGGAGCCGGTTGTGGCGGGATGGGTCAAACGCGCGGTGATGTCAGAACACGAGATGAGTCGTGAATGCGAGCAGGTGGGGGCACGCTCGGGCGCGTCAGGATCGGGTCGCTGCGCGCCGGGACGATCGGCGGCTACCGGTTGCACGAGCACACCGGTAGCCGCCGGCGGATGAACGCGCCGGCGCCCTACCGGGTCGGGCGGCCGCGGCCGAGGGTCAGGTAGAAGCGTCCGCCCACCTGGGCCGGATCCCCGGGGTAGCCCAGCGCCTTGAAGTCGAGCCGCTGCTTGACCTCGGGGTAGATCTTGCGCCGGTGCTCCGGCAGGTCCATGCCCTGGGCTCCCTGGTGGCAGCGGACACAGCTGACGGCCTCGGTGGAGTGGCAGTCGGTGCAGCCCAGCGCCTTCGGGGCGGCGACCACGCCGTGATGGATGGCCGAGTACATCCGCGTTTCGACGAAGCCGTACTTGCCCGAGTAGGGCAGCCCCACTGCCTTCATCCCCTCGGCGATGGCGCCGGACCAGTCGAAGCGGACCCAGTAGTCGGAGAGGAACCGCGGCATGGCCAGGGTTTTGTTCTCGGTGTCGTACGGCTGCACGGCGGTGTGCAGCTTGAACGGGAAGATCCGTGCGGCCGGGTTGCGCTTCTCGCCCACGGGCGCGTTGAGCACCACGCTGGCGGACGGGTCGATGGTGTCGCCCAGCAGGGCGGCGTGGCGGGTGCCGTCGAACCAGAGGTACACCGGAGTAAGGTTCCGGCCCCAGGTGAGCGCGCCGAACCGTTTGTCGTAGGCGGGCATGCCCAGGTTGTCCTTGGTCTCGGGCCGGTCCTGGCCGGCCTGGGAGTAATCCCGCCGCAGCAGGGTGGGCGTCTCGCGGGCGAAGGCGGGGATGTGGCACGTCTCGCAGGCGATGGCGCGGACGTGGTCGTCGAGGTGCCGGGAGAGCGGTCCCGACACGCCGTGCGGTGTGGGGCCGTGGCATTTGCCGCACTCCACGCGGCCCTCAACCGCCGGCGCACTCAGGGACATCCCGGCGATCCGGTGCCGGGTGGTGGTGTGGCATTTCTGACAGCGCATGTTCAGGGCGCCCATGTGGACGTCAAACTCGGGCTTCGGATTGGCCATGACGGGCTCCAGGTCCCCGTGCTTGGCGTTGGTGGCGCCGCCGCTGTGGAAGTGACAGGAGCCGCAAGCCTGCCGCGACGGACGCCCCACCTTCCGCGCCACGGCCGGCAGGTCCACGCCTGCCGCCGGCAGGCCGGCATTGAGAGGGTCTTTCCGGTAGGTGCCGGTGGTATCGTGGCAGACGAGGCAGTCGATGTTGGCCGGGTTGCTGAAATCGAAGTCCTTGCCCTGCTTGCCGTAGCCGATGTGGCAGGCGGCGCACTGCTGCATGTTGGGCGCGATGGCGATGCAGTAGTTGTTCACCATCAGGGTGAGGCTGATGTCCTTGCGGTGCTCGTAGCCGGCCAGCGTGGGCGAGAAGCCCTGCCAGCGCCAGTGGGCGGTGCCCAGCAGATCCTGGCCCACCTGCGGATGGCAGCTCAGGCAGGAGCGGGTCACGTCCTGCGGGGTGGGCGCGGCGCCGAGGCTGACCAGCCGCCCGTGGTCCGGCGTCCACGGATGGTGGCAGTCGTTGCAGCCGGTGGGCGCGGAGGCCGGCTTGAGCTGGCCCTCGTGGCAGCCGATGCACTGGCGGTGGTACGCCCCCTTGAGCCCGATGCGCGACGGGTCGTCCGCCTCGCCGGGCTGGGCGTGGCAGCGGGCGCAGCTCTGGGGCGGCCGGTCGGCCATGTCGTCGTGGCAGTCGGCGCACGGACCGCCCAAGCGGACTTCCATCATGGCGTGGAGGGCCTTGAGGTCCTCGCCCACGCGATCATCTTCACTCATGGCGTACCGGTGGTGGCACACCCCGCAATCGCCGCCGGTGATCTCGTCGTGGATCCGGTGGGCGAATCCCACCGGCTCGTAGTCGTCAACTCCCGAGTTCAGGGCGGAGCTGTTCAGCAGGTAGAAATTTTTGTAGGCCGTCGGGCGATGCGGATAAGCCGTCGCTGCGGTCACCGGGGCCGGCTCCGGCCGGGCCGCCTGGACCCGCTGGATCTCGGTCACCGTCCGGATAGTGGAGCTGATGGCCTCCTCGTGCACCACGCTGTATAGCAGCACGAAGACCAGCAGGAACATGATGCCGGCGCCGCGGATCATCCAGGTCCAGAACGGCGTGACGGTCTTGGCGCGCTCCTCGTGCATCCGGGCCAGCTGCTCCGGGCTCACCGGCATGTAGCCGGGCAGGATGGGGAAGTAGGTGACAAAGAACCGATAGCAGAACAGGATGCTGGAGACGATGGCCGCCGTCATGGCGATCTCGCCCACCGACGGAAAATAGGCCCGCAGGGAGTAGGGGGGATTGTAGCCCACCAGGAAGACGTTGATCCGGTTCAGGACCACGCCGAAGATGATCAGCGAGGCGGTGAAGAACAGCCAACCCATGGACCGGCGCACCGCCGGGTTGAGGAGCAGCGCCAGCGGGGCGAGGATGCCCAGCATGATCTCGATGATGAGCGAGACCGTGGCCGCGGGCTGGGCGAGCAGGTCCAGCGTGTTCCAGCGGACGGCGAGGTCGACGAGCTTCACCAGCCCGTAGGCGCCGAGGAACCAGGGGACGAAGCGGGTCAGGGGTGTCAGCAGTTCCATCTCCGGGTTACGTCCGAAGCTGATGTTGGCGTAGATCGACTCGAGGATCACCATGGGGAACCCCACCGCGATGGCCGACAGGAGGAACAGGACGGGCAGGACGTTGGTGTCCCACAGCGGGCTCAGCTTGGTGGGCGAGATGAGCATGAGCGTGCCGAGTGACGACTGGTGCATGAAGGACAGGACCACGCCGGTGACGATGAAGAACGGGAGCGCGATCCGGACCCAGCGGTACAGGGTCAGGATGGGCTTCTCTACCCGCCGCAGCACGGCGGCGCCCCACTCGTTCCCGTCGATGCGGGCCTTGAGCCCCTCGAGGATCGACGGGCTCATCTCGACGCACAGGACCATCAGGTAGAAGGTGACGCACATGCCCACTTCGAACAGGACCGAATTACCCTGCCAGTTGAAGATGGGCCGCCAGATGTTCCAGTAGCGCCCGAGGTCGAAGCTCAGGGCGATGGCCACCCAGAGGTAGCCCAGGAACGCGGTCAGGATGGCCGGCCGGAGCAGCGGCAGGTATTTCTTCCGGCCGAAGATGTCCACCAGGGCGGCGGTGGTGAAGCCGCCGGCGGCCAGCGCCACGCCGCAAGCGACGTCGAAGGCGATCCAGATGCCCCAGGGGTTGTGGTTGTCCAGGTTGGTCACGGAGCCGAGCCCGAGGATCAGGCGGGTGATGCCGAAGGCGTAGCCGACCCCCATGATGATCAGCAGGGTGATGGTACCGAACGTGAAGAACGGCTTGGTGACCCGATGGGGATGGTCGTTGAGCGTCATCGCTCACCCCCTTCGGCGCCGGGCGCCGAGCCATCCGGCGGCTGCTCCTTGCGGTGGTTGAACCACATGATGCCGGAGAGCAGGCCGTAGAACGCGACGGGCAGCAGGCCGTACTTGAAGATGCCGTGCTGGATGGCCTCGGTCCGCTCCGGCGGCGGCTTCTCGGGCAGGTCCAGCATTCCGATTTCCGTCACCGGCCGGCCCACCAGGTACAGCCAGGCGGTGCCGCCCACCTCGTGTTCGCCGTAGATGTGGACGACGTAGCGGTCGGGCCGCCGCTTGATCCGCTCCCGGGCCAGGGCCACCAGCTCCGCCCGGTGACCGAACACGAGAGCCTCGGTGGGGCAGGCGCTGGCGCAGGCGGGATCGGCTCCGGTGCCGCGGGCCTGGTCGGTGCAGAACTCGCACTTGCGGACCCGCGGCTGGAGCGGCTCGTTGAACTCGAACGCCGGCACCTCGAACGGGCAGGCGACCTGGCAGTAGCGGCAGCCCAGGCAGATCGTGGGATTGTAGACCACCGCGCCGTCGTCCGACTTGGTGAGGGCCCCCACGATGCAGGCGGACACGCAGGAGGGGTACAGGCAGTGCATGCACTGGGCCTTCACGTAGGTCTGGGGCAGCCCCGCCTGGTCCGGGGAGGGGCTGCCGTGGAACTGGTTCACCACGGTGAAGGCGTTCTCCGACGGCCGCCGGAAGGTCCGGAGCACATCGCGGTCGGCGAAGTTCAGCGCGGTGCGCGGGAGATGGTTCCGCCGGTTGCACGCCTCCTCGCACTTGCGGCAGCCGATGCAGAGGGTGGTGTCCACGAGCACGCCGGCGTAATCCGGCGCCGCCTCGTCTGTTTTGGCCGGCGGCTCGGTGGATTCCGCTGCAGCCAGAGGGGTGGCGGCCAGGCCGGCGGCGGCGCCGACGCTCCACTTCATCAGAGATCGACGGCTGAACTCCATCAGGACCTCCTTCCGATGCGAAAATGGAAACTTCATTATATAGATTCCAGATGTGGTTGTCCTTCAATTTTTAATCCGTGGGCACATGCCGTGATCCGGCATGGCGGTCTCATCCAACCCGCTTTCACACCGATGCGGGTGGCGGGCCGCGTGTTTGGATGGGTCGCTTCTTCGTCATTTCGAGTACAATGGGAAGCGACGACACACCCGCTTGAATGGATGGAGGCAGCCGTGACGGCACCGCAGGGAACCGCAGCCGGATGGCGGGCCGAGGCCGAGCGCTGGGAGCGGGAAGGCGTGAGCGACGCGGCGCAGGAGTGCTGGGAACGGGCGCTGGAACTGGAGCCGGAAGACCTGCTGAGCATCTCCCGGCTGGGGCGGATCCACCTCAGGAAGAAGCGGCTGGCGCAGGCCCGGCGGTGCTTCGCGCGGGTGCTGGCCCAGGATCCCCATTGGGGCGGTGGGGAGGCGGCGCGAGCACTGGAGCAGCTCCGGATTGACGAGGCGGGGGTCGAACAGGGTTTTACCGCCTGCCGACAGATGCTGCGGATGGACAATTTCTGCGCCGAGGCCTTCGCCGCCATGGGTACGAACCACCTGTGGAAGGGCGAGCTGGAACTCGCGATCGGCAACTTCGAGGACGCGCTGAACCTGGGCTGGGAGGACCGTTTCCGCACCCTGATGGAAAAGGGCCGCGCCCACGCCGAACTCGGCGACGATGCGGCGGCGGCGGCGTGCTTCGCCCAGGCGGCCGAAGCGGAAGGGGCGTGCCAGTCCTGGGCCCTGTACGAACAGGCCGCCGCGCTGCGGCGCCTGGGCCGGAGCACCGAGGCGCTGCACATTGTCCGGCGTGCTCAGGCGCTGGACTCCGCCGACGCTTCGATCCGATGGCTGGAGGCGACGCTCCGCACAGAGCTTGCGGAATCGGCCGGTTGCTCCGAATCCCGTTGAGGATCCGCCGGCGCTCCTAAAGGACCGACGTGCTATGTGCCGATGCTTCATCCATGATTGCCGGCGGACCGTCGGCCGGGTTCTGCTGGCGGCCCTTGTCCTGATTCATCTGGCGGGCCACTCCGCCGGGGCGAGTTCGCCCCGGCTCCCGGTGCCCCAATTCCGGACCATCCACGTCTTTGTGGCCCTGTGCGACAACCGGAGCCAGGGCATCGTCCCCGTCCCGGCGGCGCTGGGCGACGGCGACGATCCGGTCCGCAACCTGTACTGGGGCGCCCGCTATGGGGTCCGCACGTTCCTCGAGCGGAGCCCGGACTGGCGCCGCGTCGCCGCGCCGGCCCCGCCCGGCGGGCCGGTGCTGGAGCGGCAGGTGTTCCGCCACGCACGCGAACCCGTCTGGCTGGTGGCCGACGCCTACCGCGGCGCGGCCATCCGGCAGGCGGTGGAGGACTTCCTGGCCGCGGCGGCCGGAGCTCCCGTCGCGGCCGTCACCGTCGCCGACAGAGGGGCGCCGGTGGCGCTGTTGCCGGGCGGCGGCGCCGGGCTGGTCGTGTACGTGGGCCACAACGGACTCATGGATTTCCGCGTCGATCCGCCGCAGCGGCGGGATGCGCGTCAGCGCGAGGCGATGGTGCTGGCCTGCGCCAGCCGCGGCTATTTCCGCGAACCGCTGCGACGGGCCGGCGCGACAGCGCGCCTTTGGACCACCGGCCTGCTGGCGCCCGAGGCGTACGTCCTGGAAGCGGCGGTGGCGGGCTGGATCGCGGGGGAGAGCGCAGCGGCGATCCGCGAACGCGCGGCCCGGGCCTACCATCGCTACCAGCGCTGCGGCCTCGCGGCCGCAAGGCGGCTGTTTGTCGCAGAGGAAGCGATTGGGGGAGGCGGTGAATAGGGGAACGGGTTGAATGGGTGAATGGGTAGAAGGGAAACGGTTAATTGGTGAATAGGTGAATGGGTGAGTCGTGACGAGGATCTGAGTTATGTGAACAAGGGCCCAGAACCCAGGTCCCAGGTCCGAATTCCGATGTCCGAAGTCCGATGTCCGCGTTACGAGAACGAGCCTCGAGCCTCGATTACGATCACGATTACGAGTACGATTACGAATTACGATTACGAATTACGAGCACGAATCCACCACCATTCACCGTTTACTGTTTACCGTTCGCTGTTCACTCCTATCTCCTCCCCTCTAACTGCTATCAATGTAAAATTCTCAACAACCGTGGCCGATATCCTTGACAAGTTTGGGGTGCAGTCCGTAAGATACTTGGGATTTCGAAGAATGGTGGTGGCATGACCGGACCGCGCAAATCCCGACAGGTGGTATCCCCGGCGAAAGCCGCGGGTGATTGCGCGCAGTTGCTCCGCCGCGGCCGCCTGGCCGATTGCTACGAGCTGCTCCCGCAGCTCGGCGTGGCCAAGGACTGCCGGGCCCTGCCCGTGCTCCGTAAGCTGCTGACATGCGGCGAGCGGACCCGCGAGGAAATGGCTGTCTGCGGACTGGCCGCCCTGGGCGACCCGGCGGCGATCCCGTGGCTCCTGCGCAAGATCAGTCACCCGGCCATCCGGCGGGGCGCCGGCTCCCAGCGACTCCAGACCGCGGTGCTCGACGCCATCGGTGAGATCGGCAACGACGACGCCACGCCGGGCCTGATGCGGCTGTTCCGTCGTGAGATCCCCGCTGACACCTTCCGACGCAAACGGCGGCTGATCATCATCGACGTGCTGGGCCTCATCGCCCAGCAGGGCGGACGCCGGGCGCTGGATGAGCTGGCGACGCTGATGGAGCACCCGGATTTCTGCTTCCGGGCGCAGGCCATCTCCGCGATCGCCGGCGCATTCTTCAACCGGCCCAATGAAATTCCGGGGGAAATATTTGAAAGGTTGCTGGCCCGTTTCCGGGACAGCAACCTTTATGTTCAGGACGCCCTCATCGGGGCGCTGGAAAGTCTGGCCGATGTGGGCTGCCGGCGCGCGGCCGCCCTATTTAACTAGCTTCTTCAACTCCGGGAGCATCTGCTTGGCCATCGCGGCGTAGCTGCCGCTGGGGTCCAGCTTCAGGTAGGTCTCCAGCGACTGGACCGCGCCCGCGTAGTCGCCCTTGTTGATGAGGCACATGCCGAGTTGATAGTGGGCGGCGGAGTAGTTGGCGTTGGCTGCGAGGCATTTGCTGAAGGCGTCGATGGCCTCATCGTTTTTGCCGGCGTTGACCATCACCACGCCCACGTTGTAATAGTTGACGTCGGAGTGGGCCGGGTCGGCCTGGATCGCCTTCTCGAACGAGGCTTTGGCTTCGGGGATCATCCCTTTCTTGACGTAGGCGTTGCCCAGGTTGGTGAGCATGTTGGCGTCGGAGGGGCTAAGCGCCAGCGCCTTGTTGTAGGTTTCGATGGCCTGGTCGTGGCTGCCCTTGGCATAATAGCAGTCGGCCAGGTGGCCCAGGATGTTGGGCTGGTTGGGATCCTTGACCAGGGCGTCCTGCAGCTTGGCGATGGCCGCGTCGTACTGGCCGGCGTCCTTGAGCTGGATGCCCTCGTCGAACAGCTTCTTCACCTCGCCGGTGACCTTCTTGATCTCCTCGATCTTATCCTTGTTGGCCTCGAATTCCGCCCGCTGCTTCTCGATCTCGGCCCGCTGTTCGGCGGTCAATTCAGAAGCCAGGATGCCCTCACCCGGCTGCAGCTCGAAATTTTCCACCCGCTCGTCACCGACGGGGGGGTGGGCGATATCGGGAAATTCCTGCGGGATGTACCCCTTCACCTTGACCTTCATGTGGTAGTGCCCGAGGGGCAGGCGGTACAGATACTCGCCTTCCTTGTTGGTCTTCATCGAGTACAGCCGGTTCATCGCCTTGTCGCGCAAGGAGATCTCGACGCCCTCGATGGGCTGCTTGGTGGTGGCGTCGATGATCTTCCCCTTGATCAGCCAGGTCGGGATGGCCTGGAGGTTGACGCTCCCGACGGCCAGACAGAAGACCGCAACAAGCGCCACGGCCAGCAAGGTTTTCACCGCTTTCATTGAATCCTCCTTATCCTCAGTCCTCAAGTTGGGCATTATACAACCTCTCTATAATAGTGCACCATCGTTTTTGTACGGGATCGGGTCGGCGGCCCCCGCCTCGCGGAAGCCCCGAAGGCGCAGGGCGCAACTGTCGCAGCGCCCGCAGGCGGCATCGCTGTCGCTGTAACACGACCAGGTGAACTGGAAGGGCGTCCCAAGCTCCAGCCCCCGCCGGACGATCGCAGACTTGCGCAGGTGGATCACCGGCGTGACCACCTCGACACGGGTCTCGGGGCGGGTGCCGGTCCGGACGAGTTCCTGGAACGCGCGGTAGAACTCGGGCCGGCAATCGGGGTAGCCGGAACCGTCTTCGGCCACGGCGCCGAAGTAGACGGCTTCCGCCCCGAGCGCCTCGGCCCAGCTCACCGCGGCGGCCAGGATCTGGGCGTTGCGGAACGGCACGTACGAGGACGGGATGCGCCGGCGGGACAGGTCGGCGGGCTCCACCGGGATGCGTGCGTCCACGAGCGACGAGCCGCCGATGCGGGCCAGGTGGGGCAGCTCGGCGACGAGCCGCTCCCGGACGCCGTAGTGGTCGCAGAGGCGCTGGAAGCAGTCCAATTCCCTGGCCTCGGTGCGCTGGCCGTAGTTGACGTGAAGGAAATACAGGGCGTCGGAATCCCGGGCCGCCTCGGAGGCGGTGACAGCGCTGTCCATGCCGCCGCTCACGCAGGTGACGCTGGCGCGGTACCTAGCCATCGCTCGCCTCCAGGTAGGCGGCGGAGCAACCGCGGCTCTCGAACACGGTCACCCGCCAGACCCGGCAGTGGTCCGTGTTGACGAGGCGCCCCAGTTCGCGGTGGATGTGGCGGGCGACATTTTCGGCCGAGGGGTTGTCCGTGGCGAATGCGGGCAGCTCGTTGAGCAGGGTGTGGTCCAGCTGCTCCAGCACCCGGTCGGCCGCCGCACGCAGCTCGGTGAAGTCCATGCCGATCCCGGCCGCGTCCAGCTCCCGGCACCGCA
This sequence comes from Acidobacteriota bacterium, assembly GCA_017996395.1. GTDB lineage: Bacteria > Acidobacteriota > JAAYUB01 > JAAYUB01 > JAAYUB01 > JAAYUB01. Next base: position 35,636 of record JAGOHA010000016.1, on the reverse strand, counting down.
CCGTGATCTCCACTTCCCAGTTGTGGCCGTGCAGGCGCTCGCACTTGCCCCGGTATTGGCGCAACTGGTGCGCGGCTGAAAAATCGGTTCGGATTGTCAGTTCCCACAGGGCCATGCCATGCTCCTTTCACACGGATAAGATGGATCGCGGACGCGGAGGTTTCAAGCCGCGGTCCCGGTGGTGCCGACTCTTACCGCTGCGACGGGCCTATACGGGCAGGGGCAGGGCGCGGTCGGCGATGAGCCGCGCGGCGGCGGCGATGTCGATGCTCAGGTTGCGGTCGCGGTCCATGAAGGAAACCGTCTCGCGCAGCGTGCCCAGCACGGCTTCCAGCGCCTCGGACGACCGCAGCGGGCGGCGGAACTCCAGCGCCTGGGCGGCGGCGAGCAGCTCGATGGCCAGCACGGTGCGCACGTTCTCCGTCACCTGCCGCAGCTTGAGCGCCGCGGTCATGCCCAGCGAGACATGATCCTCCTTGTTGGCGCTGGTGGGCAGCGAGTCCACCGAGGCGGGATGGGCGAGGATCTTGTTCTCGGCCACCAGCGACACAGCGGTGAGCTGGGCGATCATGAAACCGGAGTTCAGGCCCGGCTCGCGGGCGAGGAACGCCGGCAGGCCGCTCAGGTCCGGGTTGATCAGCCGCTCGAGGCGGCGCTCGGAGATGCCGGCCAGTTCGGCGGCGGCGATGGCGAGGAAGTCCAGGGCGAAGGCCACCGGTTCACCATGGAAATTGCCGCCGGACAGGACCGCGGTGTCGGCGGCGAAGACGAGCGGGTTGTCGGTCGCCGCGTTGATCTCGCGCGCCAGCACGGCCCGGGCGTGATCGAGGGTGTCCTGCACCGCGCCGTGCACCTGGGGGATGCAGCGCAGCGAATAGGCGTCCTGCACCTTGTCGCAGTCCAGGTGGGAGAGGCGGATTTCGCTGCCGGCCATGAGGGCGGCGATCTCCGCGGCGGTCCGCACCTGGCCCGGGTGCGGCCGGACGGCCTGGATGCGCGGGTCGAACGCCGTGTCGGTGCCGACGAGGGCGTCGGTGGTCATGGCGGCGACCACGGCGGCGATCCGGAGCAGGTAATCGATCTCATCGGCCAGGAGGCAGCCGATGGCGGACATGAAGTGGGTGCCGTTGAGCACCGCCAGACCCTCCTTGGCCTGGAACGTCACGGGGGCGATACCGGCCTCGCGGAGCGCCTCGCCGCCGGGCAGCACCCGGCCCTTGTACCGCGCTTCGCCTTCACCCATGAGCACCAGCGCCAGATGGGCCGACGGGGCCAGATCGCCGCTGGCGCCGACGGACCCTTTCTCCGGGATCACCGGCAGGATGTCGCGGGCCAGCATGCTGAGCAGGGTGTCCACCACCACGGGCCGGACGCCTGAGAATCCCTTGGCCATCACGTTGGCGCGGATCAGCATCGCCGCACGCGTTTCCTCGGGGCTCAGCGACCGACCGGTGCCGGCGGCGTGGGACCGGATCAGGTTGGCTTGCAGCGCCTCGAGCTGGTCCACGCTGATCCGGACCTGGCTGAGCTTGCCGAAGCCGGTGGTGATACCGTAGACGACCCGTTCTTCGGCGACGCAGGCGTCCACCACGGCGCGCGCCCGCTCCACTTTGCCGCGGACCGCCGCGGGCCAGTTCACGGAGCGGCGGCGGCGGGCCGCGTCACACACGTCCGCCAGGGTGAGGTGTTCGCCGTCGATGAGAATGGGATGGGGGGTCACGATTTTTCTCCTTCGGGTTTGGGCGGGGGCGGTTTCTCGCCGTCGGCCTTCGGCGGCGGGGGGGCTTCACCCGCGGGCGGCGGCGGCGCCAGATACTCGGTGTCATCGTCGAACTTGACGAGCTTGACGTCACCCGCGTCGGTCTGCACCATGATGACGGCCCCGCCGTCGCGCAGCCGCTGGTTGATGAAGCCGCCTTCGTCCTTGAGCTGGGGCACCACCTCGACCTCCTTGTCGTCGATGGTGAACGGGGGGTAATCGACGGTGGGTTTGCCCAGCAGGGTGATGAGGCTGAGGTCGGCGTGGTAGAACGACGGCAGGTAGAGGCTCACGTTGCCCTTCTTGGTTTTGGCCTGGAACGAATGGCCTTCGAACCGTTGGCCGACGAACTGGACCATGATGTCGCCGTTGCCCGTTTCGGCCGAGACGTAGCCGCTGAGGTTCACCAGCGCCAGGTAGCCCGTCAGGGTGTCGGCCTCCAGCCAGCCGTTCACGCCGCGGACGCTGATGAAGCCCCGGTTGGACTTGATCGTGATGTCGGTGCGGTGCTTCGGGACGGTGATCCGGTAGTCGATCTTGCCCAGGCGGAACTCCTTTGGGTGGTCGGTGGCGATGACCATCTCGGCCTCGTTGCGCGAGAAGGCCGGCTTGATCTTCTCGATGTTCGCCATCATGTCGTCGTTGCGATAGCCATAGGCGGTGACGACGCCTTCCACCAGAACCTGCGGCTTCTCCCAGCCCTGGATTTCAATGTTGCCCATGAAGCCGGTGCTGATGTCGATTCGGCCGCCGGGGTAGAAGCGGAACCCGCGCTGGAACTGTTTCTCCACCCGCATCAGGTGGGCGTAGTCCGGCAGCGGCGGCTCTTTCTTCTTGCCGCCCAGCGCGAGAAAGGTGAAACCCGCCAGCAGCACGACGGTCCAGAATGCGAATCGTTTCATGCGGTGTGTCCTCCCAGGATGGCCGCGAGAATCTCGCGGCCGCCTTCGTCGAGCAGGTGTCCGGCCGCCGCCTGCCCCAGCCGGGCCGCGGCCGCCGGATCGGCGGACGACTCGGCCTCGTGCCGCAGAACGCGACGGCCGTCCAGCGTCGCGATCAGCCCGATCAGGCGGATCCGCCCGCCGTCCAGCGTCGCATGGGCGGCCATGGGGACCTGGCAGCCGCCTTCCAGCACGGCCAGAAACGCCCGCTCCGCCGTCACCGCCACATCGGTGGGCGGGTGGTGGACGGCGGCCAGCAGGTCGCGGATGGCCGTGTCATCGGCGCGGCACTCCAGCGCCAGCGCGCCCTGGCCCACGGCGGGGACCATCTCCGCCACCGGGATCCGCGTGGTGATCTCGCCGGCCAGCCCCAGCCGGATGAGCCCGGCGGCGGCGAGGACGATCGCGTCGTACCGGCCGTCGCGCAGCTTGCGCAGGCGCGTGTCCACGTTGCCGCGGAGGTCCTCCACAACCAGGTCGGGCCGGCGGTGCAGCAGCTGCGCCCGGCGTCGCAGGGAGCTCGTGCCCACACACGCCCCGGCGGGCAGCGCGGCGATGTTGGCGGCGGCGGGGGAGATCAGGGCGTCGCCGGCCTCCACCCGGGCCGGCACCGCGCCGAGGACCAGGCCGTCCGGTAGCCGGGCCGGCATGTCCTTGAGCGAGTGCACCGCCAGGTCCGCCTCACCGCCGAGGAGCGCCTGCTCGATTTCCTTCGTGAACAGCCCTTTGTCGCCGATCTTCGCCAGCGGGGTGTCCAGGATCACATCGCCTTTGGTCTGGATGACCACGATCTCGAACGCCGTTTCCGGGTGGCGTTCCGCCAGGGCCCCGACCACCTGCCGGGTCTGGGCCAGGGCCAGCAGGCTCCCGCGGGAGCCCACGCGGATGATGCGCCGCGCGTCAGCTTTCATGGGCCTCCGGGTCCGCCGGCGGGTGCTCCAGTTCGAACAGCCGGTTGAGCGCCTCGCTGCAGCGGAGCTTGTCGGATTCGCTGGGCAGTTCCTTGAGCCGGGTGACGGGCGCGTGCAGCAGCTTGTTCATGAACGCCCGGGTGACGCGCTCGGCCAGCTCGCGCTCCTGAGGCGGGGCGTTCCGGTAGCCGTCCAGCTCCCGGCGACGGATGGTTTCAAACTTGCCGCGCAGGGCGACGATGGTGGGGGTGACATCCAGCGACCCCAGCCAGCGGGCGAACGCGTCCAGCTCATCCAGGAGGATGAGGCGGACCTTGTCCACCTCGGCTTCCCGCTTCCGCCGGTTGGCGTCGACGATCCCCTCGAGGTCGTCGATGTCATAGAGGAACACCCCGGCCAGGTCGCCCACCGCCGGCTCGATGTCGCGGGGGATGGCGATGTCCACGAGCAGGATCTCCCGGCGCCGGGCGGCCACGGATTCGCGGAAGGGGCCGGCCTGGATCACGAAGCCGGGCGCGGCGGTGGCCGAAATCACGATGTCGGACTGGGCCAGGGTGGCGTACAGCTCCTCGATGGGCACCGGGATGCCGGTCAGCTCCCGGGCCAGCTCCACGGACCGCTCGAAGGTCCGGTTCAGCAGGTAGAGCCGGTGCACGCCGTGGGCCTGCAGATGCCGCGCGCAGAGCGCACCCATTTCGCCCACGCCGATGAGGGCGGCCGTCTTGTGCTCGAAGCCGCCGAAGATCTTTCGCGCCAGCTCCACCGCGGCGAAGCTCACCGAAACGGCGCCTTGGCCGATCTCGGTCTCATCCCGGGCGCGCTTGCCCGCGTGGATCGCGGTCTGGAGCAACCGCTCCGTCACCGTGCCCAGCAGCTGGTGTCGGCGGGCCTTGTCCTGGAATTCCTTGACCTGGCCGAGGATCTGCGGCTCGCCCATGACCATGGAGTCGAGGCCGGCGGCCACCTCCAGCAGGCGGCGCGCCGCCTCGAGCCCGGTGGCGCGCTCCAGATAGCGGTCCGCGCGGACGTCCGCGCCGGCCAGCCCGGCGAAGAGCGCCCGGACGGGCCCGTCGGCGTCGCCGTCGCCCAGCTGCACGATGTACAGCTCCGTGCGGTTGCAGGTGGACAGCGGGAACACCTCGGTGATGCCGGCCTGGCCGAGGAGCGGCGCGACGCGCGCCGCCAGCGTGTCGTCCGTGAGCACCACCCGCTCGCGCAGCTCGACCGGGGTCTGCCGGTAGGTGAAGCCGTAGTAGCTGAGACGGATCATGCCGCTAACCCGTCCTCAGTGCGAGATGCCTTCGAAGGCGAACGCCAGGATCACCAGGATGAACCCGGCGATGCTCAGCAGGCTCAGCGTCCGCCCCGAGGCACGGGTGATCCGGCGCACCAGCAGCCCGGTCAGGTACACCGCCAGGGTGAACCAGGTGGCGATGATGCGTGCGTCCAGGCGCAGGTCGGCGGACGCGCGGATCTCGCGCATCCAGTTGAAGCCGGTGAAGATCGCCACGGCCAGCAGGATCACGCCCAGCAGACTGCCGTAGAAGTTCACCCGGTCCAGCTGCTCCAGCGACGTGAGCCGGCTGTAAAAGCGGCCGGGTCGCTTGCGGTGCAGCTCGCGGTAGAGCACGAGGTACAGTACGGCGCCGATGGTGGCGATGGCGAAGGAGGCGAAGGCGAACATGGAGCCGGAGACGTGGATCTCGAACCAGGGGCTGCGATAGCGCACCGGCAGGTCCCCCGACGGGTCGAACCAGAGGAGGCTGATCAGCTGGGCGATGCAAATGATCGGTGCGACGAACGCTCCCATGGACAGGTCGCGCGAGAATTTTTCGATGCAGACGTACGCCAGCGCGATAATGAATCCGGCGAACGACAGGGCGTCGCACACCGTGGCGATCGGCAGGTAGCCCAGGTGGACGATCCGCGCCGCCAGCGTCACCAGATGCATCACCAGGCCGGCCATGAGCACGCGCGCGGCCAGCTGCCCGCAGCGCCGGTCCACGGAGAAGAAATACTTGAGATAGAGGTATGCCGCGGCGAGGTACAGCGCGGTGAAGACGGCCTGGGCGGTGAAGGTGAATGTGGTCATCATGGCGTATCCACGGTCCGAGCGCCCTAGTCTGCCTTATTTCCGGGCGGAGTGCAATCGCTATTGAGGTAGCGGCGTAAATACGCGCCCGTGGCGGAGCGGGGCGCGCCGGCCAGGCCTTCCAGCGGTCCGTCGTAGACGATCTCGCCGCCCGCGGCGCCGCTGCCGGGGCCGAGGTCGATGACGTAGTCGGCCTGGGCGATGAAGTCCAGGTTGTGCTCGATGGCGATCACCGTGTTGCCCGCGTCCACCAGGTGGTGGATGAGGACGCAGAGGGTGTCGATATCGGCGAAGTGGAGGCCCGTGGTGGGCTCATCCAGCAGGAAGACGGCGCGGCGCAGCTGGCGGTCGAGCAGGTGCGCGCCCAGCTTGAGCCGCTGCTGTTCGCCGCCGGAGAGCGTGGGCGTGGGCTGGCCCAGGCGGATGTAGCCCATCCCCGTGTCGGCCAGCACCTGGAGCCGCCGCCGCAGGGCGGGGAAGTTGCGGAACAGGTCCAGCGCCTCGGTGATGCTGAGGTCCAGCACGTCGGCGATGGAGAGTCCCTGGTAGCGGACCCGGAGCACGTCCCACGCGTAGCGCCGGCCCTGGCACTGGCCGCAGGAGACGAACGAGTCGGGGAGGAATTTCATCTCCATCCGAATCTGGCCCATCCCGCCGCAGGCGGCGCAGCGGCCGTCGCCGGTGTTGTAGCTGAAGTGGCTGGCGGTGAGCCCGCGCGCCTGGGCTTCGGGCAGCCGGGCGAAGAAGCGGCGGATCTCGTCGAACAGGCCGGTGTACGTGGCGGGGGTGGAGCGCGGTGTCCGGCCGACGGGGCTCTGATCCACGAAGTAGACGTGATCCGCCGGGCCGCCGCGGAGCCGGAATGTGTCCACGTCGGGGTGCCGCGCCGGGCAGCTCTGCGCCTGGGCGCGCAGCAGCGGATAGAGCGTGTCGGCCACGAGGCTGGACTTGCCGGAGCCGGACACGCCCGTCACGACGGTCAGGGCGGCGAACGGGAAAAACGCCCGGATGTCCTTCAGGTTGTGTGTCCGGACGCCCGCGAGCGCGATGCCGTTTCGGCCGATCGCCCGGCGCCGGGCCGGCAGGCGCACGCGAATCCGGCTGGACAGGTAGGCGGCGGTCGCCGACTCCGCGCAGTCCGTGAGGCCGGCCGCCGGACCGCTGTAAAGCAACCGGCCGCCGCCGGCGCCGCCGCCGGGTCCCAGGTCGATGACGTGGTCGGCGCTGCGGATGGTGAAGGCGTCGTGCTCCACGACGATGAGGGTGTTGCCCTGGTCGCGGATCTCGCGCAGCAGATCCATCAGCGGCCCGAAATCGGCCGGGTGCAGGCCGATGGACGGCTCGTCCAGCACGTAGAGCACGCCGCCCATGGCGTTCTGCAGCCGCGCCGCCAGGCGCAGCCGCTGCAGCTCGCCGCCGGAGAGGGAGTCGGTGGACCGGTTCAGGGTGAGATAGCCCAGGCCGATTCGCATCATGGTCCGGAGCCGGCGGTCCATCTCCCGCACGAGCACGCCGGCCTGGGGGAACCGGCGGCGGAACCCGCCCGCCTGTCCGTCCAGCCAGTCGGCCAGCCGGTCCAGGGGCAGTTCCACCAGATCCGCCACGCCCGCCCCACCCAGCCGATACGCGCGTCCTACCGCCGCCAGGCGGCAGCCGCCGCACGCGGGGCACGGTTTCTCGCGCAGGTACTGCAGGGTGAAGTCGCGCTGTTCGGAGGCGGGCAGCCCGCGCCAGTGGGCGAGGAGCAGGTTGACCGGATGGTCGTCGTCCGGCACGCCGTGAGCCTCGGTGAGCAGGGCGTCCCGGGACCCGGGGGGAAGATCCGCCCAGCGAACCAGCGGGGACAGGTCCAGCGCCGCCAGGGTGCGGTGCCAGGCCCGGCGGAGGCGGCGTTGCAGCGCGGCGTCGTCCAGGGCCGGTTCCAGGCCGCCCAGGGGCCGGCCCGGATCGGGGAAGATCAGCTCGGGCGGGACGTGCATGACGGCGCCGGTGCCGTCGCACGCGCTGCAACGGTGCTGGAGGGAGTGGAACGAGAATGTGGCCGGTTGCGGATCGGGGTATGCCTGGCCGCACGGGTGGCAGAAGTTCCGCATGGAGTAGAAGCGGGCGTCGCCCGCTGTCCCCACCACCGTGAACTCGCCCCGGCCCACGTGGAGCGCCTCGGCCAGGACTTCGGCCGGGACGCGGCGCCCGCCGCGGCCGATCCGGGCCGTTCCGGCCAGCACCTCGATGGTGTGACGCTGGTGCCGCGCCAGCGCGGCGCCGGCCGGCGGGCGGACCTTGCCGTCCACCCGGACCCGTTCGACGCCGCGGCGCGCCAGTTCAGCCAGCAGCGTGCGGTAATGCCCCTTTCGGCCGCGAATGACCGGCGCATACACCGCCGCTTCCTGTCCGGCGAAATCCCGGCCGATCATGCCGGCCAGGCCCTCGGGCGGCAGCGACACCAGGCGTTCGGCGCAGACGGGGCAGTGGGGCGCGGCGCAGCTGTAGAAGAGGAGCCGCAGGTAATCATAGACTTCGGACGCGGTGCCCAGGGTGGACAGCGCGGCCGGCGCGCCGGCGTTCTGCTGGAGGGACAGCGCCGGTGCCAACCCGCCGATCCAGTCCACCCGGGGCTTTTGGAACAGGTGCAGGAACTGGCGGGCGTACGGCGCCAGCGACTCCAGGTACCGCCGCTGCCCCTCGGCGTAGACGACGTTGTAGGCGAGGGTGGACTTGCCGGAACCGCTCACGCCCGTGATGACGGTCAGGCGCTGCCGGGGGATCAACACGGAGATTCCCTGCAGGTTGTTTTCAGCGGCGTTTTCGATCCGGATCGCACCCATGGCCGGCACCCCCGCCGGGCATTATACCAGTCCGGCGGCGGGGCGGGGGAGCGACGGTCGTGCGGACGTCAGAGCTTCTCCAGATGCATGTCCAGGAGCGGTTTGGTGAATTCCCGGCTGAACCAGACGGCCAGAATGATGTTGATGACCAGGACGATGATCACGGTGACGATGGCCCATCCTTTCAGCCCGGAGATGGGTTGCTGGACTTCCTGCAGATCCTGTTCCACCAGAAGGTACCAGTGTGTGTTGGGGAACGCATCCCGCAGGTTGGTCCGGGAAACCCCGATGAAGCGGGCCTGGGCCGTCCGGCGCTCCACCTGGAACGCCCGTTTCTGGCCTTCTCCGAGCAGCGGTTTGGCCGGCTCGAAGAAATCGTACGTGACCTGGTTGCTGAGATCCACGTCGCGCGAGGAGATGATGGTCCCGTCGGAGGCGATCAGGAGCGCCTGACCGGTTTCACCGAAGCGGAACGGACGGATGATGGCGTTGATGTAGTCCGTTTTCAGGATCCCCCGGATCATGCCCAGCAGCGACTGGTTCGAGTCGAAGACGGGCACGATGACCTCCAGGATGTAGGCCTTGTAGAATTCGCTCCGCTTGACGTCGCTGACGTAGGCCCCGCGCTGCATGTAGTTGTTGACGACGAGGTCCCGCCATTTGCTGTCGCCGTACAGGTAGTGGTCGGGGATGTGGGCCGAAGCCACGGCCGCGCCCAGGCGGTTCAAGACGGTGATCTCCCGGAAGGTCGGATGGATGGCGATGAACTTGGTGAGGTAGGCCGAGAGCGGAGTGCCCACTATCCGGCGGACCATCGGATCCTCCGGCGCGAGGCCGGCCCAAGTCTTATCCTGCTCGACACTCTGTGCCAGCGCCGCCTCCTCCTTCCCCTGCAGCTCACGATTGCCGGCCGCGAGGGTTTCGAGCACGCTGGGGTTGCAGGCCAGGCCGTCCATCTGGCGGCTGGCGGCCTGCAGCTGGTTGCGCAGCTGGAGCGTCGCGATCTCGGCCAGGTCAGCCAACTCCTTGCCTTTCATCTCCATGTACAGCGCTTCATTGTGCGAGAAGATGATCCAGAAGCAGAGGATCATCGGCACAATGCCGAGAAAAAGCAGCATGATCAATATCCGGGGCTGGATGCCGAAAAGGGTTTTGGTAGCCATAAGAGCCTCCTCGCAATCCATTGGCGGACATCAGTTGTTTGCTTTCATTGTATTGAAAACGGACCTGATTATCAATCCGAAAAACCCGATCGGCGGCCGGGACGTGTGGTATAATGCCGCCGGTAAAGGATTTAGAGCGATGCGGTTGGAAAAGATCGGCAAGTACGACGTGGTCCGGGTGCTGGGCAAGGGATCCACCGGCAAGGTGTACAAGGCGTTCGATCCCATCATCGACCGGTTTGTCGCCCTCAAGGTCATTCCCGGTGAGATCGTCAGCCAGCCGGAGCACCTCCAGCGCTTCAAGAAGGAAGTGAAGGCGCAGGGGCGGGTGTTGCATCCAAACGTGGCCACCATCTTTGACGTGGATTTTTCCGACGGCAACTACGTGATTGTCATGGAGTACGTGGAAGGCCGCTCCCTGCGCGACCTGATGCAGGCGGAGCGCATCCTCACCCTTAAACTCTTCTACCGGATCATCTCCCAGGCGTGTGCCGGACTGTCCTGCGCCCACAAGCAGGGGGTGATCCACCGTGACATCAAGCCGGAGAACATCTGCCTGACTTCCGAGGGACGGGTCAAGATTCTCGACTTTTCCATCGCGAAGCTGCAGTCCTCGACGACGTCCACCGGTATCGGCTTCCTGCTGGGCAGCGCCTATTACATGGCGCCGGAGCAGATCCAGGGCCTGCTGATCACGCCGGCGGCGGACCAGTTCGCCCTCGGGGTGATCGCGTACGAGATGCTCGCCGGCAAGCGGCCGTTCCAGGGGCGCAACGTGGCGGATACCATCCTGAGCGCCACCCAGCAGGAGCCGCCACTCATCGGTGAAGTCAATCCCATGGTGGATGAGGAACTCGAGCTCATCATCCGGGTGGCGCTGGCCAAGGAGCCGCACCGGCGGTACCCGTCGGTGGCCCGCTTCGGCCGGGCGCTGCGTGATTATTTCGGGAAGGTCAGCCCCGCCGTTCTGCAGGAAGAGAGCCCCGACGATTGATCCGAAGCTGGCGCCCTCGCCATATTTGTGTTGATTTCGCCTGCTGCACCGCTATAATACATCCCAAAATTTCGATTGGATGCCTGTGCCTGTACGGTTTGCGCTGACCGGTGCCGAGTTCGATTCTGACATCACATAAGGAGCAGTCTATGAAGAGACTCGTCGTGGCAGTGATCGCAATGGGTCTGCTGGCCGGCGGGCACCTGCTGGCCGCCGGTTTCGCCATCAACGAGCAGGGCGCCCGCTCCATGGCCCAGGCCATGGCGTTTGTCGCCCGGGCCGACGACCCGTCCGCCGTGTTCTACAATCCCGCCGGCATCACCCAGCTCGAGGGAACTCAGTTTTACTTCGGCGCCACCCTGATCGCCCAATCGTCAACCTGGAACAGCGATCTCGGAGCTTTGTCCATCGATTCCGACGACCGCATGGAAATCCCGCCGCACATGTACATGTCCTATCAGCTCAATGACGACTGGTACTTCGGCTTCGGCTTTTTCGTGCCGTACGGCCTGAGCAAGAAGTGGCCGGACGAATTCCCCGGCAAGTACTCGTCGCGCAACGTCCGCCTGCAGGCGTTCTACATCAACCCCAATATCGCATACAAGATCAACGACGTCCTGAGCGTCGCGGTGGGCCTGGACATCGTGTACAGCACGGCGAAACTGGAACGGGACCTGTACCTGGCCCAGATCATTCCGGGCGTCCCCGACGGCTACTTCAGCGCCGACGTCTCGGGCACCGGGTTCGGCGCCAACGCCGCTCTGCTGGCCCGGATCAACGAGCAGGTATCCTTCGGCTTCAACTACCGGAGCCAGGTCAAGGTGGACTTCGACGGCGATTTGACCAACACCATCCCCACCACGGGCAATCCCACCTACGACGCGATACTGACCGGCCTCTTCCCAAACCAGGAAGTGGAAACCGCCATCACCATGCCCGACGTCATCCAGACGGGTTTCGCTTTCAAACCGGTCGACAATTACACCACCGAAATCGACTTCCAGTGGACCAACTGGAGTGTGTACGACCAGTTGCCGTTCATCTTCTCGCAGCCCACCCAAGCCCTGGTGTCCCGGGAAATTCCCAAGCTCTGGACAGACGGGTATGCCCTTCGCTGGGGGAACGAGTACAAGTACTCTGAGAATCTCGATTTCCGCGCCGGCGCCTACTACGACTGGAACCCGGTCCCCGATGCCACCCTCGACCCGATGCTCCCCGACTCCGACCGGTTCAGCTTCCAACTGGGCTTCGGCTGGCACAACGAGAAGATCACCCTCGATGTGGCCTACATGTACATCTATTTCATGAAACGGGACATCAACAACGATCCCATTTACGGGATCATCCCGAGCTCCGGAAGTTACGAGAGCAGTGCGCACCTGTTCGGCTTGTCGCTCGGCTACCGCTTCTAGCGTTCAGGCGCAATCAACGGTAATGTGTTTAAGGCCGGCCCCACCCGGGGCCGGCCGTTTTTTCCGGCCGAGAAATCGGACGCGCGCCGGCGCCGGCGTGTGGTATAATCAAATCGCGTCGATGATCTTTGATGGGGGCGAAAAGGGTTCGACGGGAGTGGTTGAGGCTCCGGAGGCATGCCGGGTTTCCTGACCCGTAAAAATCGGGAAGCTAACAATAGCTGCTGAAGCTAACTACGCACTGGCTGCTTAACTAGCAGCCCGGTACCGGTCGCTCCCGCCTGTGGGCGGCCGGCTGCCGTCACACAGCAGGCTGGATCCGCCGTGCGACTCCGAGCGGCGGATCGAGAAACAGGGGTTGGCCGACGGCGAGTTTTTCTGTTTGGATCGCCCGAAGCGAGACACGAAAACAGAATAAGCATGTAGTCTCCGGCTGCTGAAAACTCTCGGACGGGGGTTCAATTCCCCCCGCCTCCACCATTTACTAAAACCAAATCCGTCCACTGACCAGGTCCGGTTGTGCGACGGTTTTTCTTTTTCTGCTATTGTCAGCGAGTTACGCCGCTTTTTGATCGTCGTCACTACCGATTCGATCACTTTCGTTTCGGGACTATGGCTTGTGAAGCAAACGGAGCGCGAGGCGCCGGCGAGGCCCGCAGGGATGCCACCGCGTCAGCGGAGCACAAATCAATCAGACTGAGCTTCTATTTCGACCGAATGTTATCCGCATTCTTCCCCCCATTCTCCGGACCTCGTCCGAACTCCTGCGATTTTTCATGCAATCGCGCGTCGGCAGTTTCTTCGGCAAACTGTTTGATACTCTTCATGATTCCGTCAAACAGATCGTTGATGTCCATGTCGCTTGCTCCTCGTTGTGGGTTCTGCCCTTACTTACCGGAGAGAAGGAGAAAGTGTCGGGCGGTGGCTGATTCTTTTTTTCGTTCTGGTTTTCTGGGGGCTTACTTGCCGGGTGTCGGCGGGATGTGTCGGAAAATTCTGGAATAATCGCCAACTTCCAGCTTTCCACATGCGTTGTCACCTGCTATATTGAGGACCGAAATTTAAGTTGGGCACATTGTGTTCGCTCGCTGCCGGTGAATTGGCGGCGCACCAGGAATTGAGGCAAACCGATATGGCAAAAGCACCGGACAATTTTGCAGAGATAGTCAAGAAGGTCCGCCAGCAACTGGGTCTCAGCCAGGAAGAGCTGGCTCACGAGCTGGGCGTGAGCTTTTCCACGATCAACCGCTGGGAAAACAACAAAACGGTTCCCTTCAAACTGGCGAGAAGGCAATTCGAAGCTCTTTGTGAGCGGATGAAAGCTCAGGGGAAGTTGGCCTGATGAATAAGAAACAACTTTCCGAGCGCGATATCTGCACAAAGTACATCACGCCCGCCCTAGAGAAGGCGGGCTGGGATGTCACGACCCAGGTCCGTGAAGAGTTTCCCCTCACCAAGGGGCGTATCATCGTGCGTGGCAAGCTGCATACCCGAGCCAAGCACAAGCGCGCCGATTATGTCCTTTTTTACAAGCCGAACATCCCCATTGCAATTATCGAGGCCAAGGACAACAACCACACTGTAGGCTACGGCATGCAACAGGCGCTGGGCTACGCCGACATGCTGCAAGTGCCGTTTGTTTTCAGCTCCAACGGTGACGGTTTTCTGTTCCACAACAAAATCGCCCTGGACGGCATTGTCGAGCGGGAGATTGCACTCCACGAATTCCCCGCTGCGGAAACGCTGTGGCAATGGTGGGCGCAGCACCGTGGCCTGAACGATCAGCAGAATGCGCTGGTCACGCAGGATTATTTCAGCGACAGCGGCGATAAAAGTCCGCGCTATTACCAACTGCTGGCCATCAACAAGACCATCGAGGCCATAGCGCGGGGCCAGAATCGCATTCTGTTGGTAATGGCCACCGGCACCGGCAAGACCTTTACCGCCTTCCAGATCATCTGGCGGCTGTGGAAGTCCACAGCGAAAAAACGCATCCTGTTTCTTGCCGACCGCAACATTCTGATTGACCAGACCATGACCAACGATTTCAAGCCGTTCGGTTCGGCCATGACCAAGATCCAGAAGCGGCAGGCCAACAAGTCCTACGAGATATATCTTTCCCTCTATCAGGCCGTTATCGGCAACGAGGAAGAGAAAAACATCTACCGGCAATTCAGCCCCGACTTTTTCGACCTCATCATCATTGATGAATGCCATCGGGGCAGCGCGGCCGCCGATTCGGCCTGGCGTGAAATCCTCGAATATTTCACCTCCGCTACCCAGATCGGTCTTACCGCCACGCCCAAAGAGACCAAAGAAGTGTCAAATATCGACTACTTTGGCGATCCTATTTATACGTATAGCCTCCGGCAGGGAATCGACGACGGCTTTCTTGCTCCCTACAAGGTCGTGCGCATCGATTTCGACCGGGATTTGACTGGTTGGCGGCCTGACAGAGGCATGATCGACAAGTACGGCAACGAGATTGAGGACCGCATTTACAATCAGAAGGATTTCGATAAAACCCTGGTCCTTGAACAGCGCACCCAACTGGTGGCAAAAAAGATCACTGAGTTTCTCCAGCAGACCAACCGTTTCGATAAAGCCATCGTCTTCTGTGAAGACATCGACCATGCCGAACGCATGCGCCAGGCCCTGGTCAATGAAAACGCCGACCTGGTGGCGCAGAACAGCAAATACGTCATGCGCATCACCGGCGACAACGAGGAAGGCAAGGCCGAGCTCGACAACTTCATCTTCCCGGAGAGCAAATATCCGGTTATTGCCACAACATCCAAGCTGATGACTACCGGCGTGGATGCACAGACCTGCAAACTCATCGTGCTCGACCAGCGCATTCAGTCCATGACCGAGTTCAAGCAGATCATCGGGCGTGGCACCCGCATCAACGAAGATTACGGCAAGTACTACTTCACCATCATCGACTTCAAGAAGGCCACCGAGCTGTTTGCCGACCCTGATTTCGACGGTGACCCGGTGCAGATTTACGAACCCAGAGGTGATGAATCGCCAGTACCGCCGGATGTTCCCGACGAAGCAGACTGTGGAGACGGCTTTGTATATCCGGAACCCGTAGAAGGCCAGGAGTGGCCTGTTGTTTCCGAACCCGGCCCGGGTGAGGCAGGCGCCGTTCGCCGTTATGTTGTCTCGAATGTCGCGGTCACGGTCGCCGCAGAACGGGTCCAGTATTTTGATGCTGCTGGCCGTCTGATCACTGAATCACTGAAAGATTACACCCGCAAGGCCTTGGCCAGGGAATACACCTCCCTCGACGCATTTCTCCGCCGCTGGAGCAGCACCGAGAAGAAGCAGGCCATCATCGACGAACTGTCAGAACAGGGCGTGTTCTTCGATGCCCTTGCCGATGAGATCGGACGGCAATCCGGGAAAGCCTTCGACCCCTTCGATCTGG
Organism: Acidobacteriota bacterium; assembly: GCA_017996395.1. Lineage (GTDB taxonomy): Bacteria > Acidobacteriota > JAAYUB01 > JAAYUB01 > JAAYUB01 > JAAYUB01. The sequence goes on along the minus strand of JAGOHA010000016.1, from coordinate 20,106 downwards.
TCTGCCATGTCGCCTGGGATATGCCGCCCCTCACCCGCAAGGAGCGGGCGGAACAGGTTAAGAAGCGCAACTACTTCACCCGCTACGGAGAGCAGGCCCGCCGGGTGCTGGAGGCCCTGCTCGACAAGTACGCCGATGAAGGCGTGGCCCACATCGAAGAGACGCAGATTCTCACCATTGCCCCCTTTACCGAATTCGGCACCCCGCTGGAAATCATCCGCGCCTTTGGCGGGCTGGATCAGTATCAACAGGCTGTCAACGAACTGGAACAGGCCCTCTATAGCGCCTGACAAAAAGAACTGGAGATAAAACCACTATGTCACTCACCACCCTGATTAAAGCCATTCAGGACATCATGCGCAAGGATGTTGGCGTCGATGGCGACGCTCAGCGCATCAGCCAGATGGTCTGGCTGATTTTCCTGAAAATCTTCGACGACAAGGAGCAGGAGTGGCAGCTCACCGTGCCCGGCTACAAATCGCCGCTGCCCAGCCGTTTCCGCTGGTCCAGCTGGGCCAAGAACCCAGAGGGGATGACCGGCGAGGAGCTGATCGACTTCGTCAACAACGACCTCTTCCCGGCGCTCAAGAAACTGGCCAACTCCGCCGGTGTCTCGCCCCATGGCAAGGTGGTCGGTTCTGTCTTCGAGGACGCCTACAACTACATGAAGTCCGGCACCCTGCTGCGCCAGGTGGTCAACACCATCGAAGAGGATGTGGACTTCAACAAATCCGGCGACCGTCACCTGTTCAACGACATCTACGAGAAGATCCTCGCCGACTTGCAATCGGCCGGGAACGCTGGCGAATACTACACTCCCCGAGCCGTCACCCGGTTCATGGTCGACATGCTCGACCCGCGGCTCGGCCAGACTATTCTCGACCCGGCCTGCGGCACCGGCGGCTTTCTCACCTGCGCCATCGAGCACCTTAACAAACAGGTCAAAACCGCCGACGACCGCAGGCAGCTGCAGGAGTCCATCCACGGTGTGGACAAGAAACCGCTGCCGCACATGCTCGCCATGACCAACATGATGCTGCATGGCATCGATGTGCCCGCCAACGTCCGCCACGACAACACCCTCTCCCGACCGCTCAAGGATTACGGTCCCCGCGACCGGGTGGACCTGATCATCACTAATCCGCCCTTCGGCGGCATGGAAGAGGACGGCATCGAGAACAACTTTCCGCGCAAGTACCAGACCCGCGAGACCGCCGACCTCTTCATGGCGCTGATCATGCACCTCTTGAAGCACGACACCGGCAAGGCGGCCGTGGTGCTGCCCGACGGCTTTCTGTTCGGCGAGGGCACCAAGACCAACCTCAAGCGCGAACTGCTGGAGGAGTTCAACCTGCACACCATCGTGCGTCTGCCCAAGGGCGTGTTCAGCCCCTACACCAGCATCGCCACCAACATCCTCTTTTTCGAGAAGGGCGGGCCGACCAAAGAGGTCTGGTTCTTCGAACACCCCTATCCCAAGGGATATAAGTCCTACTCCCGCTCCAAACCCCTGACCATCACCGAGTTCGACCTCGAAAAGGCCTGGTGGGGCGGAGCCGAGCGCAAGGGGCGCAAAACCACCGAGCAGGCCTGGAAAGTCTCCGCTAAGGAGCTCGCCGAGCGCAACTACAACCTCGACTGCAAGAATCCCCACGAGGTGGAGGTAGACCACCGCGACCCGGAAGAGCTGATGGTCGAGTACCAGCAGATCGTCCACCAGCTCGAAGCGGCGCAGGCAGCCTTGAAGGCAGAGTTGATGGCCTGCTTGGGGGGCAAGGCATGACCGACGCCACCCGCAATCTGCTGGAACAGCACTTCCACACCGCCTTTGCCGCGCCAGACGGCGTCGCCAAACTGCGCGAATTGATCCTGACCCTCGCCATGCAGGGCAAGCTGGTGGAGCAGGACCCGAACGATCCGCCTGCTTCGAAACTGTTGAAAGAGATCGAAGCCGAAAAACAACGGCTGGTGAAGGCGGGCAAGATCAAGAAGCCCAAGCCCTTGCCGGAAGTCTCTGATGAGGAAGTTACCCACGAAATTCCGGCAAGCTGGGCATGGGTACGATTCGGAGATATTGCCCAACACAATTCTGGCAAGACGCTGGACAAGGGGCGCAACACAGGCGAACCACGCGATTATATTACGACCTCAAATCTCTACTGGGGAAGGTTTGAACTCGACAATGTTCGCCAAATGTTGATCAGAGACGACGAACTCGAAAAATGCACTGCAAGAAGGAATGATTTGTTGATCTGCGAAGGTGGGGAGGCGGGTCGAGCGGCTGTGTGGCACTTCGATTCAGAAGTGTGCTTTCAGAATCATGTCCACCGTGCTAGGTTTTACAGAGACATTGATCCGTACTTTGCCTACAGGTTTTTCGAGAAGCTGAACGCCACTGGCGAGATTAATCAGCATCGCAAAGGGGTCGGCATCTCCAATATGTCGAGCAAGGCTTTGGCGTCCATCCTGTTCCCTCTCCCCCCGCTCCCCGAACAAGACCGCATTGTCGCCCGCATCGACCAGTTGATGGCCCGTTGCGATGCCCTGGAAAAGCTGCGCAAGGAGCGGGAGGAGAAGCGGCTGGCCGTCCACGCCACCGCCATCAAACGACTGCTCGACGCACCGGACGGCTCGGCCTGTGAGTTTATTCAGCAGCACTTCGGCGAACTCTACACCGTCAAGGAAAACGTCGCCGAACTGCGCAAGGCCATCCTCCAGCTCGCTGTCATGGGCCGCCTCGTCCCCCAAAGCCCCAGCGACCCGCCAGCCAGCGAACTGCTGAAAGAGATCGAAACCGAAAAACAGCGGCTGGTGAAGGTCGGCAAAATCAAACAGCCCAAGCCCCTGCCACCCATCAAGCCGGAGGAAGTGCCCTACGAACTGCCGCAGGGGTGGGAGTGGGTGATTTTTGGTGATATTGCGGCTATTGAACGAGGAGGCTCTCCGCGCCCGATAAAGGCGTTTCTCACAGATGACCCAGAAGGACTCAATTGGATAAAAATTGGAGATACAGACCAAGGTGGGAAATATATAACCTCGACAAAAGAAAAGATTCGCCCAGAAGGACTTACGAAAACGCGAATGGTTTACCCCGGAGATTTCTTGCTAACCAATTCCATGAGTTTTGGTCGACCCTATATCACACAAATTGAAGGCTGCATTCATGACGGTTGGCTTCGGATAAGCCCACCGGACTCTGTTGACAAGGATTACCTTTATAACCTACTTTCCTCTTCCTTCATTCGTCGAATGTTTGAAGCCGCCGCAGCGGGTGCTGTTGTCTTGAATCTAAATTCAGACAAGGTTCGGGAACTTCCTATTCCTCTCCCCCCCCTCCCCGAACAACACCGCATCGTCGCCCGCATCGACCAGTTGATGGCCCTGTGCGACACCCTCGACCAGCAGATCGACGCCGCCACCGGCAAACAAACCGAACTTCTGGACGCCCTGATGGCTCAGGTATAGGGAGATACCATGCGCCTGACATCGCTCTATATCGGCCAGTACAAGAACCTTCGGGATTTTTCCCTGAGCTTCGACGGCGGCAGTTTTATCGATGTCTTTGTCGGCAAGAACGGCACCGGCAAATCCAATCTATTCGAGGCGCTCATCGAGATTTTCCGCCATCTCGTCGAGTTCGACCGCGACAAGGCCTCCTGCGATTTCAATTACCGCATCGGCTTCGAGATCGACGGCAAGGCCACCGAAATCGGCTGGAACTCCGGAAAGCTGTCCATCGGCGGCAAAGAGCGAAAAACCATCGGCAAAACGCCTCTGCCGGACAATGTTCTGATCTACTACTCCGGCCACAACGACACGGTGGCAAAGCTGGTCGAGCAGTATGAAGGTGCCTTCCGCAAACGCATCAAACGCGCCGATTTTGACGAGGCCCGGTATTTCATCGGTATCGGCCCGGACTACAAGGAGCTGCTGCTGGCCGTGCTGCTGATGCAGCCCGAAACCTGCAAGGCCCGACAGTTTATCTGCCAGAAGCTCGGCATTGAAACCGTGGCCTCAGAAGCGAAGGTGGTGCTGGAGCGCCCCGCCTACGCCGCCGATTCCCGTTTTGACATCGAATTGAACGATGAAACCGACCGCTACTGGAAACCGGAGGGGATCACCAAGACCTTTCTCGACCGGCTCCATGGCTGCATCAACACCGCCACAGGTAGCCCGGTGCGCTCTGAGGGTTATTTTTCTTCAGACGACCGTTACATCCTCTATTTCGATATCGCCAAAATCCGCCAGGAATTCGCCGACCTCAGCCCCCAGGAGCTGTTCCGCCAGTTTGACAACCTGAAGACGCTGGGGATGCTGGCCGAGATCACCATTCCACTGCAACTGACCGGCGGCGTGGACGCCACCATCGCTCACTTCAGCGACGGCCAGTTTCAGTCGGTGTACATCTACTCCATCGTCGAACTGTTCAAGGACCGCAACTGTATCACCCTGCTCGACGAGCCCGACTCCTTCCTCCACCCGGAATGGCAGTTCGATTTCCTCAAACAGGTCTTCGAGATTACCGACACCACCGCCAAGAACAACCACGTTCTGATGAGCAGTCATAGCGCATCGACCATCACAAATGCCAATGAGAGCGTCATCAACCTGTTTGAATTTGACGGCTCGAATGTCGTTTCAAAGAAGGTCAGGAAAGCTGATGTCATCAAATCGCTCTCTGCAGGGTTGATTTCTTTTTCCGAGAGTGAAGCTCGGTTAAACATTCATCACGTTCTCAAGAATACTACCGGGGCCGTCTTGTTTACTGAGGGGATCACCGACGAAATGATTCTTGAAACTGCGTGGTCGAAACTTTTTCCAACCGAGGAACGCAATTTTGAGATACAGAATGCGTTCAGTTGCGGATTCCTTCGTAATCTCATTAAGGACAATACGCTTTACCAAAACCACCCAGGTCGTACCTTTTTCTCTGTTTTTGATTTTGATGAGGCATACAACGACTGGAACCAACTTGGACAAAATGTGCAAACCGATCCATGTCAGTGTTTGGTGAAAAAGCACAATGCCCATGAAAGTTACGCGATGCTTTTACCCGTACCCACCAACGGGCAGATTCGCAATCAGGTAATAAACCCACATACCGGCGGTAATTATGGCAATAGGTCATTACTGACCATCGAGTTGTTGTTTCATGGCGTACCAGGCTTAGACCAATACTTTGTTGTCGATACCGATCGGACAGATGGCTTTATAAAATTTGTTAGCGATGGCCAGAAAGTAGCATTCGCCAAAGATGTTGTGCCAACCCTGGCCCCGGCTTGCTTTGAAGTTTTCCGCCCCATGTTCGAGTTCATCAAGACGAAATGCCCGGCGGGTGCGGAAGGTGGGGATTAATCGTGGCTGAACGCATAAAAGAGAATCGATTAGATTTTCCCGAGTCAGCCCCAGGCCCGATGGAGCTTAACTCGATACAAAAACAGGTCTTCGAAATTCTCAGCGCCACAAAATCTCAGAAATATTCTCTGGCCGCCTGGTACCTTGGGGCCATTTATGCGGCCAAGAACATTTACAACCCCGACCGGTTCTCTCAGGCCGCGCAGTCTTTGAGAGAACTTCTGGAGAAACTTCCCCGTGTTTTTGTCGAGAGCGAGATTCAGGAGTCGAGGCCTGACTTTAGAGGCATGAGGGTCAACCTGTATTCTCGACTGTGTTCGGATAAGAATCGCTATGAGGGAGAATGGAACGGCAAGACCATTGATGCCGGTCTGGATAAAACCATACGAGGCGTTGATAAGTATTTTGAACTGAACCAGATACCTACAAGAAAAGAACAAATTCATTCCGTGATGAGCAAGATTGATCCAATGCACGACGCTCTGGATCAAGGGATCAGATTGGAGAAATCCGAGCGATTTCACTCTGTGTGGAAATTTTTTGAGGCACTGGCCCATCACAACACTCATCCCGATGAGGAGACATTTTGGCAGCAGCTTTCTCTGACCGAGCGTATTGTCATCGATCTGTTGGCCCCGATAACTGCTCAGGATCAAGGCGCTATTCGAACGATTTTAGAGAAGCCGCAACCTGAACAAGGCGCGGTTGAAAACATGCTTGAGTTAATCAAGCGCCGTGGCGCCAATTACGCATACTTTTTTAAAACCGTCGATAATCCGGTATGGATCAATCCGTTATCCCAAAATGGTTTTTTCAAGAACCCACCTGGTGTAGAGGCCGCAGGAGACGGCCGTATCATCACTCCACTCTGGTGGCCTATCTTTTACTTGCAACGAGTTTCCGAACAAAATCCGGAACAAGTTGTTGAAATCATTCTCGGTCTGGAACAGACGGACAACCCTCGCATTTTGAGGGAAATCGTTTCGATCGCTTGTGATTTGAAAGACACTGCGCTTTCACTTCGCCTCAAGCCCCTGATCAAGCAGTTTCTCAAATCACCCTACCGATGGGGCGAGGAAGAACTCATCGTCAAAATTCTCAAAAAGTGGGGAAGCGACCAAGGGCCACCTCGCAACGCCGCACATGAAATCATCCAGTATGCGATCGCCTTTCAACCGGACCCGAAAGAGGACGAAAAACAGTCCCGACGCAAAGATAACCCGGAAGCCTGGAACACTTCGCTAGAGCCGAATCCGCGTTTCGATCAATGGGAATATCAGCAAATCCTGGAAAAAGGTGTTCGCCCCTTGGCCGAGCATGAGCCCTATCAGGTTTCCCGTATCCTGATTGATGCAGTGGCAAGCATGATCAGGCTGGGAATGCACCCGGAAGATTTCGAAAAAGGGAACGACCAAGACTATTCGGAAATCTGGTGCCGGAGGCTGGATAAGCCGGATCGCGACTATCAGGATGTGAAGGGAACCCTTGTGCAGACGCTGACCTATGCCTGTGAGCAGGTCTATGACAAAGCCCCGGAATCCATTGATGCCCTGGATCAGGCATTGCGAAATCATCGCTGGAAAGTATTCAAGCGGCTGCGGCAGCACCTTTACGCATCACACCCCAATGACCAGACCCTCCCATGGATACGCGAGCAGATCCTTGGTCACGAAGATTATCCCAAATGGAAGCATCACTACGAATTCCAACTGATGATCCACAAGGCCAGTGAACACTTCGGTCCACGCTTGCTCAGTGAAGACGAACGAGAAAGAATTGTCGGCGCCATTCTCAGCGGGCCTTCGAATAAGGATTTTCGAGAAAGGATGGGTGAACGGTACAGTGAAGAGGCTTTTCAGAAGCATCAACGGTACTTTCATCGCGTGCAGCTTCGCCCATTCACCGCACTGTTTAGCGGGGATGTCCGGCAGTATTTCGATGAGCTGGAAGGTGAATCCTCGGCTGAAGCTGTTACCGATGATAGCTATTCACCCTACGGCGGGGTAACCAGCGGCTTTGTCAGCTATCGGAGCCCGAAGTCCGCCGAGGATCTTGAGAGCCTCACGGATGAAGAGCTTCTAACCTATCTGAACGACTGGAGCGAGGAGCATCGAGAGAGAGATGATTGGCTGGTTGAGATCAACATCTCAGCGCTTGCGGGAGTCTTTCAGTCCCTGTTCAAAGAAAAGATTGTGCCAGATGATGAGCGTTTGGCTTTCTGGCTGGCGAACCGTGACAGGATTGCTCGGCCGGTTTATGTCGCGGCAATGCTCAAAGCCATGCTCGAAATCATCAAGGAGAAGAATTTCGACAAACTGGACCAGTGGCTTGAGTTCTGTGCATGGGTCCTGTCGCATCCGGACACGGCGCGAGTTGAAGGACAACCCGAGCCGCGAGACGAATCTCGTGATCATCCCGACTGGGGCAGCTCGCGACGGGTCGTGGTCGATTTCATTGATGCATGCGTGAGCAAGGATACGGAAGTTCCCGTCAGTGCAAGGAATACTCTCGCCCGCCTCCTTCAAGAAGTGTGCAACCAATTCGATTGGCGGCTTGACCACAACCGCCCCGTGCTGCTCAACCGCGATGACCCATTTACCGAGGCCATTAACAATACTCGTAGCCGGGCGCTTGAGTCACTGATCAAGTTTGGTTTCTGGATTCTTCGTCATATGCCCGATGATCCTGTGCGGGAAGTGACAGACATTCTCTCGAAACGCTTGGCCGATGACGCCATATTCCCTTTAACACGGCCTGAATATGCGCTTCTAGGAATGCACTTCGGCAACATCTGCACTCTTAACCGGGATTGGGCCATCGACCGACGAGGGGTCCTGTTTCCTCACGGAAATTTAGCTGCTTGGCGGGATGCTTTTGGAAGCTATATCCGTTTCAATCGTCCGTTCAAGAATATATTTGAAATTCTGCAGGAGGATTTTGAATTTGCGATTGATAACCTGAATATCCTGTCGACCGCCCAAGTCGGCGGAAAAGATCTTGTCGACAGATTGGGCCAGCACATTTTCACCTACTACCTTTGGGAGGTTTACCCTCTTACGGGTGATGAAAGCCTGCTGGAGCGTTTTTATAACAAGACCAGCGACGATCGCGAGCGTTGGGCTCAGCTATTCGATTATGTAGGTCGCTCATTGAGAAATAGCGGCAGGCATCTGGATAGAGCATTGACCGACCGTATTATCGCCTTTTTCGACTGGCGTCTTGAAGTCGGGGAGAAGCAGGAGCTTCAGGAATTCACTTTTTGGCTGGAGGCCGAATGCCTTGATCCGGAGTGGCGATTGCGTGCTTACTCGAAGATTCTCGATCTGAGGCGCGAGAAGGAAAGGGGGATTTTCATCGAGATGAAAGCCTTAAACAAGCTGCTTCCGGATCACTTGGCATTGGTGGTCGAGTGCTTTGCGAAAATCACGGATGCCATGGACCAAGGCACACAGATATACATTTCAATAAACGAGGCCAAGCCTATCTTGAAGGCAGGCCTGACTGCTGAAGACCCTCAGGTTCGCGAAAATGCTGAACGTGCCCGGGAAAATCTGTTGCGACTTGGCCGTTTTGATTTTCTGGACGTTGAATGAGGGGGGTATGCTATGACTTTTACTCCAAAGTTCACCATCACCAACCGCATGACCCAGGCGATCACCCGCATCGGGCGGGCGCGTTCAGAGTGGCATAGTTTGAAATTCAGCCGGTTATGCGAAAACTTCGCGACATGGTTCACAGCAAAGAGCTGTGACAGATCAAAGACACGCGCTGCGACATTCAGAAGACTATCGCGCCAAATCGCGATACAAATCGTGCCGTTTCGATCACCCGGGGAGGCCATATGAAGTATCAGCCCCCCTTCACCATCACGCCGGCGGTCGTGAATCTGGTGGCCGAGATCGGCGAAATCATTGGCCGCTACACCGTGCTGGCCGAACAGAACCTGACTCCACGCCTGCGCCGGGAGAACCGCATCCGCACCATCCAGGCCTCGCTGGCCATCGAGAACAATACGCTCACCCTTGAACAGGTGACCGCCGTGATCGAGGGCAAGCGGGTGTTGGGGCACCCCCGCGAGATTCAGGAGGTGCGCAACGCCTTTGCGACTTACGAAGCGATGGAGGTCTGGGACGCCGGCGCCGAGGATGACCTGCTGGCGGCGCACGAGATGCTGATGCGCGGGCTAGTGGATGAAACGGGTCGATATCGATCCGGTGGGGTCGGCATCTTCCGGGGGGAGCAGCTGGTGCACATGGCTCCCCCCGCTGATCGTGTGCCCAGGCTGATGGCGGATCTGCTGGATTGGCTGAAAAACACCAACGAGCATCCCTTAGTGGCCAGTTGCGTCTTTCACTACGAGTTCGAATTCATCCACCCCTTCGCCGACGGCAACGGGCGGATGGGACGGCTGTGGCAAACCCTGATTCTACGGAACTGGAAACCGCTGCTGGCTTACCTGCCGGTGGAGACCGTGATCCGTGATCGTCAGGATGATTATTACCGAGTGCTCGCGGTGGCCGACAGCCAAGCGGATGCCACTCCATTTATCGAGTTCATGCTGAGCGCGTTGCGAGATGCCGTGCGTGAGGCTGTGTCGACCGACCAAGTAGGCGACCAAGTAACCGGCCAAGTAGCGGCATTGATCCGTGCGGTTGGGAGCGGCGAGCTGGGCAGCAACAATCTGATGCATGCTCTGGGTTTGTCTCACCGCCCCACGTTCCGGAACAACTACCTCAACCCGGCCCTGGAAAACGGATGGATCGAACGCACGCAGCCCGACTCCCCGCGCAGCCCGACCCAGCGCTATCGGTTGACCGGCAAAGGCCGGCGTTGGTTGCTGCACCATGCCGACGAGTAGCAGAGGGGAACTTGCGGCCGACTCATGACATGGCTTTTGGCAAGCCGGCCATGGCAATCAGGTCGATGGAGATGTTCACAAGAGATGGTATCGGATGGCGAGCAAGATGAACTGTGGCGGCTGCGCGAGGAGAACGCCCGGCTCAAGGACCTGCTGATCCGGCACGGCATTTCCTGGGAAGACCCGGCTGCAACTGAACCCATCCCCGTTCCACCGAGACCGACTCTCTCTCCTTCACATCTCAGCACAGACGACAAGATCGCCCTGTTCCGCCGCCTGTTCCGGGGACGCGAGGATGTCTACCCCCAACGTTGGGAGTCGGTCAAGGGCACGTCCGGCTATTCACCAGCCTGCGGCAACGAGTGGAAACCCGGTGTCTGCCACAAACCCCGGGTGAAATGCGGTGACTGCAACCAGCGACAGTTGTTGCCGGTAACCGATCAGGTGATCTATGACCATCTAGCCGGAAAACAGACTGTCGGCGTCTATCCGCTCCTGAGTGATGACAGTTGCTATTTTCTCGCGGTGGATTTCGACGAGGCCGACTGGAGGGAGGATGCCAAGACCTTCATGCAATCCTGCCGGGAGCTTGACATCCCGGCGGCGATGGAAATTTCCCGATCCGGTAATGGGGCACACGTTTGGATCTTCTTCGCCGAGCCGGTTCCGGCCCGTGAAGCCCGGCAACTGGGGGCCGCGCTAATCAGCCACACCTGCGACCGCACCCGGCAACTGTCCCTGGTCAGCTATGACCGGCTGTTTCCCAACCAGGACACCCTGCCCAAAGGCGGTTTCGGCAACCTGATCGCACTCCCCCTGCAGAAACAACCGAGAGAAAGGGGCGGCAGCGTATTTGTCGATGAACACTTGCAGCCCTATCCCGACCAGTGGGCGTTTCTGGCCTCCATCCGTCCAATGTCCCGACAGGACCTGGAAGACGCCATTCAACAAGCCAGCGGAAACCGCCATCCCCTGGATGTAGCCTTTATCACCGAGGAAGAGGACAACACACCCTGGCAGCGTCGATCGCCTGTCTCAGCCCGGATTGATGGCCCTTTACCTGATTCGCTCACCCTGGTGCTGGCCAACCAGATTTTCATCGCCAAGGCCGATCTGCCACAGCCGCTGGCCAACCGCCTGATCCGGCTCGCCGCCTTCCAGAATCCGGAGTTCTACAAGGCCCAGGCCATGCGCCTGCCGGTATGGAATAAGCCACGCATCATTGGCTGCGCCGAGAATTTCCCCCAGCATATCGGTCTGCCGCGAGGCTGCCTCGATGCGGTGCTCGAACTGTTGAAGGAGAACGACATCCGCACGGAGCTACAGGACGAACGTCTGCCGGGACGAAAGGTCACAGCCAAATTCATCGGCATCTTGCGCAAGGAGCAGAAGGCAGCGATGACGGAAATGCTCAAACACGAGGTCGGCGTGCTCTGCGCGCCGACCGCCTTTGGCAAAACGGTCACCGCCGCCGCCCTGATCGCCCGACGCCGGGCCAGCACGCTGGTGCTGGTGCACCGTACCGATTTACTGCGCCAGTGGCAGGAGCGATTGACCGGATTACTGGAAATCCCCAGGGATGGACTGGGCTTCATCGGCGGCGGCAAGAAGAAGCCGTCCGGCAAGATCGACATCGCTGTCATGCAGTCATTGTCACGGCGGGAAGACTTGGGCGAACTGCTCGACCAGTACGGGCAGATCATCATCGACGAATGCCATCACCTGTCGGCCTTTTCCTTCGAAGCGATTCTCAAGCAGGCCAAGGCGAAATTCGTGATGGGATTGACCGCCACCCCGATACGCCGCGACGGGCATCAGCCCATCATCTTCATGCAGTGCGGGCCGATCCGTCACAGCGCCGCCCGGCCGGAAACCGCTCCGGCGCAACTGGAAGTCTGGCCGAAGGTGCTGTCTGCACCCGAAATTCCGCCGGATTCGCCGATTCAGGATGTATTTCGCATCCTTGCCAACGATGCGACCCGCAACCGGTTTATCGCCGGGGATGTGCTGGCCGCCTACAGGGAAGGGCGAAAGGTACTGGTGCTCACCGAGCGGACGGATCATCTGCCGCTGTTGCGGGAAGCGCTTGAGAATGAGATCGAACACTGCTTCGTCCTCCATGGCCGCTTGGCGAGGAAACAGCGAACGGCGGTCTTTGCTGAGCTGGAAGCGTTGGAAGAATCTGCGCCCAGGGTTCTGCTCGCCACCGGACGCCTGATCGGCGAAGGTTTTGACCATCCGCCGCTCGATACCCTGGTGCTGGCCATGCCGATCTCCTGGAAAGGAACCTTGCAGCAATACGCCGGACGTCTGCACCGGGAGCATGCCGACAAGCAGGATGTGCGCATCTACGATTACGCCGAGACCGATCAGCCGCAACTTGCCCGGATGTGGAAAAAGCGCCAGCGCGGCTATCGGGCCATGGGGTATGCGATCAAACCGAGTTAGACCATCGGCCAAGAAGGGGAAGTTTGAACGCGATCTCCGATGGCCAGCAGAGCTGCAAGCCCGTTCCCCTCGTTCAACGCAGGAAATTCCGAAGAGAAAATCGATTCCCTTCTAATGTCCGACAGAGGGGTTAGATCCCTCGCCTTCAGGCGAGTGTAATTAACTCCTGCGCCGCCGGATATCGGGAAACGTTAATACATTTCAAATCAAAAGGCTATCTGTCAAGCTGAGGGCTGAGACTGGATCGTGGAAGGTTGACGTTGCCGACACCATCTGACCTTTTCTTCCGGCGGAATCGCGCCGGCGCTCTCTGCGCGCGCGACCGCGTAAACATACGGTTGCCTTCCCACCTGAACAATCCTGATCCGAGCAGATTCGCATCACTGGCTGCCGGCTTGAGGCCGGCCGGCGATACCATTAAGGTGTCCGGCGGGCGGCTGACGGGCGAAACTCGGGGCGCCTGCGTCCATCTTTATCCATGGAGCGCAGAGCGACCCGCCGGAAAACGGCCGGGGCCGGGATCCTGAAAAATATGGATATCCGGTTGAAATGACAGGAAGGTCCGATTAAAATGAAAGCGTTTGTTCGAATCATTGGCGAGGTGGAATCCATGAATAAAGTGGTGCGCGGATCGGCCATCCTGCTGGTGCTCTTCGCGTCGGTCCTCTGCCTGTCCGCTCAGAACGACAAGGCGATCATCGAGCCGCTCAAGAGTGAGTTGGAGCAGAAGAACATCGTGTACTTTGCCACCGCTGTCCCGGGTGCGGCAGGCACCTACGTCGGGATTCAGCACATCAAGGGGATGGCGCTCATCGTCATCCACTGCCGGGCCGCCGCCGACAACGTGTCCTTCCTCGACGAGGAGATCGCCAAGAAGGATTACCGCAAGGCGTACAAAGATTTGAGCATGATGCGCGGCAACGACTATTCCCTGGTCTTCGATTTCGGACTGAACAGCCTGGAAATCGAATCCGGTTCAGGCGATTTCATCCAGGAGAACGACAAGGTCCGCTATCTGAACAAATCGTTCGCGGACAACAATTTCGCCACGCAGGAAGAATACGAGGCGTTCGTCAGAAAGTACCGCGAATCCTACGTCCGCTGGCTCCAGGTGATCAGCAAGCAGCTTCGGTAACCCGGCTTCCCGCCAGAGTACGGGAGAAAATATCCGCGAATTTTCCAAAAATTTGGATAATTCTTCAAGAATATGTATTGTTCCGCGTCGATCCGGCGTGGTATAATTCTCTTTGATTCAAAAGCAGTCGAACCAAAACAGCTTAAACTCCGAAAAAAAATGGATTGTCCAGCCAGTCCAGGAAGCGGGTATCGACCAACTGGTCGAAGCGCTGAAAATCTCCCATCTCCAGGCGCATTTGCTGGTTAACCGGGGCATCGATGCTCCGGAATCTGCCTACGCCTTTCTCCACTCCACGCTGAAAGACCTGTACGATCCATACCTGATGAAAGACATGCGGCGGACCGTGGACCGCATCATGCGGGCCATCCACCAGCGGGAGAACATCCTGATCTACGGCGATTTCGACGTCGACGGCGTCACGTCCATCGTGGTGCTGAAGAAGACGATCCAGTTGCTGGGCGGCGTGTGCGGCTTCTACATCCCCCGGCGCCTCACCGACGGATACGGTTTGAAGAAGGAAGCCATCGAGGAGTTCAAGCATCAGGGCTACTCCCTGGTGATCAGCGTCGACTGCGGCATCCGGGCCACCGAGGTGGCCGAGTTCACCCGGGAGATCGGGCTGGACCTCATCGTGACGGACCACCACCTGCCCAGCGACGCGCTGCCGCCGGCTTACTCCATCCTGAATCCCCGACAGGCGGACTGCGCCTATCCCGACAAGAACCTTGCCGGCGTGGGCGTGGTGTTCAAGCTCTGTCAGGCGCTGCTGCGTGAGGACGGCCGGGAGGAGCAGGCCGGCCAGTTCCTCAGCTTTGTGGCCATCGGGACCGTGGCCGATCTGGTGTCGTTGTCCGACGAGAACCGCATCATCGTCAAGTACGGTCTGCAGGCGCTGGACAATCCCGGCAACATCGGCCTGAAGACGCTCCTGGAGATGGCGGGCGTCCGCGGCAAGGACATCACCTGCATCGATCTGGCGTTCAAGGTCGCGCCCCGGATCAACGCGGTGGGACGCATGGGCGGATCCAACGCCGCCGTGGACCTGTTCGACTCGGCCGATCCCGAATTCGTCCGGCAGATCGTCAGCGACATGAACCGGAAAAACGTCCTGCGCCAGCAGGAGGAAAAGGTCATCCTGGACGAGATCGAGGAGTTGACCCAATCCCGGCCGGACATCTTCGATCAGTCCGTGCTGGTGCTCGGCGGCGAAAACTGGCACCGCGGCGTCATCGGCATCGTCGCCTCCCGGATCATGGAGCGGTTCCACCGGCCCACCATCGTCCTGTCGCTGGAGAACGGCGAGGCCCACGGCTCCGGCCGCTCCACGTCGAAATTCAACCTCCTGCAGGCCCTCCAGGATTGCGACTGCCACCTCATCAAGTTCGGCGGACACGCCCTGGCCGCGGGGCTGACGCTCAACAGCGACGATGTGGAGCGGTTCCGCGTGGCGATCAACGCGCACGCCGCCCGGTCGCTCGGCCCCGACGAGCTGATTCCCGAGCTCAACGTCGACACCTTTCTGGACCTGAACCAGATCAGCTTCAAGCTGCTCGACGAGATCAACGAACTGGCCCCGTTCGGCGAGGGGAATCCCATCCCCGTGTTCGCCTCGTCGAACGTCAAGGTGTACTCCGGGCCCTGGCTCCTGAAGGACAAGCACCTGAAGATCAAGGTGGGCAACGTCCTGCAGAATTTCGACGCGGTCTGGTGGAAGAAGGGAGAACTGTTCGAGCGGCTGATCTACCAGAAGCAGATATCCGTGGCTTACAACATCCAGCTCAACGAATACAACGGGGTGAGCAACCTCCAGCTCAACCTGCGCGACATCAAGTTCGATCCGGTCTGATCCCGCCTGCGTCCGGGCCGCCCCGCCGGCGGCCGCGCCAGCCGGCCTGTTCCAGCGCCCACGCAGCCTGCCGCACGATCCCCCGCAGAATTTTGAGTTCCCGCCGGTCCGGACCGCTCCGCCCCAGCAGCCGCCGCAGCGTGTACATGATCCGCTCCGGATTGTCGGTGTGCAGGAAACCCACGTCCAGCAGCAGGTCGCGGAGCTGGCGGTAGAACGCCTCCATCTCGGCGTCGCTGGCGGGCCGGAAGAGGGCGGCGGGCGGAGCCGCGCTGTCCGGTCGGGCGCACAGTTCGTAGAGCAGGATGGCGGCCGCCTGGGCGATGTTGAGCGAGGCGTAGGTCGACGCCGTGGGGATGCGCACGATCCACCGGCAAAGCTTCAGCTCCTCGTTGGACAGGCCGTGATCCTCGGGGCCGAGCACCACGGCCAGCGGATTCCGGTCGGCCAGCGGGCGCACCGCGGCGGCGGCCGCCGCCGGGGTCTGCGGCGTGCCGAAGGCGCTGGTGTCGCTGCGGCCGCAGGTGCCGATGAGACCGTGGAACCGCGGGAGCAGGGGGTCCAGCGCGTCCACGACGCGGGCGCGCCGCAGCACGCCGTCGCCGTGGCAGGCCGTCCGGTAGGACTGGTCATCGACGGGGCATTCGGGCGCCACCAGATACAAATCGTCCAGACCGAAATTGGCCATGACCCGGGCGATGGCGCCGATGTTGGCGCTCCCCTGGGGCCGGATGCAGATGACGGACAGGCGGGGTGCCGGCATGGTGCCCCCGGACGGATTTCAGTATTTCAGGGCGTGCGACTCGATCAGCCCGTGGAACACGAACTGGGCCTGTCCGTCCTGGATGACATTGCCGGAGCGGTCCCAGCTCACGCGGGTTTCGCCGCCCTCCATATGCACCAGGACCGGACTGTCGGTCCACCCGTTGGCGATGGCCGCCACGGCCGCGGCGGCGCTGCCGGTGCCGGATGACAGGGTGTGGCCGACGCCGCGCTCCCAGATGGCGATCTCGATGGTGGCGGCGTCGACGACCCGGACGAACTCCACGTTGGCCCGCGCCGGGAAGACTGGATGGCGCTCCAGCAGCGGGCCGGTCGCGTACAGGGCGTTGAAATCAATCCGGTCCACCCGGACCACGCAATGGGGATTGCCCACGGCCAGCGGGGTGGCCTCGAAGGTCGCATCGCCGGCTTCCAACCGGAGCCGCAGCGGCGGCGGTCCGGCCGGGCCGGGCAGCGCCAGCGGGATCGCGTCCGGGTCGAAGGTGGCGGGACCGAGATCCGTGCGGAACGTGTACACGTTGCTCGCCCGGCTGAGCACGGTCACCTGCTTGCGGCCGCCGGACGTCCGGATCGACAGGCGCTCGCCGCGCGCGATCCCCGCGTGGCAGAGCGCCGCCGCCAGGCAGCGGATCCCGTTGCCGGACGATTCGGCTTCCGAGCCGTCGGCGTTGAAGATGCGGGCGGCGAATTGGTCGGCCGCGGCGTCCGCCGTCCACACGATCACGCCGTCGGCGCCCACGCCGAACTTTCGCGAGCAGATCTTTTCCGCCAGCTCGGGCAGGGGCAGGCGGAGCCCGTCCAGGTGCTCCTCGCGGAGCAGGAGAAAATCGTTGCCCAGACCCTGGCTCTTGAAGAAGGGGATCTCGAGGATGCTCATGACGGCACGATCTCGCGCTGGTATTTCCGGATGACGGCCATGACCTCGTCTTGAATGGCCTGCAGCCGGCCGGGGGTGTCCGCCTCGAAACGCAGCACCAGGATGGGCTGGGTGTTGGAGGCCCGCACCAGTCCCCACCCGCCGGGGAAGCGGACCCGCACGCCGTCGAGGTCGATCACCTCGTGGTCGCGCCGGTAGTGGTTCAGCACCGCCTGGACCAGCGGCGCCTTGTACGCCTCCGGGCACGGATGCCGGAGCTCCGGGGTGTTCACGGTCCCGGGCAGATCCGCCAGCAGCCGGCTGAGCGGTTGTCCCGCGGCGTCGAGAATCTCCAGCAGGCGGCAGGCGGCGTAGATGGCGTCATCGAACCCGTAGTAACGGTCGGCGAAAAACATGTGGCCGCTCATCTCGCCGGCCAGCGCGGCGCCCGTCTCCTTCATCTTGGCCTTGATGAGGGAGTGGCCGGTCTTCCACATCAGCGGCCGGCCGCCGGCGCGCGCGATCTCGTCGTACAGGACCTGCGACGACTTGACCTCGGAGATCACCGTGGCGCCGGGCCGCGCGGCCAGGACCTGCCGGGCGTAGATCAGCAGCAGCTGGTCGCCGTGGAGGATTGTGCCCGTCTCGTCCACGACGCCGATGCGGTCGCCGTCGCCATCGAAGGCGATGCCGAGATCCGCCGACTGCTCGCGGACCACCCGGATCAGGTCGGCCAGGTTGCCGGCCACGGTGGGATCGGCCTCGTGGTTGGGGAACCGCCCGTCCACCGTGCAGTAGAGCTCGGCCACGCGGCACTTGAGGCTCCGCAGCAGGTCCGGCGCCACCAGGGCGGCGGTGCCGTTGCCGGCGTCCACCACCACCTTGGGCCGGCTGGCCAGTTCGCCGAACTGCTGCCGCAGCGCGGCGGCGTAGTCGGGGAGCATCGGGCGGCGCTCCACCGGCGCGTCGCCCGACTCGTAATCTTCCGCTTCGATGAGCCGGCGGATCTCCTGGATGGCGTCGTCGTAGAGGGAGTCCGGACCGCAGTTGATCTTGAAGCCGTTGTACTCGGGCGGATTGTGGCTGGCGGTCACGGCGATGCCGCCGCCGGCGCCGAGATGATGGATGGCGAAGTACATGACCGGTGTGGGGCAGATCCCCAGGTCCAGCACCCGGACGCCGGCGGCCCGCAGGCCGTCGATGAGCCGGGCGGCATACTCGGGGCCGCTCAGGCGCCCGTCGCGGCCCACCACGACGTCCGCCCGGCCGCGGCGCCGCAGGTAGGTGCCGGTGGCGCGGCCGATGGCGGTCGCCAGCTCCGGCGTCAGTTCCTCGCCGACGATGCCGCGGATGTCGTAACGCTTGAACACGTGGGGAACGGGAATCTGCATGGGGCGCTCCGGGGGCAGGCTCAACGGCCGTGTTTTTTCAGCATCATGGTGTCGACGAGCTCGGGCACCAGGTCTTTCATGGACCCGCCCCGGGCGTACACCTCCTTGACCAGGCGCGAGCTCAGGAAGGAGTATTTGAACGCCGGCACCAGGAACAGGGTCTCGATCTCCGGCGCCAGCTTGCGGTTCATCAGGGCCATCTGGAGTTCGTACTCGTAGTCCGAGACCGCCCGGATGCCGCGGATGATGACCGTGGCGCCGTGCTGGCGCGCCGCGTCCACCAGCAGGCCGCTGAAATGGATGGGCTCCACGCGACCCTGCAGCCCGCGGACGGCATCCCGGAGCATCGCCAACCGCTCCTCCGGCGTGAAGCAGGCGGTCTTGTCGGCGTTGATCAGGATGGCGGGGATGACGGTGTCGAACACCTCGAGGCTGCGCTGAATGATGTCCACGTGGCCGTTGGTGACCGGGTCGAACGACCCGGGGTAGATGGCGGAGACGGACTGTGGTTTCATGTGGTCTCCTCGGGGCGGGCCGGCGCTGGCGGGCTCGCCCGGTGTCCGGGCCCCTTTCGGCGGCGTTTGCCGCGGGTCCGGCCGGTCCGGATCGATGGATGATCAATATAGGAGAAACGCCGGCGGCTGTAAAGGGGTTTCAAATCCGGTCGGGCGTCGCGGCGCCGCCGGACGCGCCGGTGGGGCAGGCGGCGAAGAAGGCGGCGATGCGGTCGCGGGCCTCCGCCAGGCTGTCGGCGGATTGCACCCGCGTACGGAGGCTGTGGCCGAATGCCAGCGGTTGGGCCAGCCAGTGGGTGAAGATCTTCAGCCGCGAGAGGCGCCGCTCCGCCGGCAGGTAACGCTCCAGCAGCGCGATGAACTCGGCCAGAATTGCGGCCGGATCCCCCGGCGGGGCGGCCGGGTCGACGATTTCCCGGAACAGTCCCGGCCGCATGGCGGCGCCGCGACCGATCATGATGCCATCGCAACCGGTCTCCGCACGGAGGCGGTGCGCGTCTCCGGCAGTCAGGACATCGCCGTTGCCCACTACCGGCACTCCGGCCCACTGGCTCACCCGGGCGATATAGTCCCACCGGGCGCGCCCCTTGAATTTCTCATGCTGCCAGCGCGGGTGGACGGTCACGGTCTGGACGCCCTCCGCCCCCAGCATCCGGCAGAAGTCCGGCAGGCCGGCGGCGCATTCCGCCCAGCCCAGGCGGATCTTGGCGCTAAGGTGACCGCCGAACGACCGCCGCACGGACGCCACGACGGTGCGCGCCCGGTCCGGGTCGCGCATCAGGGCGACGCCCTGGCCCTTGGCGATGAGCCGCGGCGCGGCGCAGCCCATGTTCAGGTCCACCCGGGACACGCCCCGCGACTCGAGCAGGGCGGCGGCGCGGCCCATCAGCTCGGGGTCGCCGCCGACGATCTGGTG